>NZ_JAHLEM010001024.1 GCF_018883605.1 Streptomyces niphimycinicus | reverse complement strand
GGCGGTGGCCGCGCTCGGGTCGCTGCTCGCGCTGATCCTGGGCGTGTCCCGGACCACCCTGGCCATGGCCCGCGACCGGCACCTGCCGCCCGCGCTGGCCGCCGTACACCCCCGGTTCGCGGTGCCGCACCGCGCCGAACTGGCCGTGGGCGCGGTGGTGGCGGTCCTGGCGGCGACGGCGGATCTGCGCGGTGCGATCGGGTTCTCCTCGTTCGAGGTGCTGGCCTACTACGCCGTCGCCAACGCCTCCGCCTGGACCCTCACCCCGGCCGAGGGCCGCCCACCGCGGATCGTGCCCGGGCTCGGCCTGGCCGGTTGTCTGCTGCTGGCCTTCGCCCTGCCCGTCTCCTCGGTGGTCTCCGGCGCGGCGGTGCTGGCCCTGGGCGCCGCGGCCTATGGAGTGCGGCGGGCGGCCATCAGGTAGGCGGCTTCGCCGCCGGTGTGCCGCTGGTCGGCCGCCCGTACCTCCCCCTTCCCCGGTCCGCTGTCGGTGACGAGCGCGGGCGGCAACTCGGGCGTTCGGCGGGCCGGTTCAGGCTGTGCGGCAGCTACGCCCGCCGGTCGCGGCCGGCGATGGCGACCGCCGTGCGGCCATCGACGGTCCCGGATCGCGGCTCCCGCGCCGCCGCCCCAGGGTCTGGCGCACCTCTCCGGCGCCGCTGGTCGGCCCGGTCATCGGCCATGGGCGGCGGCCTGCTTCTGGTCCGGCCGGAGCCCCCCGTCCACGCGCCGGGGCGGCCCGGTCATCGGTCGTGGGTGGCGACCTGCCTCGCCTCCTGCCGGAGCCCCTCGTCCGTCCGCTGCTCGTCCACCCGCCGGGCGGCCTCCTCGATCCACGGGGGCAGCGGGCGGCGCAGCCACAGTGCGGCCGGTAGCCGGGCGAGCAGATCGCGCAGCGCGGTCCGCGCCACCGGGTCTCTCCCGGCCTCGGTGAGGAGTGCGGCGGTGCGGCGGGCCGCGAGGGGCAGTGGGCGGCGCAGCCAGCAGCCGGTCAACTCATCGCACCGCATCGCGGCGGTGCGATCTTCGGACGGCGAGGGGGCCGGTTCGTGGTGGGCGATCACCTCGGGGCAGTACGAGATGCCCCAGCCCATCGCCGCGAGGTCGTAGGCGAGCAGGGTCTCCTCGCCGCCGGAGACGACCAGCGGGTGGAAGCCGCCCGCCTCAAGGAAGGCGCCGCGGCGCACCACGGCCGCACAGGCGAGGAAGTCGTACACCTCCGGTCCGGGGAGGTCCTCGGCGCGGCCGACGGGGGAGGCGGCCAGCATCGCGTTCCGCGGATCGGGCCGCTCGGCCGGGCCGATCCGCAGTTGGCCGGCCAGCGCCCCCAGCCGCGGATGGCCGTTCAGCAGGGTGGCGGCCCGGGCCAGGGCGCCGGGGTGCCACCAGGAGTCGTCGTCGCTGAAGGCCACGTAAGGGGTGCCGATGGCGCGTACGCCGTCGTTGCGGGCGAGTGCCCCGTGGTCGTCCCCCTGGGCGAGGACCCGCACGTCGGGATACCGTTCGGCGATCATGGCCCTGGTGTGGTCCGTCGAGCCGTTGTCCACGACGGCGACCGGTGGCCGCTCCGGCAGGGCGGTGAGGTGTTCCAGAGCCGTGGCGAGCCGCTCCGCGCGGTCACGGGTGGCAACGACCACGCCGACGGCGGGGCCTGGGGCGTTCATGGGCCCCGAGTACCCGGCCAACCAGCCACTATGCGGTGCGCGCCCGGCGTCGCAAAGGCTCGGCGCGCCGACGTACGGGCGTGATGTGTGTCATGCCGGAGCCCGTCAACGTGATCTACGTCATGTTAGACACCGCCGTCCCGAGGGTACGGTGCTGACACTGATCGCGTACGAGGAGCGGCTTCGTTTGTCCCTGGACCTGGCATCCGTCATAGCGGCGACCACGCGGTGGCTAGTCAGGGCCTATCCGGCGGCCGACGGAGCGACGAACGCGGCGCTCGCCGAGGCCCAGGCGCGGCAGGCCGTGACGGTGGCCGCCTGGCTGCGCTACCCGACATCCACCGACTCCGCCCTGTTGGCCCTGGCCGGACCGGGCGGTTCCTTCCGGCTGGACTGGCTCGCGGACGCGGAGCCGTATGAGATCAACGGCCCCGATGGCATCTGGCGCACCTATGTGGACGAGGTCGTGGCGAGCTGGGCGGCGGCCCTGCTCACCTGCTCCACGCTGGCGTCCCAGGCCGTGGCGGCGCTCGATGGCTGTGAGCACGGCGCCGGGACCCGCGGGGAGTTCCGGCGGCTCACGGCACCCGACGCGCATGACTGCCGGGCCGCACCGCTGCTGCGCCATCCGGATCTGATGGCGCTCGTCGTGGACCTGCACCGTCCGCAGTTGGTGGAACGTCTGCGGCGGCTGCACAGCGACGACCAGACGCCCACCACCGCGGTCTGACGGCGAGCTGACCGCGACTGGCCGCGGCCGTCACGGCGCCGTAAGCACCCCTTGCGCGTTCACCGTGACGCGCACCCCGCGGGCGCAGTGGACCACCGTGGACGGGACGTCCGGGTGCCCGCTCTCCTCCAGGAACGCGGAGAGCGGGCTGCTGAAGGCGGCGTAGTCGTCGTAGTGCACCGGCAGTACCCGTTCTGGCCGTACGGCCTTGACCAGACCGGCCCCTGGAGCGCGTCCATGGTCACGATGAGCCAGCGGAAGCCGAGGCTTCCCATCACCGGTGGCAGCGGCTTCTGCCACCGGCCCGGGGGCGTGGCTGCCCGGCAGCGCGGTGACCCGGACCTGGCTGTGATCCTTCACCAGGACCTGATCGTGCCAGGTGGGCAGCCCGGTCGCCCGGCTGAATCCATGGACGCCCTGGAGCCGCCGGGAGGCGTGCGGGGTGGTGATGATGGGCAGCGAATGGTCCAGCCGCAGGCGTCATGTCCCGACCACCGCCTCTCGCGACTCCGCCCGGTCGGGGGTGAGCATCGTGCGGGCCCCGGCGTCGTGCAGCGACTCCAGCACCGCGCGCTGTCGCCGCGCCCGGTTCAGCAGCTCGGTGAGCCGATCGGGGTCCAGCCGGGTGTCCTGGCCGGTCGCGGCCAGCAGCGACTGCCACAGCAGCGCCTTGCCCTCCACCCCGATCCGCAGCGATTCCAGCTCGACGACCGTACTGAGCCCGGAGCGGCGCCGCAGATTGCCGTTGGGCTTCAGCCGCCCGGCCTTCTCGCCCAGCCAGCCCCCGTAGATCTTGTAACGGCGTACGGGCACCTCGAGGTCGGCCATGACGGCCAGCAGCGCCGCACGGTCCTCCATGATCTGTACGGCGAGGTCCTCCAGCTCGCCGCCGAAGGGCGACCGCCGGTGCTCGCGGGCGGTGCGGCGGGCCAGCTCCATTCCGGCCGTCGCACCGGCCAGGTGGTCATTGAGGTAGATGCCGAGCATGCGGGGGGATGTCCTGGGCTCGCTCATGATCGTCCTTCCGGATGTTCCGGGAGCTCCGGATGCGGCAAGGTCGTATCAGCTCACGCGCCCACAAAGTGCCCAGCCCCGGCCGCCTCAACCAGCTCTCGGGGCCGCGTGGCCTCGGCCGTCGGGGACCACCTGCCGGCGGTAGTGCGGGCACCGGGTGAGGTCGTCGTGCTCGCGGCCGAGGGCGCATTCGACAAGCGCCGGCGAGTCCCGGCGGGATGAGCCACGGCCGATAGCCCGGCCGTCCGCAACCCGCAACCGGCCGTCCGCTTCCCGCAACCGGCCACCCGGGGCGGGCGCTTCCTCCGGCCTCCCGAGTGAGGGGCTCAGGCCCCCACGACCCCGTCCACACCCTCGCGCAGGAAGTCCGCGTGCCCGTTGTGGCGGCCGTACTCCAGCAGCACATGCACCAGCACCATCCGCAGCGACACCTCCTCCTCCCACCGCGGCTGATAGCCCACCAGGTCGAGCGATGCCGCCTCCCGCTCGATCCGGCGGGAGTTCTCGACCTCCGCCTCCCAGGCCGCGAACGCCTCGGCCCCGGACGACCCGCTCACGTCGTACGCCGCCTGGAAGTCGATCACCGGCGACCAGATCATCGGCGCCTCGTGGTCCTCGAACACCCGCCGGAACCAGGCCCGTTCCACCTCGGCCAGATGCCGCACCAGGCCCAGCAGCGTCAGCGTCGAGGGCGGCATCGAGCGCTGCCGCAACTCCTCGTCGGTGAGTCCCTCGCACTTCATGGCGAGCGTCGCCCGCTGGTAGTCGAGGAAGGCGCGCAGAGTCGTGCGTTCGTCGCCGAGGTGGGGCGGCTCCGGGCGGCTGTCGGCGGTCATCGGGGTTCTCTTTCGTGGATACCCCGGCCTTTCAGGCCGGGGAGGAAACGAAGCTCCTGCGGAGCAGGGCAGGGAA
>NZ_JAHLEM010001023.1 GCF_018883605.1 Streptomyces niphimycinicus | reverse complement strand
GCCCGGGCCGGGCCGGTCAGGACTCGGCGGCGACGGCGGCGCGGTCACGCCGGGCCGGGGTGTCCGTACCGCCCTGTGCACACTGGTCCGGGCCCTGGGCGGGCTCCTCGTCGTCGGCGGCGCACTCCATGGTCCTGGGCAGCCGCAGCGCGGCGAGCGCGCCCATCAGCAGCAGACCGGCGCTGACCGCGAGCGTGACGTGCAGACCGTGCACGAAGGCGCCACGGGCGGCCGAGCGCAGGGCCTCCCCCGCGTGGCCGCCGAGCCGGTCGGAGACCTTGTACGCGGCGCCCAGCGACTGGCTCGCGTCGGAGCTGGCCGAGACGGGGACGCCGGGCACCGAGGAGACGCCGGGCTTGTAGGCGGCGTTCATCACGCTGCCCAGGAGGGCTATGCCGATACCGGCGCCGAGCTGGTACGAGGTCTCGCCGATGGCGGCCGCGCCGCCCGCCGAACCGGCCGACGCCTCGTTGAGCATCGACTCGTAGGCGCTGAAGAGCGTGGTCTCCAGGCCGAAGCCCAGGACGATGAAGCCGCCGACGAGCACGGCGGGCCGGTCGGCCTGGCCCATGGCGGTGAGCGAGAGAACGGCGAGCGCGGTGAGCGCGAAGCCGATGGCGACCATGAGCCGCGGGCCGAGCCACTGGAGCATCCGGGACCCCACGAGCCCGGCGGCCATGGCGGCGAAGGTCAGCGGCAGCAGCCGCAGACCCGTCTCGAGCGGGGTGAGCCCGAGCACGAGCTGGAGGTACTGGGCGGCTATGAGCTCCAGGCCGACGAGCGCCAGCAGGGCGAGCACGATACAGCCGACGGAGATCGAGAAGGCGGGCCGGGCGAACAGCTTGAGGTCGACCAGCGGATGCGTACGGCGGCGCTGGCGGCGCACGAACAGCACCAGCAGGACCACCCCGAACAGCAGCGGGGCGATGGTCACGGCGTCCAGCGGGTCCGCGCCGCTGCCCATCCGTTTGACGCCGAAGACGACGCAGAACAGCCCGCACGCGGCCATGACCGCGCCCAGCACGTCCCAGGGCCCGTTCCGGTCGCCGGTGGACTCCGGCAGCAGCCAGCGGCCGACCGGCAGCGCCACGATCATCAGGGGCAGGTTGACCAGGAAGACCGAGCCCCACCAGAAGTTCTCCACCAGGAAGCCGCCGAGCAGCGGGCCGACGGCCGCGCCGACGGCGGCGACCGCGCTCCAGACGCCGATGGCCAGCGCCCGCTCCCGGCGGTCCGGGAAGACCTGGCGCAGGATCGACAGCGTCGCGGGCATGATCATCGCGCCGCCGACGCCCAGCAGGGCGCGGGCCACGATGAGGATCTGGGGGCTGGGGGCGAAGGCGGCGAGCGCGGAGGCGGCGCCGAAGAGTCCGTAGCCGAGCAGCAGGACGCGCCGCCTGCCGACACGGTCGCCGAGGGTGCCGAAGAGGATCAGCAGCGAGGCGCAGACCAGTGGGTAGATGTCCACGATCCACAGCAGTTCCATCGCGCCGGGACGCAGATCCTCGGTCACGGCCGGGACCGCGACATGCAGCACGGTCGCGTCCACGGCGACGAGCAGCAGACTGACGCAGAGCACGAGGAGCACGACCCAGCGGTTCGCGCCGCCGCCCGCTTCGGTGCCGCGCCATTGCCGGGGAACGCCCGCCGTCCGCCGAGTGCGGGCCGTGGTCGTCCCGGACATGTACGCACCTCCCTGGTCTTGCGCTCGCGGTCCGCCGTCGGAGGGGCGGTACGTCACGTCGTAGGGACGTCCGGGTGACCCCGGTGACGAAGGCGCGAGTGAGAGGTCAGGGTACGCGAGTCCCCGCGCGGGCCGTGTGCCGCAGGTCATGTTCGGAGCACTCCGCGGAGGATTACGGAGCCGTACGTTCCGGACTTCCCCATTTGTCCCCCGTCCCTCTGCCGTCCCTCCTGTGGCCCCCCGGCGGCCGTCTCGCGTTCGTCATCCGTTGTCCACAGCCCCCGCGGCCGCGCCGCCGAGGGTTATCCACAGCCCCCCGCGGGCGGTCCTGGCCATCCTTGATAATCGTCGCCGTGACTGATCTCGCCCCAGCCGGCACCGCGCCGCTCAGCGACGACGGCCGACCGGGCCGCGCCGCTCGGGCCGCGCTGCGCCGGGCCGCTCCAGCATTGCTCGCCTACGCGGGGACGCGCCTGCTCGGGCTCGTGGTTCTCGCGGTCTGGGGGGCCTTCGCGGACAAGAGCCCGCACCAGCTTCTCTCGGCGCGCTGGGATTCGCTGTGGTACACCCGCATCGCCGAGGAGGGATACGGCTACACGATCCATCTGCCCGACGGGGCGGTCCACTCCAATCTGGCGTTCTTCCCCCTGCTCCCCGGCCTGGAGCGAGTGATATCGGCCATAGCCCCGCTGGACGCGGCCGATGCCGGTCTGCTGGTGAGCTGGGTCACTTCTCTGTTCGCCGCCTGGGGGATCTTCGCGATCGGCGATCTGCTGTACGGACGGCGGGTGGGGCTCATCCTGGCCGTGCTGTGGGGCGTGCTGCCGGTCGGGATCGTCCAGTCGATGGCGTACTCGGAGTCGCTTTTCACGGCGCTGGCCGCCTGGGGTGTCTATGCGGCGCTGACCCGGCGGTGGCTGTGGGCGGGGCTGTTCGCGGCGCTGGCGGGGCTGACCCGGCCGGTGGGGGCGGCGGTGGTCGCGGCGGTCTGGGTGGCGGCCGCGGCGGAGCTGCTGCCCGCCTGGCGCCGGCGCCAGGCGTGGCGGACAGGCCCGCCCGTCTCCCACCACCACCCTCAACGGAAGCGCTTCGCGCCACCCCTCCGCCTGCTCGCGGGCGTCGTGCTCGCGCCGCTCGGCTGGCTGGGCTATGTGGTGTGGGTCGCCGCCCGGACCGGCAGCGTCACCGGCTACTTCGACGTCCAGAACGGCTGGGGGAACGGCTTCGACGGCGGGCTGGCCTTCGCGGGCTTCATCGGGGGGCTGCTGATCGAGCCGCCCTTCGTGGGCGGGCTCGGGCTGCTGCTCGGCGTCGGGGCCCTGATCTGGCTCGCGATCCGCTGTGTGCGGCAGCGCCAGCCGTGGCCGCTGCTGGCCTACGGCGGGGCGGTGCTGGTCCTGGCGCTGGCCGCGAAGGGGTACTTCGGCTCGAAACCCCGACTGCTGATACCGGCCTTCCCGCTGCTGCTGCCGATCGCGGTCGCCCTGGCCCGGCTGCGCCCGGCGCGCACCGCACTGGTCCTGGGGTCGGCCGGGCTCGCCTCGGCGGTGTACGGGGCCTTCTGGCTGCATGGCTCCGGACCGCCATGATCCGGCCCCCCCTCCGGCCGCGCCTGGCCCTGCGGACGATCACCTTCGGCCACCCGGCGACGCCTGGGGAAACTTCCGGGAACGGTACGGCCAATAAGCGATAAACTCACCCTGTAAGAATTCCATAAAGTCCCTGAGACACGCCCATTGGAAGGCCGGGAGCAGAAAAGTTCCCGGGCCTCCTGCATTCCTTGGAAAGGGCACGGCCAAAAGCCGTGGACGAGACGCACTCCACATCACATCGTCATCACAAAGCGACCTGATCGACCGAACTCGCCTGTCACGCAATGTAACGTCGATTAGGTGCGTACCGAAGACAAGCTCCCCGCGTCCGAGGAGCGAAGGCCCGATCTCGTGCGACCGCGCATGACCCGAACACGCTTCTGGCTGCTCGGGACCACGCTGGCGGTCTACGCGGCGACCGTGATCGGCGTGCTCACCACCTCATGGCTGGTGAAGCTCGACTGGCAGATCATGCTCTTCCGGCCCTACAAGCAGTGGCCCGAGTTCCACACCTTGCTGGACTACTTCGTGGTCATGGGCCAGCGCGGACCCACCGCGGTGGCCGTCGCCGCCTGGCTGGGGTGGTGCTGCTACCGGCAGCGGACCCTGCGCCCGCTGCTGGCGCTGGGCACTTCCCTGCTGCTGCTGAACGCCACCGTGGGCGCGGTGAAGATCGGCTTCGGCCGGCTCGGTCCGCACTACGCGACCACCGTCGGCTCCAATGAGATGTGGGGCACCGGCGATATATTTCCTTCGGGTCACACCGCGAACGCCGTGGTCACCTGGGGGATTCTGGCCTATCTGGCGACCACCCCCGTCGCGCGCCGGGTCGCCTCGCTGATCGCCGCGGGCTTCGCCTTCGGGGTCGGTATGACCACCGTCTACCTCGGCACCCACTGGCTGAGCGATGTGGTGCTGGGCTGGGCCGCCGGGGTGCTGGTGCTGCTGGCGCTGCCGTGGCTGGAGCCGGCCATGGCCCGCGCCGAGGTGCTGCTGCTGATCCTGTGGCGCCGGATGCGCGAGGGCTGGGCGCCCGCGCCGCTGCCGTCCGGCCGGCCGGTCGCCGGAACCCCGCTG
>NZ_JAHLEM010001022.1 GCF_018883605.1 Streptomyces niphimycinicus | reverse complement strand
GCCCCCGGGGCGCCGTCACCCGGCTGCTCCGGCTCCCCGGCGGACGGGCCCGGCGGACGGCGGCCTGGTCCGCGATGGTGCCGCTGGCCCTGGTCAGCGCGGTGGTGCTGTGCCGGGCCGCGGACATCGACGGCATCACCCCCATACCGCAGCTCCTGGCCTTTCTGCCCTGGCTGCTGGTCCCGGCGGCGCTCGGGCTGCTGCTCTGCGCGGCCGCCCGCTGGCCGCTGGGGTGCGGCTGGGCGCTGGCGGCAGCGGCGGCCACCGGGTGGTTCATCCAGCCGTACGACGGCGGCAGCCCGCCCGAGCCGCATGGACCGGTCCTCGCCCGGCTGCGGGTGATGACCGCGAACCTCGAATTCGGCCAGGCCAGGGACGGGCTGCTGACCGCGCTGCGCCGGGAGCGGCCGGACCTGGTCGCGGTGCAGGAGTGCGACACGGAGTGCGGCGAGGCGCTGGACTCGGCCGCCGTCCGCGCGGCCTACCCGTACCGGAGCATCGCCCTCGGCGACAGCCCCGCCGCGGGCTCGGCGATCCTCAGCCGCCACCCGCTGACCCGCGCGGAGGGGGTGCGCGGGACGCTGCGGATGCCGGGGGCGGTCGTCCGGATCGCCGGGCAGCGGCTGCGGCTACAGGTCGCGCATCCCATGCCGCCGATGCCGGGCGAGCTGGACGTCTGGCGCACCGAGCTGGGGCGGCTGCGGGCCTACGCCGCCGGGCGGGGCGAGGAACCCACCCTGATCGCGGGCGACTTCAACGCCACCCAGGACCATGCCGCCTTCCGGTCCGTCCTGGACACCGGGCTGCGGGACAGCGCACGGGCCACCGGCGTCTCCCGCACACCGAGCTGGCCGAGCGCCACGGCCCCGGTGCTGGGGGCGCAGATCGACCATGTGCTGGCCAGCCGGGCGCTACGGCCGCGTACGGCCCGCTTCCTGGAGCTGCCGCACACCGACCACCGGGCACTGCTGGTGGAGCTGGACCTGTACGGGGCACAGGGCTGACCGGCGACTCAGCGGCTCAGCTCCCGCTCGGGTTACGGCTCAGCTCTCGCTCGGGTTGTAGGAGTTGGCCAGCTCGAACGGATCGGGCTCCAGGCCCGCCGTGGGCCAGCGCTGCTCCCGCTGCCAGCGCGCGTTCTCCTGCGCGAGCGCGTCCCAGAGCAGATTGAGCGGATGGCCCGCGTCATAGGACGCGCGCTCACCGCGCCGGGTGAAGGCGCCCAGCAGCACCTCCAGCCGGGGCCCGGTGTCATTGACCAGCTCGACCGCGCGCAGCCCGCGTCCGTACGCCACCCGCGGATCGCCCGCCGCGTCCGCGACCCCCTTGGTGACCAGCATGCAGCCGCGCAGCAGGCCGGAGCGCAGCAGCTCGAAACCGTAGTTGACGGTGTCGATCTCGGCGGCGATGCGCAGCTTGTTGCGGTAGTCGCCGCCGAACCAGGTGTGCAGCACCCCGGCCATCAGCCCGCTGGCCGAGACCACCAGCGGCAGGGAGCGCAGCGCGCTGCTCGGGGCGGTGGGGCCGGGCAGCTCGGCCTCGGACAGATTGGTCAGCAGCGAGACCCCGCTGCGGCGCCACTCCATGACATCGAAGGCGGCGAGTTCATCGTCGCCCTCGGGCCGGGTCACCACGGAGCCGCACACCAGGTCGACATCCTTGGCGCGCAGCTTGGCCAGCACGTCCCGGGTGCGCACATGGCCGACCTTGAGCTCGATGGCGCGCTGCCGGAACTCCTCGGACACCCGCTCCCCGGCGCCCGCCAGATAGCTGAGGGTAAATCGGGTGGTGCCCACCACCAGGGTTTTTCCCAGGCGGCGCCGTGACTCATGGATGCCGTCCAGCCACTCGCCGAGAGTTCCGCGCGCCAATTCGACCAGGGCTTCTCCGGTGCCGGTGAACAGCACGTCCTTGCCGCGTCCCTGCTTGAGTACGAGGGGTTCGCCGCAAAGCTCGCGAAAGTTCCGGTTCATGGTGTCGATCTGCTTTTGCACACTGGACTGTTCACGGCCCAGAATCCGTGCGGCGCCCAGTGCGGTACCTGCCTCATGGACCATGATCAAGGTGCGCAACTGGTCCATCGTGGTGTCCATGAGCGCGAGTGGGCTCTGCGCCCAACGGCCGCGCCGATCCGTCGTCGGTGGTCCGAGCGACCCGGGTCGCACCATGATTTCCCCCGCTTTTCACGTTCTCCCGTTTTCCTGACTCCAGAGTTTAGTCAGCTATCCACACGGATATCCGGGTCCGATATGAGCGAGAGCAACCCCGCTTTTCCGGACTCCTTACGCGCGCGCCCCCCGCGAGCCGCTGCGGCGGCTCGCGGGGGGCGCGGGGGGCTCGGGCTGGGGTGTGGGCCTCGTGGGTTTCACGAGGCCCGTGCGCCTCAGGCGCCGATGTCGCCGCCGTCGCGCCGCCAGACGCTGATCACGGACGGCCGGGTCAGCTTGCCCGGTCCGTCGGGCCAGGTCGACGCGGGCTTCTCCACGCTCGCGCCATCGAGCTCGCCCGGGTGCTGCACGGCCACCAGCACCCGCCGCTCCTGCACGATCGGGCCACAGGTCTCGGCACCGGTCGGCACGGTCAGGAACTGCTTGACCTGGCCGCGACGGCTGCCCGCCGTCGCCACGCCGAACAGTCCGTCGTGGCTGCCGAGCGCGTTGCCGTCCGTGGAGATCCACAGATTGCCGTGCGCGTCGAAGGTGATGTTGTCCGGGCAGGAGATCGGGCTGACCTGGTCCTTGGGGAAGCCGCCGAAGTAGGTGCTCGGGTCCTCGGGGTCGCCGCAGACCAGGAACAGCCGCCAGTTGAAGCGGGTGGAGCCCGGGTTGTTCCAGCGCTCGGTCAGCTCCAGGATCTGGCCGTGCTTGTTGGCGTTGCGCGGGTTGGCCTCGTCGGCCGCGGCCTTGCCCGTCTTGCCACGGTCCGAGTTGTTGGTCAGCGCGATGTACACACGACCGGTGCGCGGGCTCGGCTCGACGTCCTCGGGGCGGTCCATCTTCGTCGCACCGGCCTTGTCGGCGGCCAGACGCGTGAAGACGTACACCTCCTCGGCGGTCATCCCGTCCACGAAGGAGCGGTCGCCGGAGGCCAGCGGGATCCACTCGCCGGCGCCGTCGAACTCGCCGTCCGTGGGCAGCTTTCCGGTGCCGTCGATCTCGGCGGACGGGCTGTCACCGGTGAACTTGGCGACGTACAGCGTGCCCT
>NZ_JAHLEM010001021.1 GCF_018883605.1 Streptomyces niphimycinicus | reverse complement strand
AGGAGCGGTCGCCGGAGGCCAGCGGGATCCACTCGCCGGCGCCGTCGAACTCGCCGTCCGTGGGCAGCTTTCCGGTGCCGTCGATCTCGGCGGACGGGCTGTCACCGGTGAACTTGGCGACGTACAGCGTGCCCTCGTCCAGCAGCGTGCGGTTGTGCTCGCGGGCGATGCGGCTGTTGCCCTTCATCATCCGCTTGGCGGAGACGAACTTGTAGAAGTAGTCGAACTTCTCGTCGTCGCCCATGTAGAGGACCGGACGGCCATCGGTGGTCAGCCGGGGCTCGGCGGCCTCGTGCTTGAAGCGGCCCAGCGCGGTCAGCTTGCGCGGGGTGGATTCGGGGTCGAACGGGTCGACCTCGATGACCCAGCCGAAGCGGTGCGCCTCGTTGGGCTCCTTGGCGAGGTCGAAGCGGTCGTCGAAACGCTCCCACTTGCGCTCGGAGGCGCCGTCCTTGAAGCCGTAGCGCTTCAGGCCCGCCTTGACGGTCGGGTCGGTGACCTTGTCGGGGTTGGCGAAGTACTGGTTGAAGTTCTCCTCGCCGGAGAGCACCGTGCCCCACGGGGTGATGCCGCCACCGCAGTTGTTCAGCGTGCCGAGGACGCGCTTGCCGGACCGGTCGGCGGAGGTGCGCAGCAGCTCGCTGCCCGCCGCCGGGCCGGTGACCTCGAACGGAGTGGTCGCGGTGATACGGCGGTTGAGCTGGTGCCGGGACACAGCGGTGAGCCGGCCCAGCCGGCGCTCCTCGGCCGTCATCACCACGGACAGCCCGTGCGCGGCCCAGGCGATCTCGGCCTGCTCGCGGGTGGGGTTCTCCGGGTCGTACCCGGCGAACATCAGCACCTCGTCGGTGTACTCATGGTTGACCACGAGGAGCTGATGGTCGCGCTCGCCGGGGACGTCCAGCACCGCCATGTAGTCGTTGTTGTAACCGAACTGGCCCGCCTGGGCCTTGCCGCTCTGCTTGGCCGGGTCGAACGCGGGCGCACCGCGCAGGATCGGGTCGCCCCAGCGGAGCACCACGTTCTGGTCGTGGCCCTCGGCGGTGACCACGGTGTCCTCGGTGTTGGGGGCCACCGGCGAGAAGCGGAGGCCGCGGGCGGCCTTGCCCTGCTCCGCCTCGGCGGCGGCACCGGCGGTGGCGGCGGCGTCGCCCGACGCGGCGGAC
>NZ_JAHLEM010001020.1 GCF_018883605.1 Streptomyces niphimycinicus | reverse complement strand
GCCGCCGCCGCCGGGCCGACCCCGGCGGCCAGGACGTCCACGGTGAGCGGCGGCCCGGTGGGCGGCACCGGGCTCAGCCGGTGGATCGTTCCGCCGGGGACGGGGAGTTCGGCCATCTCGGGGGCCGTGGCGCCGATGCCCCGCACCACGGCGTCCCGTTCGGCGGGCACGGCCGTGACGATCAGTACACGCATCGACGGTTCCCCCTTGTCACGGCGTGGCTGGGTCCTCTGGGGCCGGCCCCGGTCTTCCCAGCGCGGCCGGGCCCCGTAGGGCGACGCTTCGTCCTACGGAGTCCCGTAACGTCGGGAATCCTGTCAGGAATCCCGTTCCAGCGTGAAACGCCAGATGCCCTTGACGCCCTGGCTGCTCTTGCCGAGCTCGGCGATCGTGATCGTGACCTTCTTCTGGAGCGTGGTCTGGCCCGTCTGCGGGTTCTGCTGGGCGAAGAGCGTGTCGCTGTCGAAGCTGCGGTACGTCTCCTTGCTCGCCTCGGCCATGACCGGGTTGTTGGCGATCAGGCCCCAGCTCGACTTGGCGATCTCGGGGTCCACCCCGATCCGCACCTTGTCCCCGGGGGTCACCTTGATCGTCTCTTCGGGCTTGGCGGAAAGGCACGCCTTGAACTTCTCCGAGCTCAGGTCCTTGCCGTCGCCGTAGCAGCCGTCGCTCGCCTCGGCCGTCACGGTGTCCGAACCGACCGTCACCGTGGCCAGCGGGGTCGGCTTGTCGCATGCGGAGAGGGCGACGAGCCCGAGGGACACGGCACAGGCGGCGGTGGCGGCGCGGCGGCCCTTGCCCCTGGAAAACAGCGCAGCGGTCATGCGGGCAGGCTATCGGGCCGCCCCGATCACTTCGCGCGCGGGTCAGGCGAGCCGTGGAGGCGGGTCGGCCTGGCCGCAGAGGCGACCCGGTCCGGCCGTCGTACACACAATTCAGGCCACCCCCGCCCATCCGCCTCAAGCCACCCGTGGATACGGCGCCCCCTGCCGGGAGGCGCTCAGCAGCCCGCGGACGCTCAGCGCCACGCCCAGCGCGAGCACCGCCGCCGCGACCGCCATGCCCAGCACCCCGTGGAGCGGCAGCACGATGCCGATGGCGCCGCCGAGGACCCACGCCATCTGGAGTGTCGTCTCGGAGCGGGAGAACGCGGAGGTGCGGACCTCCTCCGGGACGTCGCGCTGGATCAGCGCGTCCAGCGACAGCTTGCCCAGCGCCTGGGAGATTCCGGCCGTGGCGGCCACCGCGGCGACCGTCACCGCGCCGTAGAGGGCCGCCGACACGACGATCACGGCCAGGGCCGAGCTCAGCACCACCGCGATGATCCGCTCCGGGCCGCGCGCCCGCAGCCAGGCGCCGATCGCGGTGCCCAGCGCGTTGCCGCCGCCCGCGCAGACGGCGGCCAGGCCGAGCGATACCTCGGGGCCGAGTCCGCCCACGGGCTGGTCGCGGAGGAGGAAGGCGAGGAAGAGGGTGAGAAATCCGGACAGGGTTTTCAGCGCGGCGCACGCCTGGAGGGCGTGCAGTACGGAGGGGCCGACCGTACGGAGGCCGAGCCGCCCGGAACGGCTGCTGCGAAGGGTGCCCCACACGTTGGTCCAGAAGGCGGTCCTGGACCCGCCGACCCTGGCCTTGGGTTTACGCACCGTCACCGGCAGATGCAGATGGTGCTGTCCCGAGGTCAACTGCGCCTTGGCCTCACCCTTCGCGGAGTCCACCTTGGGCGGGAGGGTGAACGACAGGAATCCGCCCAGCAGAAAGATCACGGACGCCCCGTACAGCGGCCAGCTCGGGCCGATCTGATGCAGCCCGGCCCCCAGCGGGGCCGCCACGCCGGTTGCGAGCAGTCCGGCGAGCGTGACCCGTGAGTTGGCCTTGACCAGGGAGAAGTGGGGTGGGAGCAGCCGTGGCACGACGGCGGAACGGACGACTCCGTACGCCTTGGACGCCACCAGCACGCCCAGCGCCGCCGGATACAGCTCCAGGCCGCCGCCCGCCACGGCCCCCGCCATCGTCAGCGCGAGCACCGTACGGGTCAGCATCGCGCCCGCCATGGCCGCGCGGCGGCCGTGCGGAAGGCGGTCCAGGAGCGGGCCGATGACGGGGGCGAGTAGCGCGAATGGCGCCATGGTGATGACCAGGTAGAGCGCGACCCGGCCGCGGGCCTCGTCGGTCGGGACCGAGAAGAAGATCGTGGAGGCGAGGGCGACGGTGATCAGCATGTCGCCCGCGGAGTTCACCGCGTGCAGCTCGATCAACTTGCCGAGCCCCGACTCCCCGGCCCCATGGGCGTGGGTGGCCCGGCGGATGCCCCGCCCGGCCGCGGTGAAGGGGAGGCGGAGCGCGAAGGGCAGACGGAGTGCATGAACGATCCAGCGGCCCGACCGCTGGGTCGGACCGCCGCTGTACCACCGCTTGTCTGCCACCTGACCATGGTGCAGCCAACGCGACCCGGGCGTCAGACCTTCGACGGCTTTCCGGCTGGCGGCGCCGCCGGCGGGGACCGGCAACACCCCGCTGTCCAGCGGAAATGTGGTTCCCCCGGGGCGGCTGGGCAGGGGATGGGCGGCATGGCGGCCGGGGATGAGCATGGGACGGGGGTAGGGGCTGCGCGGCCGGACAAGGTAGCGTGCGTAACCGCGCCACCGAGGGTCGTTCCTGGCCGTGTGCCGAGTAGCCATCCCGCAGAATGGGACGTACAAGGTGCGCCCGAAGGCCGGATGGGCGCGGACGTCGACGCGGCCCCATGGTCCGCTCCGTCCGCGGTCCCGCGTTCCGGCCGTACGGCTGGCGCACCAGGTCAGACGGCTGCGACGGCGTGGAAGAGAGAATCGATCCTGTGAGTGCGATGCGAAGCCGTACCCCCGACCGCCTGTGCGCCGAGGCGGTCGAACTCGCCCGCGAGGCGGCCATGGAAGCCGCCTTTCCGGGGAAGGTCGGCGAGTACATGGGCGCTGTCGCCGAGGGCGATCGCGTGGTCACGCATCTCTTCGAGAGCCCCGAGCCCGGCTATCGCGGCTGGCGCTGGGCGGTCACCGTGACCCGCGCCTCCCGCGCGAAGGCCGTCACCCTGGACGAGACGGTACTGCTCCCCGGCCCCGACGCGCTGCTCGCGCCCGAGTGGGTGCCCTGGAGCGAGCGGCTGCGCCCCGGCGACATGGGCCCGGGCGATCTGCTCCCCACCGAGGCCGAGGATCTGCGCCTGGAGCCGGGCTACACGGGCGAGGACGTCCCGCCGCCCAACTCCGTGGTCTCGGAGGAGATGCAGCAGCTCGCGGCGGTGGAGGAGGCCGATGTCACGGCCGGCGCCCCCGTCACCCAGACCGCCGCGCCCAAGACCGGCTCGATCGCGGCCATCGCCGAGGAACTGGGCATGCGGCGCGCCCGGGTGCTGTCCCGCTACGGCCTCCACGTCGCGGCCGACCGCTGGGACGAGGCGTACGGCGCCCAGACCCCCATGGCCCAGGCGGCCCCCGGCACGTGCGCGAGCTGCGGCTTCCTGATGCCCCTCGGCGGCTCGCTGGGACAGGCGTTCGGGGTGTGCGCGAACGAGTTCAGCCCGGCGGACGGCCGCGTCGTCTCCCTCTCGTACGGCTGCGGCGCCCACTCCGAGGCGGCCGTCATGCCCAAGCCCCCGCGCCCGTCCGCCCCCGTGGTCGACGAGACCGTCGTCGAACCGCTCCCCCTCCACCCGGACCGCGCGAGCGGCTCCGTCGAGGCGGACACCCCGCCGGAGGAACTGGGCCATAGCTGAGCCGGTCTGCGGGGCGCCCTGGCGGGCGCGTTCAGCCCATCCCTGAGACCTGC
>NZ_JAHLEM010000102.1 GCF_018883605.1 Streptomyces niphimycinicus | reverse complement strand
TGCCGCTGAACGCGGACAGGAATCTCTGTGCTCCGCCGACCGAGCGCAAGCCCTTCATGGTGCGTTCGCGCTGCCAGGTGGGCTGGTGGGAGTTCTCGGCCCGGTTGTTCAGGCCCTTGTGGGAGCGGTGCTCCACCAGCGGCACCGCCTCGCGGTGGGCGGCACCGTAGGAGCGGAGCTTGTCGGTGACGATCACTCGTGGCACCGACTGGGCGACCTTCATCAGCTTCCTGAAGAACCGCTTGGCCGCGGCCTTGTCGCGGCGGTTCTGCACGAGTACGTCGAGCACGTTGCCGTCGGTGTCCACCGCCCGCCACAGGTACTTCCGCTCACCGTTGATCTTCACGAAGACCTCGTCCAGGTGCCATTTGTCCCCCGGGCGGGAGCGCCGGCGACGCGGCGCGTTGGCGTAAGCCTGACCGAACTTCAGGCACCACCGCCGGATGGTCTCGTGGCACCTCACACCGCAGGACCAGGCGGTGTTCGCGGCTCCGCGGAGCATCGACGTGATCGTGCATCAGGCGAAGGAGGACGGGGGCGTGGTGGGCTCTGCGTACTTGACATCTCCACTAGTCTGAGATTCAGAATAGTGGGAGAGCGCGAATGGTCGGACAGCGGGCCTGGGAGGGCTCCGGGCCTCCTGCCCATGTCCCCCTGGCTGCTGATCACTCCAGGCGCCCGGCATCCGGAACGGCGGATGCCGGAGTCCGGGCCGGCAGGTGGCCGGACGGACCGGTGGGCGTATCCCCATCGGCCCCGGGGGCATCCTGCTCGGGCGGGCGGACGAGGGCGTATACGGCAAGGAAGGGGACGGTCGGACAGTGGCGGCGGACACCAAGGGGGCGTGGGTGCGGGCAGTGCTCCCGCTCTGCCTGCTCGGCGCACTGCGGCACGAGGAGAGTTACGGCTACGCGCTCCTTCAGCAACTGACCGCGGCTGGGTTGGATTCCGTCAAGCCGGCGACGCTGTACCCGGCGCTGAACCGGCTCGCTGAGGACGGCGCGGTGGAGGTCCACTGGCGCGCGGGCGAGGGCGGGCCGGGACGCAAGTGCTACCGCATCACGCAGGCCGGCCGGGAGCGGCTCGACGCGGAGTGGTCGGCGTGGGAGAACTTCGGCGCGTCCGTCTCCCGCCTGCTGACCGGCCCGGTGCCGGCATCCTCCCCACCCGGTGCCACAGCCCCACCCGGGGCCCCTGCCGCGCACCCGGCACCCACCGCAATCCCGGACCCCGTCGGCGCACGGCCGCTTGGGGCTGGGCCACACGGGAGCGGGCCCGCCGACATGCAGCCGACCGACGCACAACAGCCCGGCGTGAGCACATGACCCCGCGCCGGCGCACCAGCGCACCGGCCGACCGGACACCGTCCGCACCGTGGACTGCACCGGCCGGCAGACCCTGGGGACCGACGGATGACGAGGACAGGACCGAAGGTGACATCACAGCAGCACAGGCTCGGGCAGGACGACCCCGAACAGTCGGGGAGCGAGGTGGCGCCCCGAACGTGGCCCCGAGAGGAGGACGCGCGGTGGGCGGGCAGGTTCCGGCTCCGTCTGATCCTGCGGCACGACCCCCCGGACGGGCTGGGCGACCAGGTGGTCGACGAGGTGTACGAGGCCGTCACCGACTCCGGCCGCAGCGCGCACGAACTCTTCGGTGATGCCGACGACTTCGCCGCCCAAGTGGCCGCCGAACGGATCGACGACGCGCACCGGAGCCACCGCGACATGCACGGCGTCACGCCCGGCGAGGGTTTCCGCGGGGGGCTGCTCCGCCTCGGCGCGGTCGGCGTGTTGCTGTCTTTGTACGGCTGGTTCAGCAGCGGTCTGGAGTTCACGATCGGCTGGCGGGAGCTCGTCGGCATCCCCCTGATCGGCACGGTGCCGTTACTGGGCGTCGTCGCGCTGACGCTGCGAACCGCGGGTCGCCCGCGCGGGGCGTGGACGGCGATCGTCGGAGCCGTCGTGATGGTGCCGGTTGCCGCCCTGGCCATCGGCTCCCTCCCTGACGGGCCGCTGTTCTCCGCGCCGGCACCCGCCGTGGTGGCCCTCTCCGCGCTGCCTGCCGTGATCGGTTGGCTGCTGCCGGAGGAACGGGTGAGTCGCTGGTTCAACGGCCCGGAGGCGGCACACCACGACGACGAGGCGTGGCTGCGCCGGCTCGATGGGGTACTGCGGGGCGCGCACGGCTTGTCCCCGAAGCAGGCTCAGACCCATGTCGAGGAGGCCCGCGCCCATCTGGCCGCCTCCGGCGGAGAAGCCCACGAACAGTTCGGAACCCCGCAGGTGTACGCGCTGCGGCTGGCTGACGGGCCTGGCGCGTCCCGCCGTGCGGCCCGCCGGGAGCTGAGGTCCGGCCTACTGTTCCTGCCCATCTTGGCCATCACCCTCTCGGAGGTCATCGACGATCCCGATCCAGGCTCCCCCTTCACCTGGGTGCTGCCCCCCGCAGCCCTCCTGTGGGCCTGGTCCCTGTGGGGCCAGTACCGCGACACCCGCTCGCCCTGACCCCGGCCGACCGCACCCCACATCGGGTCCCGCCCGAGGCTGCTATGTGGTGTCAAGCGGCTTGAGTAAGTTCCTCGATGCTCCCGGTCTTGGTGCGGTCAGTCCGTTCGAGGGTCTTGAAAATCGAGCGGCAGATGACTCGCTTGAGGCATCTCTGCGCGTCGCGAGGGGTCTTCCCCTCGGTGATTCTGCGGGCGACGTACGCCTTCGTGGCGGGGTCAAGCCGCATGCGGATCAAGGTGATCGTGTGCATGGCGCGGTTGAGCTGCCGGTCTCCACTCCGGTTGAGCCGGTGGCGGTTGGTGAGTCCGGAGGAGGCGGGGATCGGCGAGACGCCGGCGAAGGACGCGAAGGCTGCTTCCGAGCGGAACCGGCCCTGATGGGACCAGCTGACCAGGATCTGAGCTGCGGTGATCGGCCCGACGCCGAGCAGGCCGAGGAGCTCTGGGGCGACCTCCCGGACCAGGGTGAGGATCTCTTTCTCGAGGTCTTTGGCCTCGGCCTGCAGGGACTGGACGCGCTGGGCGGTGGACCGAAGGGCCCGTGCTGTCATCCGGTACTCAACGTCCTGGGCCGTGCGGTTCCGGAGCTGAGCACAGTAGGTGACCTGGGCCGGGCGCTTGAGTTTCCGCAGCTCGGCGCGGAGGTCGTCGGGTGCGGAGACGATCAGGGCCTTGAGCTGGTTGATCGCGGCCGTGGAGGCGAGGACAGCGCCCTGACGGGTGGCGAGAAGGACACGTAGTGCCTCGCGCTCGCCACGGAGTCTGGGCTGGATCAGGTGCTCGGTGGACAGGGCATCCTTTGCGGCGCGGATGGCGTCGAGCATGTCGGTCTTTCGTCCGCCCCGGTTGGCGGCCCGCTTGGGCCGACATACTTCGACGACATGTTCGCCGGCCTGGCTGAGGAAGGACGCGAGTCCGGCGCCGTAGCTGCCGATGCCTTCCAGAGCCCAGCAGCGGCGTCCCGGGACGTGCTCGCGGGCGAAGTCCAGCAGGCGACGGTAACCGCGGGCGTTGGCCGGGGAGTCGGTGCTGGCCAGGACTGCTCCGATGGGGCTGACAGCCGCTGCTGCCAGGGTGTCTCGGTGGGTGTCGACGCCGATGACGCCGTCGACCTGTTCTGCGAGGATGGCCACGCGGTTGTTCTCCTTGATGGGCGGACGGCTGTGGTCGGCGTCGGCCTGGATGGAGTCACCGCGTGGCGAAACTGTGATGAGTCACGCCGCAAGGCGGACAAGCTGCTGATCAAGCCAACGGGTGGGCCAGGCTCGACGCCGATGTCCGGCAGACATCTCGGGGGAACGACAGCCCCTGACGGGGCGCCAGTTATGTTTCGAGTCATGCCGGATCATCGGCGCCGAGCCTGGCAGCAACCCATCCCGGGCCGCAGAAGAACTCTCACAGTTATGTTTTTCGCGGCCCTGCAAGAGGGCCGCCGGCCTCCGAGCCCAGCTTCACTGATCTGGCAAACGTGCAGGTCATAGGGGTTCGACTCTTCGGGGTCGGGCCCCCTTCCTCCGCACGGCGGCGTCCAGCTCGCCTTGAGTTTCCTGGCCGGCCCCGGCCAGGTCGGCGATCTCGCGGCACACCCGGGTCACCACGACCACGGATTCGACCTTCCGCCCATCGGCTAGCCGGCGCAGCAGCCCTCGGGCCCGGGCGTCCGTATCCGGCCCCTTCCTGGCCTTGCCTGTGGCCCACTGCGCCGGAGGGGGTGCGCTGCGGGCCTGGACGATTCGTTCGACGGCCGGTGTCGACAGCCCCGCTCCGTCACGCGCACTCGTCCAGGCCGAACCACTCCGTGGGCCGTGCGAACGCCTCGGTCCTCGTCCCACGCCGGGGCCACTGCCTGGTCCAGATGCACCCGCAGCCCGCCGTGCCGCCAGTGGATGTCGACCACGGAGCCGACCGGCACGCCGTCGGACTGGGCGAAGTCGAAGCGGGCCTGCTCGCCCCGGCCATGAAGCCAGGTGGCGGCCGCGGCCTTCACGTACAGGTGGTCGGCGCTGGCCACGTGCCGCCTGGCATCCCGCAAGAAGCCCCACCCCTTTGCCCCAACTCATCGTGTTACCAGCGTCGTTGATCCCGGCGTCGCGTTCAGCCAGCGGCAGACCGTCATCGGCCGGCGTGACCGTGCGGCGTCCGCCCAGGTGGCCGGGGTCGCCCAGTCGGTTCGCCGCACCGATCCCCAGCTCGGCCGGCGGCTGGCGGTGGCTTCGGCAAGTCTTGCCAGCCCCGAGTCGTGGTCGGCCCTACTCGCCCTGCACAACCAGCAGGAAGGCGATGCGCTCAAGCTCCCCGGCTTCGTGGCGACGGAGTCCGATCTGGACAGCACCGGGCAGACCTTCGCGGCTGCCGGGGACACCCGCGTAGAGTTCTGGAACGTCCAGACCCGCAAGAAGTTCAGTTCCTACACCGCTCCGGCCAAGGTCCACCAAGTGGACCTTTCCGATGACGGCAAGACGGCCGCCGTGAGTACCGACGACGGATACACCCGCCTGCTCGACGTCTCCAGCGCCCGCCGCCGCCACGCGCACGCCTACCCCACCGCCAAGCAGGACGGCGAACACTGGCCGGTGATGGGGGTCAGCCCTCTGGGCACCTACCTGATGGTCCAGACGATCGGCTCGGACCTGAAGACCACACTGGCCATCTGGGACAGCCGCACCGCCCGCAAGATCATCACTTTGAGCACCCGCGCACCCAACGGTCTCTTCTGGGACTCTTCGTTCTCTCCGGATGAACGAGTGCTCTCCCTGCCCGCCAGCGAGGGGAAGGCGTTCACCTGGATCGACCTGCGCGCCAAGAACATGAAGAAGCTGCCTGTCCCCTTCCCGTACTACGGGCTCAAGGCCAGCGACATCGAAATCTGGGCCCTGCCGTCACGAACCAAGCGTTTCACCGTGACCTCGCGCGCGGAGGACGCAGGATACGCCGTGGAGGAGATCCAGCTCAGCCGCGACGGGCGTCGGCTCGCTGTGCTCGCCGGTACGACGATCGAGATCTGGGACACGGGCGGAAAGAAGGGATCAAGGCTCGGCAGCCTGCCCATCCTCAGGAAAGACCAGCACAGCGGAACAACCACGGCGTTCGCGTTCTCACCGGACGACAAGGCACTCGCCGTCCAAGCTGTGACACTAAACGGCACCAACGTGCTCACCTTCTGGGATCTGACCACCATGCGCCAGACCCGTCAGGTGCGCGCCGACCTCGGCTACCCGGACAACGGAGGGGCCGTCTTCTTCCTTCCGGACGGCAAGAGCGTGATCGCCGCCCCGAACTTCGGCCGGGTCGCGTTCCCCTCCGGCAGGATCGTCACCAAGGGCGCCCCGAACCTGGAAGTGGACTCCGTCAGCGACGACGGGACGGTACTCTACACCTACCCCCGTGGATTCCGGTCCTACGTCCGACTCTGGGACGCTCAGACGCTCCGGCCCACAGGGGAAGACCTGCGCACCGGTCCCGTGAGCCCGCCCTTGACCGCGCCGGAACGAGCGACCGCCGTCTCACCCGACGGCCGACTCTTCGCCACCGTGCACCAGTCCGGACTCGGCTACCAGACCAAGGTGTGGGACAGCCGCACCGGTAACGAGCTGGGCGTCCCGCCCGTAGGGCCCCTCAACGAGATCGTCGCGCTGGCGTTCTCTCCCGACGGCTCGACCCTGACCAGTGAAGACCGCGCGGGAGATCAAGGCTCACGCCCCGCACTGCCGCGTCATCTTCACCGTGTACGAGATGAAACGGCTAGGATGCGATGCCGCCGAGCTGACCGCGCTCGCCGACCACCTCACCGCGCACGGCCTGGTGCTGGAGATGCTCGCGGACCCCCTCCAGGGGATGTACGACCCCAGCGGCGCCGGAAGACTACTGTTCGCGTTCTTCGCAGCGATGGCCGAGACCGATCGGGAGAACATCCGCGAGTCGACGCTGGAAGGACTCGACACCGCGGCCCGCAAGGGCAGGCACGGCGGTCGGGCCCAGATCATCACCGACGACATGCTCCACACCGTGCTCCGCCGCCGCACGAACGGCGAGTCCGTCGAGCAGATTCAGCCCGACCTGATCATCCCCACGGGCAAGCGCAAGGGCCAGAACCCCTCGGTGGAGAGCATCTGCCGGGCGCTCGCCGAGCACGGAAAGGCTCAGGCGTACCCCGAAGCCGTCGAACAGGCCCACGCCGACTTCGCCGCCCTCCAGGTCAGCGAACTCCCCGGCCCGCGCACGGTGGATCAGCCAGAGCCCGCCCCGTGACCACGTACCCCGGTTCCTGTTGCCACTTTCTGGCGTACTCCGGCTGCTCTCCCGCTACGCCCGCTGAGCCCCGCGCTTCACTTTCCGGAGATCTTGGCGCGGGCATCGGCCAGCAGTTGGAAGGCGTGCTTGCGGTCCTGCTTCAGGGTGCCGTCGACTCCGTCGACGGTGACTGTGATCAGCTTCCTGCCCTCGCCTGCGTAGGCTTCCACCCTGCCGCCCGCCAGGAACTCCTGGGGAGGGTCGGCCCGGTAGGTACCGCACGCCCCCTTGGCCCCCTTGAAGGTCTTGGTGACTCCGTCGGCCGACGTGGCGTGACACTTCCCGCCGACGTACTTGGCCATCTGAGCGGGATCCTCCTCATCGAGGATTTCCAGCGAGAGCTTCCCGAAGGTGTGGAGCGGCCCGCTCGTACCGCCGCCCGCCGCCCTGACCGAGATATTGACCAGGCACGACCCCTTACCGTCCTGGAAATGCCCGTTGACGTCGGCGAACTTGTTGTCGCCGAGCGCCGCGGCGACCGTTTCCGGCTTCAGGTAGTGGCCGCAGCCCGTGTTCACCCCCTTGGCCAGCGCTGTGGTCACCGAGGGGCCGGCCTCGCTCCTGCCACCTCCTCCGCACCCGGTCATCAGCAGCACCACAACCAACCCGGCCCCAGCAGACCCGCTGCGACGCATCTCCGCCCCCATCACCCTGGCGCATCACCGCTACCCGTTCATGGCGGCAAGACCTTAACAGGGATGCCGCTTCAACGGAGTTGGAACCACCTCGAGACAGTCGAGTCGGACCAGAACGCATGAGACGGGTGCTATCAACCAGTCCCAGCGAACCAGAAGGGCCGGGCTGCCCGACAGGAGCTCGGCCAGGTCCTTTATCCGTCGCTATAGCGACCGGGTACGAGCTGGTGAAGGAAACTCCCCCGACCCCTGCACCAAGGGACTTCACCTTTCTCGCCCGACAGTTGCCAGTTGCCCTAAATTGAATGGGCTCCTGGGATGTTACCGAAATGGTCTTGTTGAACCGTCGCACCCCGCAGCGTCTTGTCCCTGGAGCGCCTCGTCCAAGAGGCGGCCATGACGATCCGTGTGGCCGCGGACACGATGCCCGGCCCTGCACCCACCCTCGCCGATCTCGTCTGACAGCGCGAAACTCCCTACGGCGCGCTGTATGTGCATCGTGATCATTCCGGCTGTCGAGTGGCGCAAACCAGGGATCAGGGACATGTTGATGCGATGGTTCGGCGGGTGAGGTCGGCCGTGTCAGGGATGTCCAACCGCCAGAAAACGCCGTTCACCGGGGGCTCCGGTCATCGGGTGCCTCACCTGGCACCAGTGGGTCCCCCGGCTCCCGGCGCGCCGGACACGCCGACACGCCGGGAGCGAGACATCAGGCGCAGGTGTCGAGCATGCCGGTCGGCGAGGCCCGTTCTTCCTCGTCCGTGGTGAGGGCGTAGGCGTGCTTGATCGAGATCCACGCACGGGCGTACGTGTAGCGGTAGCTGACCAGGTCCGGCTGCCAGTCGGAGGGGTCCCAGTCGCTCTTTGCCCGGTTGGAGCGGGCCGAGACGGCGATGAGCTGGGAATGGGCGAGATCGTTGGCGAACGCCCGGCGATCCGCGGTCGTCCACTGCGAGGCGCCGGACCGCCACGCCTCTTTCAACGGCACGACATGGTCGATGCCCTTGGACGCCGCGTCGAGCACCGCGCCGTCGTACGCCGAGCGCCAGGTGCCGATCGTGGCCCGGCACTGCACGTCCTGAGTAACCTCATCGCCGTCACGGGCGAGGACGATCTCGCGGGTGTCGCAGGCGCCGAACTGGGTCGCCCAGTGGGGGAACTTCGCCCGACTGTAGCCGGGGACATCGTCCTCGGGCCCGACGGTTCAGCTCGGCCAGCTCCGACCGGGCCTCCTCAGCAGTCGGGGGCTCCGGGAGCTCCGCCGCTGATACGTGAGCGGTGGTGGAGGACGCAGTACTTGGTGTGCTCGATGCGGCCCAGCTCGAGGGTGCGGAGCCTACGAGGCCGACGGTTGCCAGCGTGGCGGCCGCGGCAGCGGCCCAGCGACGAATCATCATGACCGTCACCGTGGCCTGCCCCACTGGGCCGAAAGCTCAATTCCCCGAGCTGTCACCCCAAAGTGGATACACGGCAGCGAGGCTCCATCTGCCCTCGAGCACGCAGGCATATCAACCGGAGACCTCCCGCACCGACCTCCTGCGCGGCGCACCCTCCGCCCACGTCACTTGACGCGGGTATCTCGAGGTCGAAGCTGCTCCTCAGCCATTCAGGAGAGGTGACAGGCCGCGTCTGCGTGCGAGCCCGGGCAGTGCGGTACGTAGAGCGGCATGGCCACTCACCCCGGTCCCCCGCCGAACGCTGAGACCGTGAGCCGCGAATCCCTGGCGAACCGCGAGGGCTACAAACACCGCTTCCTGGGAACGGTTGTACCGCCGCCCGTGCCTGCGGATTCGGGCAGCGAGACAGTGATCCTCCCGTACACCGACTTCAGCGTCGTCTTCCGCCCGGACCGGCGCCTGGCCGAGGCAACAGCCGTCACGATCGACGGCGCGAACCTCATCGATGCGCCACGCAATGACGACTGGCGCTTCGACCCCCGCAATCCCGAAGCCCAACAGGCCGGCGGCCCCGTCTACAAGGACAACCCCCTGGACAAAGGCCACCTGGCCCGCAGACTTGACCCGGTATGGGGCGTGGAAGCGTCCACGGCGAACAGCGACACGTTCCACTACACGGACACCGCTTGGCAGATGGACATCTTCAACCAGGGCAAACAGCTCTGGTAGGGGCTGGAGAACTTCTTGCTGGACCACGCCGAAGACTTCGGCCGCAAGCTGACGGTCTTCACCGGGCTCGTGCTCGAGGACTCCGATCCGCCCTACCGGGGCATCCAGGTACCGCTGCGGTTCTGGAAAGTCGCCGCGTTCATGCACGACGGGGATCTCGCGGCCACCGCCTATGTGCTCGACAGAGCCCCGACCTCACCAAGGACGCCGCCGCCCAAGCCATGACCGAAGCCAGGCGCGCGGGAGACCCTCCTCCGCTCGGCGCCTTCCGTACCTTCCAAGTCCCTGTCTCCGACATCGCCAACCTCACCGGTCCGGACCTGGGACCGCTACCCGCCGCGGACCGGCTCCCTACCCGGGTGCGGGCAGCACGGCGCTGGACCCTTCTGGAGTCCTACGACGACATCACCATGCCCACCTCGTAGAGTCGATCTTCGGGTCGTGTGCCTTCCAGACCTGCCCGTCTCCGCCCGTCCCGATCAGCTCAATGAGCCGGTCGCGCCCGTCCAGAATGGCCCCTGACTGCACAGCTCCCCCTCCGACGGTTACCGCGGCACATGGTCTCCCACGGATCTACCCGTCACGCTACGCCGATGGATCCTTCCGCGGCAGGCGACCTGAACACGCACTGCTGAGCTCGGCTTCCTCCCCGGAGGGGAACGCTGTACGCCGTGATACTCGCTGACTCCTCTACGGGTGGTAGATCTCCTGCATAGCGGTGATCTGGTTCTGGCCGTTGACGCGGTAGTGGAAGTACGGGGTGTTGGTGAGCTCGTGGTTCACCAGCCACTTCGGGGCGACCTTCACGGTTGTGGTGTCGCGGAGGACCTTGACGGAGGCGCCTGAGGCGAAGCCGAGCGACCGGGCCGCTCCGCTCGGGGTGTAGACGACGTCCTCGTCGTTCTCCGTGTTGACCTTGCACGTCTGCGGGGTAACGCGCACGACGGTCTTGCCGTGGGCCTTCTTGGCGGAGTCCAGCTTGAAGAAGTGCTTGTACCCCGCGGGCAAGTGGCACGGCTTCCAGGCCGTACTCGTGGTCCTGGCCGAACCGGCCTTGGTGGACACGGTCGGGTTGTTTGCCGCCAACCTCGGGCTGGCGCTGGAAGACCCGCACTCGACGACGAGGAGCGCGGCGGCGGAGGCGAGGACGACGAGGGCGGATGCGTAACGGTGGTTCATGAACATCCTCTGCTACGAAGATCTGCTGACACCAAGGGAGATACTGGACCGGGGGTATGGGTTCCACCAATCGTCGGCGGTTATGGGACGGCGGCAACCGCCACACTGCGGAGAGGGCCGTATCCGGGCCCGAGTGAGCAGGCGCTCCCCTGCCCGGTGAGATCTTCGGGGTGATCATCGCCGCAGCCGTTCAGATCAACGAGACCCGCGGCATGGTGCCGGGCTGTACCGCCTCGGTGAAGTGGCCCCAGCAGCTCCGCCACCCCCTTCGAGGCGTTCACGACGTGCCCGCCCCCGCGGGGCGACGTGGTCGCCGAGCCGATGAACCTGGAGGCGGGGGAACCGTCTGCGACTTCTGTCCCTCGCCCCACCCCCGTCCACGGACACGGCACAGGACTGCCGACCGCGCATTGCAAGCCGTGACACGCACGTGTCGAATGCTTGGCCGAAAAGATTACTTGTCGTGAAAATCAGGTGATGTGAGGCGACGGTGCGTGGCATGGTCGCGTCATGAAGAAGATCGCAACGGGGGCTGCCACGGCCATCGCGGCAACCGCTCTTCTCACCGGTGGCCTGATCACGCCCGCACATGCCGGACCGGCCTGGGACAAGACCGTCAAGTGCGGGCAGAAGGACTGGGGCGGCAGGGTGGTCCCCACCCGCGTCGGCAACAGTGAACTGGGCTGGAAGCACTTCTCCGGCCGTCACAACATCAAGAAGTGCCGGATCGTCAACGCCGCCATCGACGGCAAGCCCGACCAGGTGAACGGCGCCCGCCTCGAGTACTGGGCCTACGCCTGGAACGGCAGCCGCCGCGTGAAGGTCATCGTCATCGTCCAGTGCGCCCGCAAGAGCGCCGACGGACGCTACGACGCCGGTCGCGGCCAGAAGATCGGCGTCATCACCGCCTACTGCAAGGGCCTGGACAAGTGCCCGAACTGGCTCAATGAGTGACATCGTTGCCCCGTGACATCCCTGTATGAAGACATCGCGGAGCAGCAGGCGGACATCACCCGCCTGCTGCTCCAGCATTTCCACCAACCCCTGGGCGGCGACCAGTTCGTCCGCGGCGTGCTGCCCGCACCGCCCACCCTCGAGGCCATCCGTATCGTCACCGGCCCCCTCGACACCACCACCGGCGAGCGGACTGCCTGGGAGCTCCCCCTGCGCGTCGCGAACTCCGAGGAGTTGTACGGGCCTCACGACGTTCTCGGCATCCTGCGGGCCCTGCACACCGGCACCCACATTCACTCCAGCAGCCGCGTCCGTACCCTGATGGACATGCCCTTGGTCCAGGTCGACGTGACCACGCTCAAGCAGGCACCGCCCCAACCGGACGACGACGCCTTCCTCATCCTGAGCACCCTCGTCGCCCCCTACACCGAACATGCACCCGACCCACGCCTGCGCGGCTTCCTCTTCCAAGGCCCCGATCGGCTGCGTCTGTACATGGATCGCGAGGACGACATCAACGTAATCGCCGCCGACGTACGACCGTCGGGAGCCGTCACCGCACTGCTCGCGGCTCTGCCCTCCTTGCTCACCGAAGAGGAACGCCGAGGCCAGGACGACATCGACCCGCACTGCACCGCTGTGGTGGACCTGACACGTTGGTGACCTCACCCCGCGCCAGGAGCAGTTGGCCAAGGCGCACTCGAAGTCGTGCCGAAGGCCGGCCTACCTTCGTTCAACCTTGAGGTCGCCGTGGACGTCGGGAACCCAGGTGGGAGGCCGGTTGATGCCCTGCCGGATAGTTCGCGGACGGTGACGACGCGGGTGACCCACTCTCTCCGAACGGCCAGGGCCCGCTCATAGCAAGCTGCGTGATCAACCGCGCTGGCGGAGGTGCTGATGGGAACGCAGTCGCGATCACGTGGAGCTGGGGCGGGGCGCGGGAGAAGAATGTCGGCAGCGATCACGAAGGGGGCGCGGTCCGTGGAGCGGATAGTCCGCTGCCCTGGTGCGTCACACACCAGGGCAGCGGGGCAGTGGGCCTTCGTGGCACAGCTCTGAGCTGGTCAGCCGATGGGGTTGACGAAGGTGCCGGGATGGGTGGCGCCGCGCTGGTCGACAAGGCTGTCGGACTCCCAGGGCCACTCGATCTTGAG
>NZ_JAHLEM010001019.1 GCF_018883605.1 Streptomyces niphimycinicus | reverse complement strand
CCTGAGACCTGCCTCGGGCCCGACCGGGGTGGTCCGTCCCGGCGGCGCGCCGTTGCCCATCTCTGAGACCCGCCTCGGGCCCGGCGAGGCGGGTCGGCTCCGGCGGCCGCGCCGTCGCCCGTCCCTGAGACCCGTCTCGGGCCCGACCGGGGTGGTCCGTCCCGGCGGCGCGCCATCGCCCGTCCCTGAGACCTGCCTCGGGCCCGACCGGGGTGGTCCGTCCCGGCGGCGCGCCGTTGCCCATCTCTGAGACCCGTCTCGGGCCCGGCGAGGCGGGTCGGCTCCGGCGGCCGCGCCGTCGCCCGTCCCTGAGACCCGTCTCGGGCCCGACCGGGGTGGTCCGTCCCGGCGGCGCGCCATCGCCCGTCCCTGAGACCTGCCTCGGGCCCGACCGGGGTGGTCCGTCCCGGCGGCGCGCCATCGCCCGTCCCTGAGACCTGCCTCGAGCCCGACCGGGGTGGTCCGCCCCGGCGGCGCGCCGTCGGGGCGATGGCGGCTGCGGCCCCCGCCGCCCTGTGGAGTGCCGCTGTCCGGCCGCTGTCCGGCCGATGTCCGGCCGCTGCCCCGGTCGGGGCACGGTGCGCTGCGGCTG
>NZ_JAHLEM010001018.1 GCF_018883605.1 Streptomyces niphimycinicus | reverse complement strand
GGGCGGCCAACCACGCCCTGCACACCATCGTGCTCTGCCGCCTGCGTTGGGACGACCGCACCCGCACCTACATGGAACGACGCACCCAGCAGGGCCTGTCGAAGAAGGACATCATGCGCTGCCTCAAGCGGCATGTCGCCCGCGAGGTCTACCGCGTCCTCATGCGATCCCTGGATCACCGCACCACCACCCGGCAAACCACACAAAGCGACCTCACTGAAGCCGCTTGACATCCATAGGAGCATCCAGCGCAAGGGCTGACCAGCCAATCCAGCCCCTCCAGGGGGCACCTCCCAGCGGTAGCTGGGGGAGTTTGAGGAGCGGGGTCCGGGGCGGAGCCCCGGCGGGGGCCCGGGGCCGGGCCCCACGCGGCGGAGCCGCATATCGTCAGGTGTCGGGAAGGGGCGGGGCGGGGCGGGGAGCAGCCCGCCGCAGGCGCCAAGCCCCACCCGACACCCCGCAGACGCAGACGTACGGCGGCTCAGAGCCAGACGCACCGCTCAGAACTAGACGTACCGCTCCAGGATGGACGACTCGGCCAGCCGGGACAGCCCCTCGCGGACCGAGCGCGCCCGGGCCTCGCCCACCCCGTCCACCATCTGGAGATCGTCCACGCTCGCCGCCAACAGCTTCTGAAGCCCGCCGAAATGCTCGACCAGCCGCTCGATGATGGCGCCCGGAAGCCGCGGCACCTTCGCCAGCAGCCGGAAACCGCGCGGCGAGACCGCGGAGTCGAGGGTCTCGGGCGAGCCGGTGTACCCCAGCGCCCGGGCCACGATGGGCAGTTCGAGCAGCTCGGTGTGGGTCAGCCGGTCCAGCTCGGCGAGCGCGTCGGCCACCGTACGGGTGCGCTTGGCGGTCGGCTCGGGGACGTAGTCGCGCACCACCAGCTCACGCTCGGGCTCCACGCCCGCGATCAGCTCGTCGAGCTGGAGGGAGAGCAGCCGGCCGTCGGTGCCCAGCTCGACCACGTACTCCGCGATCTCGGTGGCGATGCGCCGGACCATCTCCAGCCGCTGTGCGACCGCGCTCACATCCCGGACGGTGACCAGATCCTCGATCTCCAGGGCCGAGAGCGTGCCCGCGACCTCGTCGAGGCGGAGCTTGTACCGCTCCAGGGTGGCCAGCGCCTGGTTGGCGCGGGAGAGGATGGCCGCCGAGTCCTCCAGGACCCGCCGCTGGCCGTCCACATACAGCGCGATCAGCCGCATCGACTGGCTGACCGAGACCACCGGGAACCCGGTCTGGATGGAGACGCGCTGCGCGGTGCGGTGGCGGGTGCCGGTCTCCTCGGTGGCGATCGCCGCGTCCGGAACGAGCTGCACCCCCGCCCGCACGATCTTGGTGATGTCCTTGTCGAGGACCAGCGCGCCGTCCAGCTTGCACAGCTCGCGCAGCCGGGTCGCGGTGAACTCGACGTCGATCACGAAGCCGCCGGTGCACAGCGACTCGACGGTCTTGTCGGTGCCGAGCACGATCAGCCCGCCGGTGTTTCCCCGGAGGACGCGCTCGAGGCCGTCGCGCAACGCCGTGCCGGGCGCGACCGCGCTCAGAGAGGCACGCATCAGACCGTCGGCCTTGCCGGGTGCCGTTGCCCGGTCGCCTGCTGCCACTGCACTCCTCCGTCGCAAGGTCTGTCGGTGCCGCGAGTCGCCCTGCCATGCCGGTGTGCGAGGCCACGTATGGGCGAGACCAGGGCAAAGTCTACCGGCGGCCACCGGCCTCCCGTGGGGTCTCCCGGCGTACGCCCGTAGGTGTGAAACGGAGTGCGGCTCCCCCTGTGCCGCGCATCACCCGGCTCACCGCCCCCTCGCGTACGCCCTCACCAGCACACACCCCGCCCCACGGCCTGTCACGACCCCTCACCTCGGCCACGGTCCGCCGCGGCTCGGCCATGGTCTTCGGCGTCTCAGCCACGGTCCTCCGCCGCGTCCGCCCGCGCCTTTTCGCCGCGCTCGCGGCGCCGCGGCAACACCCGCAGCGCGTCCCCGATGTCCGCGACCTCCAGCACCCGCATGCCGTCCGGGATCCGGCCCGGGTCGCTCGGCACCAGGGCGTGGGTGAAGCCGAGCCGGGCCGCCTCCGACAGCCGCCGCTGCACTCCGGTGACCCGCCGGACCTCGCCCGCGAGACCCACCTCGCCGATCGCCACCAGGTTCTTGGGCAGCGGGGTGTCACTCGCGGCGCTGGCCAGCGCGAGCGCCACCGCGAGGTCCGCGGCGGGCTCGGACAGCTTCACCCCGCCCACCGTGGCGCTGTAGATATCCCGCTTGCCCAGCGCGCTGATCCGGCCGCGCTGCTCCAGAACGGCGAGCATCATCGAGACCCGGGAGGTCTCCAGACCGGAGGTGGTGCGGCGCGGGGAGGGGATCTGGGAGTCGACCGTGAGCGCCTGCACCTCGGCCACCAGCGGCCGGCGGCCCTCCAGGGTGACCGTCAGACAGGTGCCGGGCACCGGCTCGTCGCGGCGGGTGAGGAACAGCCCGGAGGGGTCGGCGAGCCCGGTGATGCCCTCGTCGTGCAGCTCGAAGCAGCCGACCTCGTCCGTCGCCCCGTAGCGGTTCTTCACCCCGCGGACCAGCCGCAGCCGGGCGTGCCGGTCGCCCTCGAACTGAAGGACCACATCGACCAGATGCTCCAGCAGCCGGGGCCCCGCGATGGCGCCGTCCTTGGTGACATGGCCCACCAGCAGCGTGGACATACCGCGCTCCTTGGACGCGCGGATGAGCGCCCCGGCCACCTCGCGCACCTGCGCCATCCCGCCCGGCGCGCCGTCGATCTCGGGCGAGGCGACGGTCTGCACCGAGTCCAGGACGAGCAGCGAGGGCTTGACCGAGTCGAGATGGCCGAGGACCGCGGACAGGTCGGTCTCGGCGGCGAGATAGAGATGCTCGCTCAGCGCGCCGATGCGGTCGGCGCGCAGCCGCACCTGACTCGCCGACTCCTCACCGGTGATGTAGAGCGTGCGGTGCTCCTCGGAGGCGGCCTTGGCCGCCACGTCCAGCAGCAGCGTGGACTTGCCGACCCCGGGCTCCCCGGCGAGCAGCACGACCGCGCCGGGGACCAGGCCGCCGCCGAGCACCCGGTCCAGCTCGTCCACGCCCGTGCCCCGCGCGGTGGCCTGACGGCCGTCGACCTGGCCGATGGGCAGGGCGGCCGAGGTGACCCGGCCGGGCGCGGTGGTGCGCACCGCGGGCGCGCCGTACTCCTCGACCGTGCCCCACGCCTGGCACTCCGGGCAGCGGCCGAGCCACTTGGCGGTGGTCCAGCCGCACTCCGTACAGCGGTAGGAGGGGCGGTCCTTGGCGGATGAGCGGGAGGAGCTACGGGCAGCCATGCCGTAACGCTAGCGTCGGCCACCGACAGCGCCGAACGGCGGTGGTGACGGCCCCTTCAGAGGCCCCTTCGCGGCTCTCCCAGCGGCCCTTCCCCGGCCTTGCCGGAGGGCGTCGAGCGCATAGCAGGTTACGGCCACCGGAGGGGGACACCTGTCCCCTTATGAGGGAGATGGTCACCCGTAAGGGTTAAAACAGCGCAAGTGGCGCGAGGAAGTCTGCATCATCCGCCTACCGTCGCCGGGTGATGAGCAGCAGGTCCGAGCACTCGACACAGACCACCGGCGCACAGCGGGTGCGGCGCCGTGCGCCCCGCTCCACCACCACTCGCCCCCAGCGCCCTCCCGAACGCTACGAGCCGTATCTCGACGGCCTGTTCACCTACTGCCTGTCGGCGCTGTGCGAGCACGACGCGGCGGCCGTCGCGGTGGGCGATGTGCTGGCGGTGGCCGAGCGCCGCCCCGGCCGGGGGCGGGGCCGGGTCACCGCGGAGGGCGAGCTGTCCCGCCCCTGGCTGTACGCGGTCGCCCGGTGGGCCTGTCTGCGCAAGCTGGCCGAGCGCCGCGGCCGTACGGGGACGGACACCCCGGGCGACGGCGCCGGGGCCGGGCTGCCCGAGCCCATCGCCGCCCAGCGCCGTCGCGAACTCGCCGCGCTGGCCTGGCCGGAGGCCGCCGGGACCAGCGCCGAGCAGCGGGAGGCGCTCGAGCTCGCGGTGCGCCATCGGCTGGGCCCCTCCGAGGTGGCCGCCGTGCTCGGCAAGGACCAGGAGGAGACCCGCGCCCTGCTCTCCAGCGCCGCCTGCGAGGTGGAGCGCACCCGCGCCGCCCTCGCCGTCGTGGAACTGGGCCACTGCCCGGTGGTCGCGCGGCTCGCGGGCGACACCCAGGTGCTGCTCTCCGCCGCCCTCCGTCGCGAGCTGGTGCGCCATGTGGACGACTGCCGCGAGTGCCGCCGGATGGCCGAGCGGGCCACGGCCGACGGACCCTGGCCCGGTACGGCCGCGGCGCCCGCGGCGCTGCCGGTGGTGGAGGCGCCCCGAGCCGCCGTGCACGCCGCGCTGCTGGGCGCGC
>NZ_JAHLEM010001017.1 GCF_018883605.1 Streptomyces niphimycinicus | reverse complement strand
GCCCGCGCTCGACCCGGAGCCCACGCCCGTCGAGGCGGCCTCGGACTCCGAGCCGGGCGCCGCCTGGGCCGTCACCGCCGAGCGGTGGGGGCAGACCGGGGACCCGGCCGCCCGTGACTACCCCATGGACCCCACGCCGCCGCGCGGCCACCCGAGCCCGGGGAACGGCGGTGCGCTGCCCACCCTGCCCAAGCGCGTCCCCAAGTCGGCCCGGACCGACGCGCAGGACGGCGTACGGCACGGCGCGGACGCCCCGGCCCCGGTACCCCGGACGGCCCCGGCACCCCGGACGGCCACGGCACCCCGGACGGTCCCGACCGCCCAGGTCGAGGAGCCGGAGATACCGGCCGTGGAGCGGACGATGGAGCTGACCCTCCATCGCCTGAGCCGCGAGAGCCGAGAGGACCACGACGACCGCGAGGGCGGCGGCGAGGGCGGCGACGGCGAGGACTTCGATCGGCGGTTCGGCGGCCCGGGCCACGGCATCCGCCCGGTCGGTGCGGACGCCTGGGGCCCGGCGGTCGGCGGCCCGGCAGCACAGGGGAGCCCGGCAGCACAGGGGAGCCCGGCAGCACAGGGCGCCCCGGCGGCGCCCGGTGAGTCGGCGGCGCCCGGTGAGCCGTCCCGCGTCGATCCGTCCCGCGTCGATCCGTACGCCATCGGCCCCGACCAGCACGCCCGCCCGCGGGACGAGGCGGCGCGCACCGACAAGGGGCTTCCCAAACGCACCCCGCGGAACCTGGCGCTCCGGGAGCCCGATTCACGGGAGCGGACCGGCTCGGTGAACGCGGAGGAGCTGCGGCGCCGGCTCGGCGGCTTCCAGCGCGGCGCCCGCGACGGACGCCGGGACGCCGCCGCCGAGGTCGCCGCCCGTGGCGAGCCCGCGCGGCGGCAGCGGGGAACAGCAGGACAAACGGGGGCGCAGAGCGAGGGTGGCACGGTTGAGGAGGCACGCGGGTGAATGCGCCCAGTAGTACGTACGGGTTGAGTCGCGAGGCCCGTAATCTGCACTGGTTGCTGGCCAACCTGGTCGAGGAGGTGCCGGGCGTCCGCTCGGTTGTGGTCGTCTCGACCGACGGGCTGATGCTGCTCTCCTCCGACACACGGCACCATGCCGTGGCGTCCGATCCGGCGGCACAGGACGGCCCGAAGGGTTCCAGTGCGGATCTCGCGACGATTGTCTCGGGGGTCGGCAGCCTCACGCTCGGCGCGGCGAAGCTGATGGACGGCGGCAGCGTCAAGCAGACGATGGTGGCGATGGACGAGGGCAGTCTGTTCGTCATGTCGATCAGCGACGGTTCGCTGCTCGGGGTGCATGCCACCCCCGACTGCGATATGACCGTCGTCGCCTATCACATGGCACTGTTCGTGGGCCGGGCCGGACATGTGCTCACCCCCGAACTCCGCAATGAACTACGCAGGTCGCTGGAGCACGCACAGTGACGGCGGCCGGGTCCAGCCGGCCCGCCCGTAAACCCGCTCGCGTACGTCCGTACTCGCTCACCGGCGGTCGCACCCGCTCCGGCCATGTGCTGCTGGTGGAGACCTTCGTGGCGTCGCTGGAGTCTCCGGACGGACGGCTCGACCCGGCCCCCAGTGGGTTGAACGCCCGGATGATGCCGGAGATCCGGGCGATCATCGAACTGTGCGACAGGATGCGCTCCGTCGCGGAGGTCTCCGCGATGCTCAAGATCCCACTCGGGGTGGTGCGTGTCCTGCTCAGCGACCTGGCCGACCAGGGAAAGATCCGCGTCTACGGCACCGGGCGGGGCCCCGGCCAGCCGGACCGCGCGTTGCTCGAAAGGGTGCTCAGTGGACTTCGCAGGCTCTGAGACGATCACGGCGACCCCGCCGGCGACGTCGGAGATACCCGGGGCCGGGATACCCGGGGCCGAGGAGGTGCTCCAGAGGTGGCAGACGGACCGCTCCCGCGCGCCGATCGCCACCAAGATCGTGATAGCGGGAGGGTTCGGGGTCGGCAAGACGACCTTCGTCGGCGCGGTTTCGGAGATCACTCCGCTCCAGACCGAGGCGCTGATGACGCAGGCCAGCGAGAGCGTGGACGATCTCGAGGCGACGCCCGAGAAGCTGACCACCACCGTCGCGATGGACTTCGGCCGGATCACGCTGGAGAACGATCTGGTCCTGTATCTCTTCGGCACCCCAGGTCAGCAGCGCTTCTGGTTCATGTGGGACGACCTGATGCGCGGGGCCATCGGCGCGGTGGTGATGGTCGACACCCGGCGCCTGGACGAGAGCTTCCCGGCGCTGGACTACTTCGAGAGCCTCGGACTGCCGTATGTGGTGGCGGTCAACCACTTCGAGGGGACCCCGCTCTACGAGCCCGAGGATGTGCGCGACGCGCTCTCCGTCGCGTCCACGGTGCCGGTGGTGATGATGGACGCCCGGCGCCGGATCGCGGTCGTGGACGCGCTGCTGGCGCTGGTGAGACACGCCGTTGACGCCTCACCCGAGTGACGTAACCTCAGCTCCGCCCGTGGGATGGAAGGCTCCATTCCCTTTACCGGCCCGAGCTTGAGGGAGAGTCGACAGCCATGCGGAAGATACTCATCGTGGGTGCCGGTCAGTCCGGGCTCCAACTCGCTCTCGGCCTCCAGGCCAAGGGCTATGAGATCACGCTGATGTCCAACCGGACGTCCGATGAGATCCGCGGCGGACGGGTGATGTCCACCCAGTGCATGTTCCACACCGCGCTGGGCCATGAGCGCGATCTGGCGCTCAACTTCTGGGAGGATCGGGCGCCGCGGGTCGAGGGCCTCGGGGTCTCCGTCGCCGGGCGGCCGGTTTCCGAGGGCCAGGCCCATCCGCGGGTCATCGACTGGGTCGGCCGGCTGGCGGGCCACGCCCAGTCCGTCGACCAGCGGATCAAGATGGCCGGCTGGATGGAGACGTTCGAGCAGCGCGGCGGCCAGGTGGTCGTCCACGGCGCCGCCGTCTCCGACCTGGACGTCCTCGACAGAAAGTACGACCTGGCGCTGGTGGCCGCGGGCAAGGGCGAACTGGTCTCGCTCTTCGGCCGGGACCCCGCCCGCTCCCCGTACGCCACCCCGCGGCGCGCCCTCGCGGTGGCCTATGTGCACGGGCTCGGCCCGCGCCCCGAACACCCCGACATCGACGCGGTGCGCTGCAATATCGTCCCCGGCGTCGGCGAGCTGTTCGTGATGCCCGCGCTCACCACCACCGGCCGCGCCGACATCCTCTTCTGGGAGGGCGTCCCGGGCGGTCCGGCCGACGCCTTCCAGGGCATCACCGACCCCTCGGAGCATCTGGCGCGCGTCCTGGAGCTGATGGAGCGGTTCACGCCCTGGGAGTACGCGCGCGCCACCAAGGTCGAGCTGACGGACGCGGGCGGCACGCTGTCCGGGGGGTACGCCCCGACCGTGCGCAACCCGGTCGCGCGGCTGCCGGGCGGCGGACTGGTCCTGGGCGTCGCCGATGTCGTGGTGGCCAACGACCCGATCACCGGGCAGGGCTCCAACTCGGCGGCCAAATGCGCGGCGGCCTATCTGGAGAGCATCGTCGAGCACGGCGACCGGCCGTTCGACGAGGAGTGGATGCGGACGACCTTCGACCGCTACTGGGAGAGCGCGCGGCACGTCACCAAGTGGACCAACGCCATGCTGGGCCCGCCGCCGGAGCACATCGTGGACCTGCTGGGGGCGGGGGCCGCCTTCCCCGCCGTCGCCCACCGCATCGCCAACGGCTTCGACGACCCCTCCGACTTCGAGAACTTCTTCTACGAGCCGGAGAAGACGGCCGCCTATCTGGACGAGGTCAGGAAAGAGGCCGAGGCCGAGGCCGCTGAGGCTGAAGCGGAGGCCGAGGTCTGCGAAGAGGCCGAGGTCTGTGAGGAGGCCGAGGTCTGCGAAGGGGCCGAGGTCTGCGAAGAGGCCGGGGACGACGACCGGGCCGGGGCCGGGGCCATCCGGTACGTCGGCTGACACCGGCGTCGCCGGGGCGCTCAGCGCTTGGCCACCGGGGCCGGACCCGGGCGCACCGCGCCATGCAGCGGATTGGCGGCGAGCGGGGAGAGCTTCACCCGCTGGCCGGGGCGCGGCGCCTGGACCACCTGGCCGTTGCCCGCGTACATCGCCACATGGCTCGCGCCCTTGTAGTAGATCACCAGATCGCCTGGGCGCAGCTTGTCGAGCGGCACCCGGGGCAACTGGCGCCACTGCTCCTGGCTGGTGCGTGGGATGAGCCGTCCGGCAAACGCCCAGGCGGAGGAGGTCAGTCCCGAGCAGTCGAAGGAGTTCGGCCCCTCGGCGCCCCAGACATACGGCTTGCCGATCTGGTTCAGCGCGTAGGCGAGCGCCCGCTTCCCGGCCTCCGCGGTCGCCGTTCCGGGGCCGCCGGGGCCGCCGGGGGCCGGGCGGGGGCGGGGCGCGGTGACGGTGGCG
>NZ_JAHLEM010001016.1 GCF_018883605.1 Streptomyces niphimycinicus | reverse complement strand
AGCGTGACCAGGAAGGGCACCCGGCTGTCGGTGGCGGTCACGCGGCCACCGTCTTCCGGCGGACCAGCGTGACCAGGAAGGGCACCCCGATCAGCGCGGTCATCACACCCGCCGGGACCTCGCTCGGCGGGAAGAGGATCCGGCCCACCACATCCGACACCAGCAGCATCACCGGGCCGATCAGGGCGGCCATCGGAAGGACCCAGCGGTGGTCGGTGCCGACGATCGCGCGGGCGATATGGGGGACCGCGAGGCCGATGAAGGCGAGCGGCCCGGCGGCGGCGACCCCGACGCCGGTGAGGATCGTGGCGCCGAGGGCGGCGACGACCCGTACGACCGCCACGTTCTGGCCGAGCCCCTTCGCGACGTCCTCGCCGAGCGCCAGCGCGTCCAGACCGCGTGCCACCGCGATCACCAGCACCGTGCCGACCAGCAGGAACGGCCAGATCTGGCCGACGATCTCGGTGTCCCGCCCGGCGAGCGAGCCGATCTGCCAGAAGCGGAACTCATCCAGGGCCGCCGCCTTCGTCGTCAGTACGCCCGTCGTCACGGACACCAGCAGCGCGTTGACCGCGGCGCCGGAGAGGGCGAGTTTGACCGGGGTCGCGCCGCCCCGCCCGCTGCCGGCGATGGCGTAGACGGCGACCGACGCCAGCCCGGCGCCCGCGAAGGCGAACCAGACATAGCCGTCCAGCGTGTGCACCCCGGCGAAGGCGATCGCGAGCACCACGCCCACCGAGGCCCCCTGGCTGACGCCGAGGATGCCCGGGTCGGCGATCGGGTTGCGGGTGATGCCCTGCATCACGGTGCCCGCCATGGCGAGCGCCGCGCCGACCATCAGCCCGATGACGGTGCGCGGCAGCCGCAGGGACCGCACGATGTCGGCCGCGTCGCTCGAACCGCCGTGCAGCAGCGCGTCCAGCACCGCGCTCGGCGCGATCTGGCGGCTGCCCACGGCGAGGCTGAGCAGGACGGCGAGCAGCAGGGCGACGACGGCCGCGGCCGTCCAGCCGAGGCGGCGGCGGACCAGTGAGGCTCTGGGAGGGCGGCTGCTGGTCCGGTCGGCGGTCATCGCTTCCGTTCGTTCGTCTCGCTCGTCGGCTACGAAGTTAGGCGAGGCTAAGTGTATGGGGTGGGGTCGGGGCACAATGGCGGGCATGGCTTCGTACTCCGCTCCGTCCCCCGCCCCCACCACCGCCCCGGGTCTCGCCGCGGACGCCGGGTCGCACACGGTGACCGTGGGCTTCGACCTCGACATGACCCTCATCGACTCCCGGCCGGGCATCAAGGCGGCGTACGAGGCGCTCTCGGCCCGGACCGGCACCTACATCGACTCCGACCTCGCCATCACCCGGCTCGGCCCGCCGCTGGAGCAGGAGCTGGTGCACTGGTTCCCCGACGAGCGGATCGAGGAGATGGGCGAGCTCTACCGCGAGCTCTACCCGGAGTACGCGATCGCGCCCACCCCGGCCATGACCGGGGCCCGTGAGGCGATCGAGGCCGTACGGCGGGCCGGCGGCCGGGCCATCGTCGTCACCGCCAAGCACGAGCCCAACGCCAAGCTGCACCTGAGCCATCTGGGCATCGAGGCGGACGCGGTCATCGGCTGGCTGTGGGCCGAGGCCAAGGCGGAGGCGCTGCGGGAGTACGGGGCGACGGTGTACGTGGGGGACCACACGGGTGACGTACGGGGCGCCCGTACGGCCGGTGCGCTGTCCGTGGCGGTCGCCACCGGGCCCTGCCCGGCGGATGAACTGCTGGCGGCCGGCGCCGACGTCGTCCTGGACGATCTGACGGCGTTCCCGGCGTGGCTGGCGGGGCACATAGGCGGTCACACGGCAAGCGGTCACCCAGCAAGCTGATCGGCTCGCAGACGCATACCCCGGGCTGATTCACCCGTTTGGCGGTACGGCCGTCCGGGGAGCCTGGGCGGCCGCGGCCTGCCGCCGCTGCGCCGCGATGGAGCGCAACAGCCCCGCGGCGGCGAGGGCGAAGCCGACCCCCATCAGCATGCACATGAAGTACGCCACCGACGGCAGCGGATCCGCGCCGAGGAAAAGCGGCGCGACGGTGATGAGCGTGGCCACCGCTCCGATGGCGAAGACGATGACGCCGGACCGGATGAGCCGGTCGCCGGGAAGGGGTGCCTCCCGGGGGTAGCCGGGGGAGCCGCCAGGGTGCGGGGTTTCATTACTCACCGCACCAGGGTAGATCCGTGCCAGAGCGCGCATAGGAACCACCCGGGTACGTCTTGTCACCAGGCTCGGGACCATTAGCCTTGGTGGTGGCGGGTCTTACGACCCGCTGTAGTGCTATCGAGAGCCGTTTTTCCGTGTTTTCCGACGAGCGACGAGGACGAGACAGACGTGCCTACCGGCAAGGTCAAGTGGTTCAACAGTGAGAAGGGCTTTGGCTTTCTCTCCCGCGATGACGGTGGCGACGTCTTCGTTCACTCGTCGGTGCTTCCGGAAGGCGTCGACGCACTAAAGCCGGGGCAGCGCGTGGAATTCGGCGTGGTGGCCGGAAACCGCGGAGACCAGGCATTGTCCGTCACCGTTCTCGACCCGACCCCTTCCGTGGCGGCCGCCCAGCGGCGCAAGCCGGATGAGCTGGCATCGATCGTCCAGGATCTGACCACCCTGCTGGAAAACGTGACGCAGCAGCTCGAGCGCGGCCGCTACCCGGACAAGGCACACGGCCACAAGATCGCGGGCATGCTGCGGGCGGTGGCCGACCAGCTCGACGTATGACCTGATCGGCCCGGCACGTACGACACCCCGTCAGCCGGACCCATCGCGGCGCCGGAATCCGCCGGAGCACCGGAATCCGCCGGAGCACCGGAATCCGCCGGAGCACCGGAATCCGCCGGAGCACCGGAATCCGCCGGAGCA
>NZ_JAHLEM010001015.1 GCF_018883605.1 Streptomyces niphimycinicus | reverse complement strand
GCACCGGAATCCGCCGGAGCACCGGAATCCGCCGGAGCACCGGAATCCGCCGGAACGTCAGACCGCGTCCAGCGCTCCGGGGCCGAGGGGCGGCACCAGCCCCTCGGCCGCCGCGCGGGTCAGCAGCCCGCGCACCGCGGCGTAGCCGTTCTCGCCCAGGTCGGCGGTGAACTCGTTCACATACAGCCCGATGTGCTGATCGGCGACGGCCGGGTCCATTTCCTGGGCGTGCGCCAGGACATACGTCCGCGACGCCTCCGGGTCGTCCCAGGCCATCCGTACCGATGTCCGGGCGGCGTCGGCGAGTTCCCGCAGCCGCTCGTCGCCCAGCGAGCGCTTGGCGATGATCGCGCCGAGCGGGATCGGCAGGCTGGTGGTCCGCTCCCAGTGCTCGCCCATGTCGGCCAGGCAGTGCAGCCCGTAGTTCTGATAGGTGAACCGGGCTTCGTGGATGACGAGCCCGGCGTCGACCTCGCCGTCCCGTACCGCGGGCATGATCGCGTGGAACGGCAGCACCTTGATCTCGCCGACCCCGCCCGGCACCTCCGCGGCGGCCCACAGCCGGAAGAGCAGATACGCGGTCGAACGCTCGCTCGGCACCGCGATCGTCTTCCCCGCCAGGTCCTTGCCGGTGAACTGCTGCCCCTCGCCGGGCCGCCGCGTGAGCACCAGCGGACCGCAGCCGCGCCCGAGCGCGCCGCCGCAGGGCAGCAGCGCGTAGTCGTCCAGCACCCACGGCAGTACGGCGTAGGACACCTTCAGCACATCGAACTCACCGCGCTCCGCCATCCCGTTGGTGACGTCGATATCGGCGAAGGTGACATCGAGCGCGGGCGCGCCGGGGACGCGGCCGTGGGCCCAGGCGTGGAAGACGAAGGTGTCGTTGGGGCACGGGGAGTAGGCGATCTTCAGGGGCTCAGTCACTGCCGGGTTCCTTCCGGGTCCAAGGTCCAGGTCCAGGTGCCGAGGAGGGGGGTGATGGTTCCGAAGGCGCCGGTGAGCGCCTCGAGCGCCTCCCCGATCCGCCAGGCCGCCCGGTCGCGCGGCCCGACCGCGTTGGAGATCGCCCGTACCTCCAGAGCGGGCACGGACTGGGCCGCGGCGGCCTCCGCCACGCCGAAGCCCTCCATGGCCTCGGCGGCGGCCCGCGGATGACGGCGCAGCAGCTCGGCGGCCCGTTCGGCGCTGCCGGTCACGGTCGACACGGTGAGCACGGTGCCGCGCACGGCGTCCGTCGCCTCGGCGACGGCGGCGACGAGCGGGGCGGGCGGGAGGTGTTCGACGGTTCCGAAGCCCAGGTCGGTGACGGCGGCGAAGCCGTCGGGGGTCTCGGCGCCCAGGTCGGCGGCGACGATCGCGTCGGCGACGACGATGGAGCCGAGGCGCGCGGGGGTGGGCTGCGCGGTGGCGGGGCGCTCGGTGGCGTCGGGG
>NZ_JAHLEM010001014.1 GCF_018883605.1 Streptomyces niphimycinicus | reverse complement strand
GCGCGCCCTGGCCATGGCCCGGGGCGCCCTGCTGCGGTGCGCCGTGCGGGGGCGTGCCCCCCTGCTGCGGCGGCGGAAGCGTCCAGTCGCTGTCGCCGCCGAACCCCGGAGCGGAGGCGTGGCCGGCGCCGCCCTGCCCCGGGTGCGGGACATGCGGCACCCCGGCCCCCGGCTGCTGCGGTGGCGCGTAACTGCCCTGCGGCGGACCGTACGGAGAAGGCGTATGCGTCTGGAAGTTGAACCGGCACTCCTCGCAGAACGGAGCCTGCGCCTCACGCGGCGTACGGCACTGCGGGCACAGCTCCTGCTGCTGCGCCGGATAGCCGTAGCCCCCCGCGCCGCCGGGCGGCGGTGGGCCGCCCGGCCCCGGACTCCCGTAGCCGCCCGGTGGTACGGGCACGCCGTGGCCACCCGGCGCGGGCTGTGGCGGAGGTGGCGAGGCGGCACCGGAGGGCATGGGTGTCCCCGACATCCGGTGGCCACACACCTCGCACCAGTCGTCGGCCGCCGAGTGGTGGCCGTTGGGACAGGTCGGCATGTCGGATCCCCCTCTTGTGGCTTTCTCGGTGTTTCTGCCGAGAAGTGCTACGTGAGTGCTGGTTATGTGCTACTTCTTGACGCGAACTGTCTTGGTGGAGCGCGTTTCGAGTGTCATCTCGTCCGCCTCCGCGACCTTCGCCTTCAGTCGCACAGTACCTGCCGCCACATCGAGCACGTCCACCACCTTCGCAAGCAGTTTCGCCGTGTCCTCGTTCCCCGATGCGGTCGCCAGTTGTACGGCACGCCCCAGCTTCTGGGTCGCCTGTTCGGCATCGCCGGACTTGCGGGCATTCATGCCCTGTTGAATGACCTGGGCCAGTTCGGCTTGGCCCGTATAGTGCGCCACCTGCGGATTCATCGCGGTGGAGACGGCAAGGTCAGCCGTCCACACCGCGCGGACCAGCCCCTGCGCCAGCGGGCTCGGCGGGCCGCCGACGCCGTCGGGCGGCGGCTGGACCAGGGAAATCCTGGCCGCGAGCATCTCCTGGCCGACCTCCGCCGCCGGAACTCTCACACACAGGTGGTAGTCGCGGGACTCATCGCCCCAGGACCCGGTGGGATAGTCGCCCGCGCGCGGACCGGCTTCGACGCGGCGGGCGGTCAGATCCTCGACCGTGGGTGCGACCTGTTTCACATACGCCACTTCGGCGCCCTTGGGAGTCCACAGCCGGAGGCTGACATCGGCGATCTCCTTGCCCATCGCCGCCTCCATCATCCGCGTGAAGTCCGCGGAGAGCCCGGCGGGATCGGCGACGATATCGGCCGTTCCGAGCAGGGCGGAGGCGATCGCGGTGACCTCCTCGACCTCCCAGTCCGTCCCCACCCCGCGGGCGTCGCAGGTGAAGCGGCCCGCGCAGGCGTCGAGCACCATCCGCAGCCGCTGCGGCTCCTCATGCTCGTTCCGGCCGTCGGTGAGCAGAATGCCGTGCCGGATCGTGGCATCGGCGGAGCCGAGCAGCAGATCGGCCAGCAGCAGCCAGGTGCCGATCGCGGTGCCGCCGCCCGGACTCAGGCTCCGCAGCGCCTCCTTGGCTTGGGCGCGGGTGAGCGGATCGGCGATGGCCAGCCGCCCGTTGCCCGGGAAGATCTCGACCGCCTTATGGGTGCCCGCCACCACGGAGAAGGCGACGCCGTCGCGCACCGTGTCGATGGCGGCGGCGGTGGCCTCCCGCGCGTGACGCATCTTGGTCGGCGGATAGTCCATCGAGCCGGAGCAGTCCACCATGATCACCACGGCCGCGCGAGCGGAGGCACCGCCCAGGGCGCCCCCGCCGTCAGACGCGCTCGGGACGCCCCCGCCGTCGTCCGCACCAGGGACACCGTCGTACCCGCCGGGAGCGGCGTCGTACCCCTCGGGGGCGGCGGCGGGAGCGGGGATCGGCGGGCCTCCCGCGGCTCCGCCGCCGGACGAGGTGACGGTGATGATCGCGTTCACCTCGCGGCCGCCCTCGGGGAGGTACTCGTTCTGATAGACCTCGACCGAGAACCGCGGCGCGTCGGGCGTCGAGAAATGGGCCATATCATCCGCTCCTTGGCGACCGTCAGGCGGATCCTGCCCGGCCCGGGGCCGCGGGGAACGGCACGACCGCCACTGTTACGTTGTCGTGGCCCCCGCCGTCGAGGGCGTGGCCGACCAGGATCTGGGCGCTGTTCAGCGGCCGGGAGCGGGCGTCCGGCGGCACCGCGCGGGCCATCTGCTCCGCCGATTCGGCGTAGTTCCACAGCCCGTCGGTGCACACCACCACGACGCCCGGCCGGTCCGGTTTGTAGGAGGCGGTGTGGGGCTCCAGCTCATAGGCGTCCGCCCCGAGCCAGCCGGTGATGGCGTGGGCGCGCTCGTCCGCGTACGCCTCCGCCTCCGACATCAGCCCCGCGGCCACCATCTGGGCCGCCCAGGAGTCGTCCTCGGTGAGCCGGGCGGGCGGGGCCGTACGGTCGTCGGGGACCCAGTAGGCGCGGCTGTCGCCGACCCAGCCGATGGTGAGGATGTCGCTGGTGACGACGGCGCTGACGATGGTGCAGGCCGGTGCGTTCTGATGGCGCTGGCCCTCGGGGGGCGCGGCGGCCGCGCCGGTCTCCATGGCCAGCGAGTTGACCGCCTCGGCGGCGGCGACGATCGCCTCGTTCATGGCCTGCTGGGGATGGGCGCCGCGCGGCAGCGAGACCCGCAGTGCCTCACCGGCCGCATGGGCCGCGGCGGCCGAGGCGTCGTCGGGGCGGGTGGCCGAGGAGACGCCGTCGCACACCACGGCGACCACGACCGGTGAGCCGTCGGGCAACTCGGCGGCGGACACCGCGAACGCGTCCTCATTGCGGTGATGGCGCAGCCCTCGGTCGGTGGCCGCCGCGATGCCCGCCAGCTCGCTCTCCATATGGTCGCGTGTCCGTGCCTGGGCGTGCCCGCAGCGCTCGCAGTATCCGTCCTGGTCGATGGTGCCCTCCTGGCACGCGGCGCACCGGGCGCGGTGCTCGCCGCCGGGCAGCCGGGGGTCCGCCCCGGTGCCGGTGCCCGCCATGCTGCCCGTGCTGGTCGCCGCGCTGATGTGCGTACTCGCGTTGGCCCCCGGGCCGATCTCCGCGGGGGTGCCGGTCTCGGTGGGTGGCGCCGCCTCGGGCGCGCCGAGCGCCTCCGCGACCCGCGGGTCGGCCGGCTGCCCGTACCCGTCGGGGGCCGGGGCGGCCAGCTCGTAGTCGTCCGGCTCCGGTTCCGGCTCCGGCTCCGGGTAAGGGGACCGCGCCGCGCCGTTCAACTGCGGCGGCACCGGCAAGTCGCCGGGCGTCCGAGCCGCCAGATCGGCCGCTGCCAGATCGGCCGCCGCGGTCAGATCGGCACCGCACTGATCGCAGTATCTGTCCCCCGCCTGCGGCGGCTCATCACAGGTCGGGCAGGCTGACAGCCGGGTCGGCTGCGGCATCTGCGACATCGATCACACCCACGTCCTGGGGCGGAAACGGTTGGCCCGCTCCACCAGTTCGATCCTCTCCTCGCCTCGCTGCGCGAGTCTGGCGAGTACCCGGTACGAGCGCTCCAATCCGAAGCGCAGCCCGCGCTCGTCGAGGCTGCTGCCGAGCAGAGGCGGCCGGTTGTGTCCCGGGGGCGCCCCGCTGCTGCCGGACAGTACCCAATCCAGGGCGGTGCCCAGGACCTCCGTACGCAGCCGCTCGCGCCGCACCGCGTCCAGCCCGAACTCGCCCAGCCGCTCGACCTGGGCGGCCGAGGCCGCCAGATCGCCCAGCAGGGCGTCGTACGGGGCGCGCTGGCGCAGCCGGGCCCGTACGGCGGCTACCCGCGCCGCCGTGTAGTGGATCGAGGACTCCGGGACCGACTCCAGGGCCCGCACCGCGGCCGCCCGGTCCCCGGAGCACAGCAGGACCCGGGCGAGGCCGAAGGCGGCGCTCACAAAGCTCGGGTCGGTGGCCCACACCAGCCGGTAGTACTCCGCCGCGTTGTCCAACTGGCCCAGGACCTCGGCGCAGACGCCGAGCGCCAGCTTCGGCGCGGGCTCACCGGGGAACGCGTCGTAGACGGCGTCGAAGGAGAGCGCGGCGGTCTCGCGGTCGCCGGTGGCCAGCGCGTGCAGCCCCCGGTACCAGACGATCCGCCAGTCGTCGCTGTACGCGGCCTCCAGACCGGTGAGCGCGACGCCCGCGTCCTGCTCCTGGCCCAGCTCCAACTGGGCGCGGACCCGGCGCAGCCGCAGCTCGACCGAGTCGACGGGCGCGGTCCGCAGCGCGGCGCTCATCTCGGCGGGCTCGGCGGCCAGCAGCCCGGCCAGGAATCCGGCGTTGGGGTCGTCCGGGTCCACCAGCGGCACCGGGAGCGCCAGCGCGGTGGCTCCGCCTTCCAGCGTGGCGATGGCGGGCAGCGGCAGGGCCAGCGGGCCCGGCGGCCGCTGCGCGGGGACGGGC
>NZ_JAHLEM010001013.1 GCF_018883605.1 Streptomyces niphimycinicus | reverse complement strand
CGGCGCACCCACGAGGGCCCGGCGCACTCGCGATGGCGCGGCGCACCCACGATGGCGCGGCGCACCCACGAGGGCCCGGCGCACTCGCGATGGCGCGGCGCCGGACCGTCGCCGTTCCCGGCGGCGGTCCGGCACCCTGGCCTGGTGCTCGGGCGCGCTCCCCTCCTTGCGACGCACCCGCTCACCCGTCTGTGGCGCACACGGAAAGATGAGGGCCCCGCCGCGGAGACGCGCGGGCGGAGCCGGATGCGACAACTGTACGATCTTCACGGGCCGTTCACAATGTTGCGGAAGCCGCACGGCGCGCACTTTGTTCGGGAACTACCGTCTTGTGGCGGGCAACTCACCAGTAATGTGAGGGATATGACTGGTAACCGCTTTCGTGCCGATGAAATCGACACCAGCAAGCCGCACTCGGCCCGCATGTACGACTACTTCCTGGGCGGTAAGACCCACTACGCGGTCGACAGCCTCGCCGCCGAACAGGTCGAGGCCGTCTGGCCCGACGTCAAGCCGTGGACCCGCGCCAACCGGTCATTCATGCACCGCGCGACCCACTGGCTCGCGCGTGAGGCGGGCATACGGCAGTTCCTGGACATCGGCACCGGTATACCCACCGAGCCCAACCTCCACCAGGTCGCCCAGGAGGTCGCGCCGGACTCCCGGGTCGTCTACGCGGACAACGACCCCATCGTGCTGGCCTACGCCCAGGCCCTGTTGCTCTCCACGCCGCAGGGCCGCACCGCCTACATCCACGCGGACGTCACCGAACCGCAGGCCATCCTGGCCGCCGAGGATCTGGCCGACACCCTCGATCTGTCCCAGCCGATCGCCCTGTCGCTCAACGCGATCATGCACTTCATCGCGAACGAGCAGAAGCCGTACGAGATCGTGCGAGAGCTGGTCGAGCCCCTGGCCTCGGGCAGCTTCCTCGTGCTCTCGCACGGTGGGGTCGACCCCCGCGGCGGAGTCTCGGACGCGGTGACCAACCTCTACCGCAGCAGCGGCATCCATGTGCAGGGCCGCACCCAGGAGGAGGTCCTTCCGTTCTTCGACGGGCTGGAACTGGTCGACCCGGGCGTGGTGATGCCCCACCGCTGGAAGCCCGAGAACGAACAGGCCAGGGCAGAGGCGGAGGCCAAGGACCTGTGGATCTACGCGGGCGTAGCACGTAAGCCCTGACCGGGCGGGCAGGACCTGGCCGGGGCGCAGAGCCACTGGCCCTGGGGCGCGGGCCCCGACCAGGGGCGCGGGCCCCATGACCCGGGGCGCAAGTCCGCCCCCGGACAAGACCTGCCGCGGGGCGCGAGCCCTCACCGGGCGTAGGCCCCCGCCCCGGGCGCGAGCCCTCACCGGGCGTAGGCACCGCCCCCGGGCGCGAGCCCTCACCGGAGCACAAGCCGCGCCCCAAGGCAGAAGTCCCGCCTCGAGCAAGCCCCGGGCGACCGTCGCCGAACAGCCCCGAGCAAGCCCCGGGCGACCGTCGCCGAACAGCCCCGAGCAAGCCCCGGGCGACCGTCGCCGAACAGCCCCGAGCGCCCGTCAGCCGAGCAGCCCCCGGGGGCTGCCGTCGCCGAACAGCTCCCCGGCGGCCGTCAGTCGAACCAGCGGGCCCGGGCCAGTTCCTCCGTGCGGGTCAGGTCCTCCAGCAGGGCCGCCACCTCGAAGCGGCGGGACCAGTGGCCCGCGGCCCAGGCCAGACCGGCCGCGACACCCTCGACCGTCGAGGCGTGCAGGGTGCCGTCCACGTACCGCCAGTCCAGCTCGTCCTCGCCCTCGGTCAGGCCCTCGATCAGCAGCTCTTCGTGCTCGATGTACGACAGCGGGGCGCCCGGGAGGAGTTCGCGGACCGCCTCGGGCACCTCGTGCGGATCGCCCTGTGAGGTCACCCGCGCCGGGTACACCTCGCTCAGCCGCCGCACCTGGAACAGCTCGGCCAGCTCCGCCGCCCGGGTGGGCCGTACGGGCAGCAGCGCCCGGCCGTCCGCCTCGGCCAGCGGCATCAGGTCCGGGGCGTCCGCGACCAGTGCCTCGCCCGCCTCGACCACCGTCGGCTCGCCGTCCACGATGGCGCGTACGTCGTCCGGCAGGGTCACCTGCTCGGGTTCCAGGTCGGCCAACTGCCCGTAGATGGCGTGCAACTGGGCGGGAGTCACCTCGCGGTCCGGGTCGGCGAGGCGGGCCAGCAGCTCGGCGGCGCCGCCCGGTTCGTCCAGCAGCGCCGCGACGGAGGTCCGTACGCCCAGCGCCCGCAGCACCTGCTCGTCCTCGAACCCGGCCGCGTCCACCGCCTCGTACAGCCCCGCCAGCAGCGGATCGCCCCCGGCCGCGCGCAGCCCGGCGGGGCGGCGGCCGTCCAGCACCGGATGGCCGCGCAGCCACCACGCGGTGTACGAGCGCACGATCTCCGTCGTGCCGTCCGGCAGCAGCACCCGCACCGGGGCGGTCAGCGCGTCGCGCAGCGGCGGCTGGGCGAGCATGGCGAGCGCCCGCGGCCAGGCGTCGTCGTCGACCAGGTCCAGGTCCCGTACGGCCACGATCTCGGTGGCCACCGGCGGCACCGGCGTCTGCGGCAGCCGGTCCAGCACGTCCTCGCACCACACGTCGACGGCGTCCAGTACGCCGACGTCGTCCGGCTCGGTGAAGTCGCCCTCGCGCGGCTCCAGTTCATCCGGGTCCAGCACCACATCGGTGGCCCTGACCAGCGTGAAGCCCGCCAGCACACCGACCGCGGCCAGCGGCTGCTCGCCCCAGCGCTCGGCCAGTTCGGCGTCGCAGGCGGCCAGTTCGCCCTCCCGCATCACCCGCTCGAAGGCGCTGCCGGGAAGGACCAGTTCACCGGCCGGGGCCAGCTCCCCGTCCTCGTCCGGCAGCGCGAGCGCGGCCAGCCAGGGCTCGTCGCCGGGCGCCAGCCGGGCCTGCTGGACCAGGCCGAGGACGGTGTCGGCCAGCGTATCGGCGTCCAGCGCCGCGCCCAGGGCCTCGCCCTCCTCCGCGAACGGGTCGTACTCGTCCTCCGCCTCCAGCGAATGCGCGACGGCGGCCCGCACCTGGGGGGTCGTCAGCACGGCGCGGGGGGTGGCGGGGGTCGCGCCGAGCTTCTCCAGGAGTGGATGGGCGGCGTCCGGATGTGCAACTTTCAGGCCGAGGCGGGCGAGAGTGCGATGCGTGGCGCCGACCGCGCCGCCGCGTTCGGGGGCCTCCGTGGCCCCGGCGAACCCCGCGGACTCGGCGGTTCCGGCCATCCCGGCCGACTCCGCGGCCCAGGCGGACTCGGCGGTCCCGGCGAACCCCGCGGACTCGGCGGTTCCGGCCATCCCGGCCGACTCCGCGGCCCAGGCGGACTCGGCGGTTCCGGCGAACCCGGCGGACTCGGCGGTTCCGGCCATCCCGGCCGACTCCGCGGCCCAGGCGGACTCGGCGGTCCCGGCGAACCCCGCGGACTCGGCGGTTCCGGCCATCCCGGCCGACTCCGCGGCCCAGGCGGACTCGGCGGTTCCGGCGAACCCGGCGGACTCGGCGGTTCCGGCCATCCCGGCCGACTCCGCGGCCCAGGCGGACTCGGCGGTCCCGGCGAACCCCGCGGACTCGGCGGTTCCGGCCATCCCGGCCGACTCCGCGGCCCAGGCGGACTCGGCGGTTCCGGCGAACCCGGCGGACTCGGCGGTTCCGGCCATCCCGGCCGACTCCGCGGCCCAGGCGGACTCGGCGGTCCCGGCGAACCCCGCGGACTCGGCGGTTCCGGCCATCCCGGCCGACTCCGCGGCCCAGGCGGACTCGGCGGTTCCGGCGAACCCGGCGGACTCGGCGGTTCCGGCCATCCCGGCCGACTCCGCGGCCCAGGCGGACTCGGCGGTTCCGGCGAACCCCGCGGACTCGGCGGTTCCGGCCATCCCGGCCGACTCCGCGGCCCAGGCGGACTCGGCGGTTCCGGCGAACCCGGCGGACTCGGCGGTTCCGGCCATCCCGGCCGACTCCGCGGCCCAGGCGGACTCGGCGGTTCCGGCGAACCCGGCGGCCTCAGCGGTCCCGGCGAGCCCGGCCGTCTCCGCCGTCCCGGCGGTTCGGATGCTGTCCAGGTCGCCGTCGGCCTCGCCCGGCAGCGGCAGCAGCACCTGCCGGGGCCCGATCGTCGTCCGGCCGTCCGCCAGCGGCACCGGCAGCCCGCTGAGCCGGTCCGGGTCGATACCGCCCAGCGAGTCGTACAGCCGCCGCCACCAGGCCGGGGCGCGCTCCACACCCGCGAGCCGGTCGATGAGCTCGCCCAGCGGCACCCGGGCCACGCCCAGCACCCGCAGCTCCGAACGGCGCTCCAGCCCCGCGGGCAGCAGCGTCGGGAACAGCTCGGCCAGCACCTCCACCGTCTCCGCGCCCGCGCCCTCGACGACCTCGGCGTCCCGGGGCCGCAGCGCGTGCGGCTCGCCCTCGAAGCCGCCGCGCGCCAGCACGTCGTCATCCCAGTCGGCCGGGGCGTCGGCCGCCGCCGTCGTCGGC
>NZ_JAHLEM010001012.1 GCF_018883605.1 Streptomyces niphimycinicus | reverse complement strand
CGGCGGGGGCATCGCGCCGCCGCCCGCCTTGTGGGTGGCGGCGTCCGCTATGTCACCCGGGTCGGCACCGGCACCCGGAGCGGCACCGGCACCGGGGCCGCCCTGCTGCGCGGGGAAATCGATGGACGAGGCGATGGCCGTGGGCGGCAGCGAGCTGCCGCCCGACATCAACTCGGTCTTGGCGTCGGGCCGTACGCCCGGCGGCGGAGTGTCCTCGTCGTCGGAGCCCGCGAGCGGCGGCGCGAAGACCGTGGCGGGCGGGGCGACCGACCGATCGTCGTCGCCCTTGATGTCCGTACCGGCCCACGGCGTACTGTCGCCGGGCGTGGCCGCGTTGCCCGCCCGGCCCCCCGAGGAAGGCGTACCGGTGTCCGGCGCGGGCGGGGCCCACGGGGTCGCCCCACCGGAGCCCGCCCCACCGGGCGGAGGCGGCGCGCCCTGCCAGCCCTCACCGCCGGACGGGGCGCCCGAGGCGGACCGGGCGTCCTGCTGCGAACCGGACGCCAGCGGACGCGCGACACCGTCGGACGGCCAGTCGTCCACGACCCCGCCCCGCCCCTTCGGCGCACCCGGAACAGACCCGCCAGGAACAGGCCCAGGCGGAACGGGCCCAGGCGGAACGGGCCCAGACGCGGCAGGCGGACCCGGAACAGGCGGCGCACCCGGCGCGCTGTGCGGCGCGTCCGGCCCGGCGCTCCGCGCCCCGCCGTCCGACGGCCAGTCGTCCTCGCCCGAGATCCTGGGTGCCGACACCCCGGGCCCGGCCCCGGGCCCACCGGCCGACGGCCAGTCGCCCTCCGGAGGCAAGCCAGCCGAAGCGGCGGAAGAAGCGGACGGAACAGACGGAGCGGAGGAGGACGACACCGGCGCCGACGCATCGGGCGCGCCCCCGCCCGGCTCCGCCCCCGGCCGCTGCCCGGGAAGGTCCGCCGACCCCTCGGACCGGCTGCTCAACGCGTCCGCCGCCTCCTGAAGCCACTCCGGCGGAGTGAGCAGGAAGGACGTCGCGTTCAAGTCGATGCGCTCTTGCCGGCCGGTGGTCGACTCGTCACGGGAGCCGTCGGTCGTGCCGTACCGCTCCTCGTATCGGCGGATCACCTCACCCACCGGCAGCCCCGGCCACAGCGTGGTCTCGCCGCTGTCGCGGGCGATCACCATCCGCGTGCCCTCGGCCCCCCGGCCCGAGACCGGCCCGTCCGCCCGGTCCTCGGCCCAGACCACAAAGCCCAGATCGAACTCCCGGACCCGCGCCTCGCGCTGCTGATAGGCCGGCAGATCGCCGTTGATCCAGAGTTCCGCGCGCTCCTGCGCCTGTGCGAAGGTCACCATCGCGCTCACCCCTCCACCGGGACGGCGTACGCGAATCCACCGTCCACCATCAGGTTCGCCACGGTCTCCAGCTCCGGCGGATTGCCCGCCAGCCGGAGCAGGAAGGCATCGAAGTCGTCGCCGCACGGCAGCAACAGCCGCCCCACCCGCTCCTGGACCGTCCAGCCGTCACGGTCCCGCGCATCGTCATACGCGCAGAACCACACCGAGCCGATCGCGTCACCCTTCACCTTGACCGCGATCACACCGCCCTGGACGAAGCCCACGCCCAGATAGTCCTTGGTGAAGTGATCCCGCAGACACTTGTTGATATAGACGAGATCATTGACCGCCGCCTCATCGCGCACCGTGAAGAACGGCTGGTCGATCAGCAGCCCCAGCTCCGGATCCAGCGCCGCGCCGACCGGTGCGCAGCCGCCCGCCGCCTTGAGGAAGGCGCGATACGACTCGGGCAGCCGGTAGCCCAGATCCTCCTCCACGCCGAGCACCTGCTCCTCGGTGACCGAAATGCCCCTCAGCGGCAGGCCCACATGGATCGGCCGGGTCTCCTGCAACGGGCGAGTGCCCCGCTTCTCCTGGTCGACCTGCGCCGTCGCAAGTCCGCCATGATGCCGCAGCAGCGCCTTGACCTCGACCGGAACCAGCTCCATCCGGCGGGTGCCGACCACGTGGTGCCAGGTCCAGCCATGCGGGGTGGCCACCGCCGACGCCCCGTTCCACAGCTCATGACCGGTGGCGTGCAGCGCCGCGTTCGCCGAGACATAGTCCGTCAGCCGAAGCTCGTCCACGCCGAACCCCTCCGGAGGCTCGGCGATTTCGGCGGCCGCACGCGCATACGGCGAGAAGTCCGGAAAGCCTTGTTCGTCCACTCGGACGCCCTTGGGGTGGCGCGCGGCCCGGACGGGATCCGGGAAGTGCACGACCTGCCCGGCGTAGGCCGTGTTCGGTGGCGCGGCATGCTGCCCGAGCCGACCTGTCGTCATGGCGGTTGCCCCCTGCTGATGCTGGCTACTGGGCACAGCCTATGCGGTGACGCAACCGGCCGAACCGGGCGGCCATCCCCCCTCACGACGGCCTCCGCCCCCCCACCAGGTCGTTCAGGCCCGGACTACCGCAGCGCCCACGGGATTTGGCAATCTGATCATTGCAATCGGGGGATTGCACAGGGAGGGATCCACCACATGCACATCACGCAGAGCAACGGAGGCGGCGACGGAGCCGCCCTCGCGGCCGGCGACCCCCGGCTGAGATGGAGCAGCGTCGACCCCGACGCCGGCCCGCCACCGCTCCACCGCCGCCGCGACGGCATCCTGCCCGCCGTAGCGGCCGCGCTGTCCGTCCGCGGCGAGACGCTGACCTGCACCGGAGGCAAAGCCGAACAGCCGCCGACGCTCCACCCACTGGTCCAGGAATTCCTCGACGCACTCGCCAGCGGCCAGCGCGAACGTTTCACCGGCCGCTGCCCCGAGGCGATCCTGCTCTCCCGCCACCTGGTCAACGTCGAAGCAGGCCGCTCCAAACGCGCCTCCCGCAAACCGCTCACCCAGGGTGAGGCCCGCCGCTCCCTCAAACAGGCCAAACTCACCACCCGCAGGATCCGCGAGGCGGGCGACCCCCAGCACGGCAGCTACGCCCCGCCCTGCCTGTCCTGCGCCGCACTGCTGGCCCACTTCGGCGTACGGATGGTGGGTGAGACCACATGAACCAGGCACATCAGGCACCACAACCACCACAGGCCCCGGAGGCCCCCGGGGCGGCGCGGACCCCCCCGACACGCCCGGCCCGAAAACCCATCGACCGCCTGGACGTCACCCGCTTCTCCGTCGCCGTCGACGCCGCCCTGCGCGACGCCGGCTGGCAGCCCGGCCGCTGGGACATGCACCGCGCCGAAGTCTGGGCCGACACCCTGCGCGCCCACACCTCCCCCGCGGGCCACCGGCACACCGTCTTCCCCGCCGCCGTCGAGGCATGGGCCGAATTCGGCGGACTCCACATCCAGCCGCCCGGCGCGGGCCGCGAAATCGCCCCCACCCCCTTCCGCATCGACCCCCTGCACGGCCTCCACCTCGCCCGCACCCTCGGCGACCTCGGCCACGCCCTCGAAACCGAGATCTGCCCCCTGGGCGAAGAATCCGACGGCCAGGCACTGCTGACCATCGACGCGGAAGGCCGGGTCTACAGCCTCGACCACACCGGGGACTGGTACCTCGGCCCCACCCTGGACGCCGCCCTCAGCACCCTCGTCACCGGCGCGCTGCCGGCCAGGCTGGCCCGCGCGTAACCGGCACGCCGCACGTAACCCACGCACCGCGCACAACCCACGCAGCGCACGCGATCCGACCGGCCGCGGGCACTAAGCAGGTCAGAGCAAGACCGCTACGGTTCCGACAGCGCGCCGAAGGGGCGCGGGGCTGTGTCGATGC
>NZ_JAHLEM010001011.1 GCF_018883605.1 Streptomyces niphimycinicus | reverse complement strand
CGCACGTAACCCACGCACCGCGCACAACCCACGCAGCGCACGCGATCCGACCGGCCGCGGGCACTAAGCAGGTCAGAGCAAGACCGCTACGGTTCCGACAGCGCGCCGAAGGGGCGCGGGGCTGTGTCGATGCGCGGCTCCGCCGCGGCTGTGTCAATGTGCGGCTCCGCCGCGTGGCCAGCCACGACGGCGCCGCAGCCCGCCCAGCGACGCATCGCGACACTTCCAGCGGAGCGCTCAGGCACTCCGCGCCCGCTCCACGCCCCCGCCACGACCCTCGGCCGCGGTGCCATCCACCGCACGGCCCTCCGGCCGATCCCCGCGGCCCATGTGATCCTTCTCATCCCCGCCGTCGGTGTGATCCGTGTCATCCGTACCGTCCGGGATCACCGCCGACACACGGAAGCCACCCGCCTCCGTGGCCCCCGACACAAAACCCCCACCGAGCGTCGACACCCGCTCCCGCATCCCCACCAGACCATTCCCCCCGCTCGGCAGCCCGGCATCCGCCGCACCCCGCTCCGACGGCCCGTTCTCCACCTGAACCGCGATCTCGGCCGAACGATGCGCCACCCGAACCCGGGCACTCGCGCCCGGAGCATGCTTATGCACGTTGGTCAGCGCCTCCTGCACCACCCGATACGCCGTCTGCTCCACCGGAGCCGCATACCGCCGCTCCTCACCCTCCACCGACAGCTCCACCGCCATCCCCGCCGCCCGGGACTGCCCGACCAGCGCCTCCAGCTCCGCCAGCCGCGGCCCCCCGAGCGCCCCCACACCCCGCCCCGCCGACCCCGCG
>NZ_JAHLEM010001010.1 GCF_018883605.1 Streptomyces niphimycinicus | reverse complement strand
CCCTGCGCCGGCAGGCCGCCGCGGGCCCGCTGCGCTTCCCGGTCCCGGACGCCATCGACCGCTACGACATCGCCCGCGGCGCCCGCCGCCTGATGGACCTCTACGACCGCGCCACGACCTGTGGGCCGGACGGCTGCCTGCGGGTGTCACCCGTCAGCCGCCGCATGCCGCGGCGCGGGGCGCCCGCGGGCTGAGGCGGCTCGCGCGCGATCAATCGCGTCCCGCCGCCTCGCCGGGGTCATCGGGCCCCGGGCCGGGCCGCGGAGCAGGTCCAGCACATGCCGCAGACCGGGGCGGTTGCCGGTGCCCGCACAATGCCGTCTCACGGTATGCCCGCGGACTGAGGCCGCGTTCGCGGGTGAAGGCGGCGCTGAGGGCGAACGCGCTGCCGTAGCCGACCCGCCGGGCCACCGCCGCCAGGGTGCTCTCCGGGTCCCGGAGCAGATCCGCCGCGAGGGCCAGACGCCAGCCGGTCAGATACGCCATGGGCGGCTCGCCCACCAGCGCGGTGAAGCGGCGGGCCAGCGCCGCCCGCGAGACCCCCGTCTCGGCGGCGAGCCCGGCCACCGTCCATGGATGGGCCGGGTTGTTCTGGAGCAGCCGCAGGGCGCGGCCCACCACCGGGTCGCCCAGCGCCCGGTACCAGCCCGGCGCCCGGGCCTCCGGCCGGGCGAACCAGGCCCGCAGCACGGAGATCAGCAGCAGATCCAGCAGCCGGTCCAGGACCGCCTCCTGCCCGGCCTCGTCCCTGACGATCTCCTCGCCGAGCCAGGGCATCAGGGGGCAGTCCCACACCTCGCCGTCCAGCGCCAGCAGCGGGGGCAGCGCGTCCAGCAGCCGCCCGCTGATCTCCCCGTCCAACTGATAGGTGCCGATGAGCATCGTGGCCGAGCCGTCCGGGTCGTTGCCCCAGGTACGCACCCCCAGCGCCATTGCCTGGGCCAGATCCACGCCGTCCGCCGTGCGGCACACCTCACCGGGGAGGATCCACGCCTGCGGCGCGGTGGCGGGGTCGTCGGCGACCGTGTACGGGGCGGGGCCGCGCGCGATGGCCACGTCCCCCGGGCGCAGCCGCACCGCCTCCCCCTCGTCCGGCACCACCCACGCCTCGCCGCGCGCCATGGTCATCACGCACAGCGGGGCCCGGTCCTCGATCCGTACCGCCCAGGGCGGCTCCATCACGACCCGCAGCAGAAAGGCCCCCCGGGCCCGCGGGCCGTCCAGCAGACTCGCCAGCGCGTCCATGGCGCACAGCGTAGACGCTCGCTTATGCGGCCGAGCCTCTCGGCCATGGCCCGTCTCACCGCCCGCGAGTTGACTGGCCGTATGACGACACAGCACACGGAAACACCGCATGTGCGGGTACAGCCCGCCGACCCCACGACCGTCCTGGTGCTCGGCGGCACCGGCAAGACCGGCCGCCGGGTCGCGGACCGGCTGATCCGGGCCGGACACCCGGTGCGGATCGGCTCCCGGTCCGGTGAGACGCCGTTCGACTGGGAGGATCCGCGCACCTGGGAGCCCGCGCTGGACGGTGCCGCCGCGGTGTACCTCGCCTACTATCCCGACGTCTGCGACCCGGGCGCCGCCGCCACCCTCCGTGCCTTCGCCGAACGGGCGGCCGGGAGCGGCACCCGGCGGCTGGTGCTGCTCTCCGCCCGGGGCGTGGAGGCCGCGCTGCCCGCCGAGGAGGCGGTGCGGGTGCCGGGGGTGGAGTGGACCGTGCTGCGGGCCAGTTGGTTCTGCCAGAACTTCGACGAGGGCATTCTGCGCGGCGGGGTGCTCGACGGCGAGATCGTCTTCCCGGCCGGGGACGTCAAGGAGCCCTTCGTGGACGCCGACGACATCGCCGAGGTCGCGCTCGCGGCGCTGACCGGGGACGGACACGCGGGCCGGAGCTACGAGATCACCGGCCCGAGGCTGCTGACCTTCGCCGAGGCGGCCGCGGAAATCGCCCGGGCGACCGGCCGCGCGGTGCGCTATACCCCGGTCCCCGCCGAGGAGTACGGGGCCGCGCTGGTGCGCGACCAGGGGCTGCCGGAGGAGCTGGGGGCGTTTCTGACCGATCTGTTCGCCACCTTGCTCGACGGGCGCAACGCGCGGCTGGGGGACGGCGTCCACCGTGTTCTGGGCCGGGCGCCCCGGGACTTCGCCGACTACGTCCGCGAGACCGCCGGGAGCGGCGCCTGGGCCGACTGAGGGGCGACGGGCGTTCGCCGCCTTCCGCCGGGGGTCAGGGGAGTGTCTGCGCGGTCCAGATGCACTTGCCGGTGGAGGTGTAGCGGGTGCCCCAGCGCTGGGAGAGGGCCGAGACCAGTTGCAGCCCGCGACCGCCCTCGTCGGTCTCCGAGGCATGGCGGATCCGGGGTGTGGTCAACGAGCCGTCGGTCACCTCGCAGATCAGCTCCTCGCTGCGCAGCAGCCGCAGCCCGATCGGGCCCCTGCCGTGCCGGATCGCGTTCGCGACCAGCTCGCTGACCAGCAGCTCCGCGATGGGGGTGAGCGCAGCCAGTTGCCAGCGGGTGAGCTGGTCCCGGACGTGGTCGCGCGCCTCGCCCGCGGCGATCGGCCCTTCGGACAGCGGCCATGCGGCGATGTGGTCGGAGGCCAGCGCATGGGTGCGGGCGATCAGCAGCGCCGCGTCATCGGCGGTGAGCTGCTTCTCCGGCAGCAACTCGGCCAGCACCTCGTCGCACAGTCGCTCCAGCGAGGCGTGCTCGCCGCGGTCCCCGTCGCGCGGGTCTCCGTCGCGCCAGGCGTCCTCCGGGCCGGGTGCGCGGGCCGCGGAGGACAGCGCGCTGGCCAGGTGGCGCATTCCGCGGTCGATGTCCCGGGCGGCGGATTCCACCAGACCGTCGGTGTACAGCACCAGCAGACTGCCCTCCTCCAGAGTCAGCTCGGTGGTCTCGAACGGCGGCCGGGCCGCGCCCAGGGGCGGATCCGGGGCGCCGCCGGCGAAGCGCACCGGATGGCCGGGGCGTACGACGGCCGGTGGGGGATGTCCGGCGCTGGCGAAGACGCAGGTGGCGCTGGCCGGGTCGTACACGGCGTACAGACAGGTCGCGTAGAGGTTGTCCCCCAGGTCGCTCACCAGGTCGTTGAGGCGGGTGAGCAGCTCGGCGGGCGGAAACTCCAGCTCGGCCAGGGTGTTCACGGCGGTGCGCAGCCGGCCCATGGTGGCCGCCTCGGACAGCCCGTGGCCCATCACATCGCCGATGACCAGGGCCACCCGGGCGCCGGACAGCGGAATCACGTCGTACCAGTCACCGCCCACGTCGATGCCCTCGCTGGCGGGCAGATAGCGGGCGGCGGTGGTGACCGAGGGCAGCGACGGCAGCGCGCGGGGCAGCAGCCCGCGCTGGAGCTCCTTGGCCCGGGTGTGCTCCACGTCGTACAGCCGGGCGCGCTCGATGGCCTGTCCCATCAGTCCGCTGAGCGCGGTGAGCAGGGCCCGCTCCTCCGCGTCGAGCCGGCGCGGCTCGGCGAAGGCGACCACGGTGCAACCGATGTTCCGGCCGGAGACGATCAGCGGCAGAAAGGCCCATGCCTGCTTCTGCGCCGCGGCGGGCCGCCCGCCCATGCCGGGATAGCGCGCGGCGTATGCCTCGGCCGACTCGACGAAGGCCGGCGCCCCGGTCCGGTACACCTCCGAGACCGGCGACACATCATGGATCGAGGCCCCGTCGATCGACTCCAGGAAGGGCTGCGGATAGCCGACGGCCCCGGCGATCCGGATCACGCTGCCCTCGATGAGCTGCACCACCATCCCGGAGGCGCCGAACGGCGGCAGCACCCGGTCGGCGATGGCGTTCACCACATCGCGCATCGTCAGGGCCTGCGCGAGGGCGTCGGTCAGCTCGCCGATCCGCGCGTTGCGCTCGGCAGCCGCCCGCTCGGCCGCGGCCCGCTCCGCCTCCCGCGCCCGGCGGGCGGTGATATCGGCGGCGTAGACCGTGAGCCCGTTCGGCATCGGGACCAGCCGCATGTAGTACCAGCGCTGATTGGTGGGCCAGCGCACATCGAACCCGACCGGGGTGCCGCTCTCGGCGGCCCGCCGGTAGCGGCTCCGCAGGTCCGGCTCGGCGTCGTCGACGTTCAGCCGCGCGAAGGCATCCCACAGTGTCCGGCCGAGCGTCGTCCGAGCGGCGCCGAGCAGCCGCTCCGCCTCGCCGTTGACGAAGGTGATGCGCCAGTCGCCGTCGACTGCGAAGAACGCGTCGCTCATATGCCGGAGCGCCTGGCTCACCTGGTCGTCCGCCGGCAATGTGCCGATGCCGCCCCGGTCCCGACCTCCGTCCTGGTCCTGACCTCCGTCCCGGTCCCGGTCGGGAGGGTTCTCCCGCAGCCGCGGGGCGGCCCACGCGGCCAGTGCCTCGACGGCCGCTTGCCGCTGCGGTGCGGGCCGCTCGGCCGGGGCCATCAGCACCGTCAGCACGCCGGTGACCTTCTCCGCAGTGATCAGCGGAACCGACAGCAGCCCGCTTCCGGTGGGCAGCGCCGGGCCCGTGCCGCCCTGGGCGCCGGGGTCCGGCGCCCACACCGGCGCGCCCTGGG
>NZ_JAHLEM010000101.1 GCF_018883605.1 Streptomyces niphimycinicus | reverse complement strand
GGGCAGCGGGGCAGTGGGCCTTCGTGGCACAGCTCTGAGCTGGTCAGCCGATGGGGTTGACGAAGGTGCCGGGATGGGTGGCGCCGCGCTGGTCGACAAGGCTGTCGGACTCCCAGGGCCACTCGATCTTGAGGGCCTTGGTCTCGTTGGGCGGGGTGATCTCGACCCAGGCCGGCTGGTAGAAGCCCTCTTCCTCCTTGGTGAAGGCGAGGTTGAGGGTGAACTCGGTGCTCTGGCCGGCCTCCACCTCCAGGGGGCTCCACTTCTGCGAGGAGCGGACCAGGGACCAGCGCTCGCCGCCGTTGATCGAGGTCAGGTCCACACCGGGGAAGCCGCCGAGCTTGCAGGAGTAGTTGCCCTTGTTCATCAGGACGACGGTGGCGGTCGTCCCGCCGTCCTCCGGCACCGGGAGCGCGTCCTCACCCGTGGCGAACGCGGCTTCCAGGTTCTCGGTGCGGCAGCGCTCGACGCCCGCGTGCGCCCTGCCGCCGCCTTCGGTGGCGGCCTGCCCACCGCCCGACCGCTTCTCCGCGGCGCCCGTCTCCGAGCCCCCCTTGGCCTTGGCGTCCGTACCCTGCGCACCGCCTGAGGAACCCGAGGAGCCGCTGGACCCGGCCGGGGCCGTGTCGGTCTGGCCCGCGGACTTCTTATCGCCGCCCTCCGAGCCGTTGCAGGCCGTCAGGGTCAGGGCGGCGGCCGCGGTCAGGACCGCGGCGGCCACGCGGACGGTGCGACGGCGGGCGATGCGGGCAGTGGTGTCGGAACGCATTTCGGGTCCCCCGGAGTAGTGGGTGTCGTGTTCTGCTCGGTACGACAACAACTCTGACCGGGACCACTACCGCACCACTGCCGCACCCCTGCCGCCCCACTAACATCCGGCTAACACGACTGTGACCAGGGAAGAGACGCGCCGTGTGCGTACGGCGCGGGCCGGGGCGGCGGTACGCGGAGCGGTCCGTGGTCAGAGGCTGATGTGGTACGCCTTGCGCAGCGTCTCGTGCACGGTCCACGTCGTACGGTCCCCCTCGCGCAGCACACAGGCGTCCCCCGGCCCGACCTCGATGACCGTCCCGCCCTCGAACTCGATCGTGGCCCGCCCACTGACCACGACGAACAGCTCGTTGGCCTCGGTGTCGGTCACCACACCCGGGGTGATCTGCCAGATGCCGCGAAGCTGCTTGCCGTCGGGTGACTCCCACAGGACCTTCCCGGTGACGACCGGGTCCCCTGAGACGATCTGCTCGGCGGCGAGGGGCTCGGCTTCAAGCTCCACATCGGGAATGTGAACGGCGAAGGAAGCAACGGAACGATCAATACCTGTCATAGCGGCTCACAGTATCCGCGCCGTCCCGGCCGCCCGGACGCGGCCCGCCTGCCGTCCCGGCGTGGAGCCCCCCGGGACGGCGCCTCGCGAAGGCCGCGAGGGCGGTCGTCCTCAGTATCGCTGTCGGCCGCCCGGGTAGCGGACCGGCCGACGGCACTCGGGCGCATCGGGGGGCGGGGGCTGCTCACCGAGCGCGTAACGGAACTTCACCCACCAGACGTGCCCCTTCGCCCGGCCGTCATGGATCTGCCAGGCCGCCGGCTTACCGGCGGTCGCCGAGCGGGTCCGGATTCTCAGGGACACGGATTTCGAACCAGGTTGTCTTGCCGCGCCCTGAGGGTGAGCTGCCCCAGGCGGTGGCGAGGGCGTCCACGATCAGCAACCCGCGCCCCGACTCGGCCTCCTGATTGGCCTGGTCAAGGCTGAGAACCGCGGTGGGCACCGGCGGATACGGGTCACTGTCGCGCACTTCGACGCGGACCCGGTCCGGATACTGCCGCAGGCGGAGATCCACTTCGCTGTGGGCATGGATCAACGCGTTGGTGACTACCTCGCAGGTCATCAACTCCACATCATCCCGTAGATACAGCAGCCTCCATTCGGCGAACAGGCCCGCTATGAATCGGCGGATACGGGCAACGCCCTGTAGGTCATGACGAGGTATCGAGGTGCGTGCCACCTGCGGACGACTCTCGGGCTGCGCTCCTTCGTACCGCAGCAGCAGGAGAGCGGCGTCATCCACCGGGGCCAACCGCGGAAGTCGGTCACCCACCAGGCGGTCGGCCAGGACTTCCAGGTTCTCGCCGCAGTACTCGGCCAGCACACGAGCCAACCGCTCAGCCGCGGCATCGGCTCCCAGCCTTCGTGCGTCGAGCAGGCCATCGGTGAACAACGCCGCCACCGACCCTTGATACATCTGGATTTCTTCCTGCTGGTAATGGGCGCCCGCGTCGATACCCAACGGTGGTCCGACCGGCAGACGTGCGGATGTGATGCGTCCCTGGACGTCACTGATGAGCGGCACAGGGTGGCCGGCGGTCGCGACGCTCGCGATTCCCGTTGCCACATCCAGCCACATGCAACAGCAGGTCGCATACAGGTCGGTGTCCAGTTCGGCGAGCAGCCGATTGCTCCGTTCGAGGACGCTGGCAGGTTCGTGCCCCTCGGCCGCGTAGGCCCGCACGGCGCTGCGCAGTTGCCCCATGAGGCCGACCGCCCCCAAGCTGTGCCCTTCGACATCTCCGATGACGAGCCCGATCCGACCGTCTGGCAAGGCAAGGGTGTCGTACCAGTCGCCGCCCACCTCGGCTCCCTCGGTCGCGGGCAGGTACCGGGCCGTGGTGACCACCTCGGATTGGTGGAGGAGACTGCGGGGTAGCAGGCTTCGCTGCATGGTCTGCGTCAGAGCCTGCTCGACATCGCAGGAACGGGCCCGCTCCAAGGACTGACCCACCTGCTCCAGCATCAGCATCAGGATGGCGCGTTCATCGGCGGCGAGGACGCGCCCGGACTCGGCGAATTCCAGGACGCAGCAGCCCACCACGCGGCCGTTGGAGATCAGCGGCATATAGGCCCGGGCCTGGTATTCCGGGTCGTGGTCGAAGTTTGGGTAGGCTTGGCGGACTTCCTCCAGTGTCGAGAAGAACTGGATCTCGACCCCGGTGACGGTGTCGGTCTCGGGTGCGTGGCGTGCCAGCAGTGTCCCTTCGACGCGGTGAATGGCCTCACGTGAGAAGCCCGCGGCGCCGACAACGTGCAGGCGTTCGTTTTGCGCGAGGCAGAGCATCAGTCCCCGGCCGCCGAACGGCCGCACCAGATGGGTCTGGGCGGTACCGACGACGTCCCGTGTGCCTACCGCGGCAGAAAGGTCGGAGGTGAGTTTCTGTAGCCGGTACAGGTGCGTGATCTCCGCAGGCGGGCCTCCGGGCGGTTCTTCTCGCTGATGAGGGGCGGCGTCCGGGGCGGGTACCGGCTGGAGGGCGTCGTGGGAAGGCGCGGACGATTCGGGGATGAAGAGCGGTACGAAGGGTGCCTCCACGGACACGCCTTGCTCAACGAGACGTTCCACCTCGCAGGCCAATTCGTCCGCGACCGTCCGGAGGTACTCCAGCTCCTGCCGGGAGACCTCTCGCGGGGGCGCCCAGCGCAAGCCCACGGCACCGAAGCGGTGCCGCGCCGTCCGCACCGGAACAGCCGCTATCAGCATGGGATACGCGGTGGCCGCGAGGACGGCTGGGAACCGGCGGGCCAGATTCTGGAGATCCGCTCTCTCGAACAGCACCAGCTCGCCTGTCTGGAATGCTCTGGATGCGGGAAAATGGAGGTCGTCCGCCGCAGCCCTGGCGATCATGGTGAAGCTCAGCGGTGTGGCCACGATCATGGCGGCGGCCAGCTCGCGGCCGTCTTCCGTCAGCAGATATACGCTACAGGCGCTCGGTCGCAGGCGGCTGTGCAGGCGGCGCAGTGCGGATGCGAGCCTGTGGTCGAGGGGTGTCTGCGGTCGCCCGGCAAACTTACCGGTGAGTGGCGCAATGAGCTTCTCGTTCATGAGGTCCGCCGTTGTGCTCAGCGTACGCCCGACACATCCATTTAATCCTTTGCCCGACGCGAGGATCCACTGCTCTTCGCCGCTCTGCCGTTTCCGCGGGAAATCGCGCACCTCCCCGCGCCGCGGTCAGGCCGGCAGGGCCATCCAGGGGTCGACCGGGACCACTCGGGTGCTGCGGCCCTGATCGTCGAGGATGCGGCCGTAGACCTTGGTCATCCGCAGGACGAGCCTGCGGTCCACCACCCTGGCGTCGGGATGCTCGCGGGCGATCTTGATCAGCAGTTCGTCCAGGTGGTTCAGGGAGTGCAAGCCCACGATCAGGCCCAGGTTCGCCGGGCTGGTCACGGCCGCGCAGTGCCGGGTCTCCGGCCAGCCGCCGAGCGCATGGCCGATGCGCTGCACCTCGGTGTCGGGCACGGTCAGCCACAGCAGCGCCATGGTGGGCCAGCCGGCGAGCGGCCGGGCGACGTCGCAGCGGAACGTGATGTCGCCGTGCCGGTGGAGCCGGTCCAGGCGGCGCTTGACCGCCTGCGGAGTGGTGTCGAGCTCGTCGGCCAGGCTCGCGTAGCTGCGCCGGCCATCGTGCCCGAGCGCCAGGAACAGGGCTCGGTCGGCGGCGCCGAACGGCCGGATCTCGCGCGGCAGCGGGCCAACCGCCTCGCGGACCTGGTCGGCCTGGCTGCGGTTCATCACCCCAAGGCGCCAGATGATGCCGCCGAAGGTGCTGCCGAACACGTGGCTGCGGACGTTGGTGACCTGCTCCGGCAGCGGCAGTGTCTTCAGCAGCACGGTCGAGATCGCCGCCAGGGACGGCGCCATGATGAGGGCGAAGACCTGGTACTCACCGGTGGTCACGCCGACCGTGATCACGTGTGGCAGTTCGGCGAGCCGCTCGGCGACCTGCGTGGCGGTGCCTGGCGCGCAGGCGAATTCGACGGTCGCGCCCTTCGACAAGCTGTTGCCCAGTGCCACCGTGGTCCAGGCGGCGCCGTCGTCGGTGAGCCGCTGCCAGCGGCGGGCCAGCGTGATCGGCGCCAGCTCCAGCACATCGGCCAGCGCGGTCCAGCTTGCCCGCGGGTTGATTTGCAGGGCGTCCACCAGCGAGAGATCGACTTCGTCCAGCACCGGTGGCCTCCTCGGGGCGTGTCAGCCAGATCACCATGCCGTTGTTTTCCAACATTCTAGGCGGGCTCGATAGAGATATTCATCGTCTTGCGACTCCTGTGGCGGAGCTTCCCCATTCTGCTGCGCATGGTGAGCAGCGAGCAGCAAATCGACCTGGTCCTGGCGGGCGCGCGGGTGATCGACCCGGAAACAGGTCTCGACGAGGTACGCAACGTCGGCATCAGCGGTGGCCGGATCGCGGCGGTGACCTCCGATAGGCTGGTCGGAGACGTGGTCGTCGACGTGTCGAACCGTGTGCTGGCACCGGGTTTCATCGACCTGCACAGCCACGCGCAGACGGTGACCGGGCTTCGGCTACAGGCCCTCGACGGCGTCACGACGGCGCTGGAACTCGAAATGGGCGCGGTGCCGGTCCGAACGGCCTACGCCGAGGCGGCCGCGGAAGGGCGGCCGATCAACTTCGGCTACTCCGCGAGCTGGGCGCTGGCTCGGATGCGCTTGCTGGACGGCGCGGCCCTGGACGCGCCGCCGTTCGACACCTTCTCCAAGTACCAGGGCGCACCGAACTGGCGCCGCCCCGTGGGTGCCCGCGACCTGGCGAGGGTGCTGGACCTGCTGGAAGAGCAGATCCACGACGGAGCGCTCGGCATCGGGATGCTGGTCGGGTACGCGCCCGACTCGGGCCGCGAGGAGTATTTCGCGGTCGCCTCGCTGGCCACGAGGCTCGACGTGCCGACGTTCACCCACACCCGCTTCATCTCCACCAAGGAACCCGGGACCTCGTTGGAGGGCGCGCTGGAGGTGATCGCGGCGGCGGCCGGCACCGGCGCACACATGCACATGTGCCACATCAACAGCACCTCCAACCGGATGATCGACCGCATCGCGGGGGCGGTGGACCGGGCCAGGGGATACGGCCTGCGCGTCACCACCGAGGCATACCCGTACGGCTCGGCGTCGACCGTGATCGGGGCGGCGTTCCTCGCGCCCGAGCTGCTGCACCGGCTCGGCATGGTGCCGAAGAACATCCTGTGCCTGTCCACGGGGGAACGAGTCGCGGACGCGGCGCGGCTGGCGCGGCTGCGGCAGGAGGATCCCGGCGCGCTGATCCAGTACGACTGGCTCGACGAGTCGAACCCGGCGGACCTGGAAACGTTGCAGCACTCGTTGCTGTTCGCCGACACCGCGATCGCCTCGGACGCCGTTCCGCTGGTGGGACAAATCGGCGAAACCTGGCCGGTCGCCGACGACGTCTTCACCCACCCGCGCAGCGTCGGCTGCTACGCGCGCACATTCGGCTGGCTGGTCCGCGAGCTGGGTGTAATGCCGCTGGCCGAAGCGGTCCGGCGCTGCACCCTGTTGCCGGCGCAGATCCTGGAAACGGCCGCGCCCGCGATGAAACGCAAGGGCCGGATCCAGGTCGGGGCCGATGCCGACATCGTGGTCTTCGACCCCGGCACGATCGCCAGCGGGGCCACCGCCACCCGTGTGCGGCCCTCCACCGGCATCGACCACGTACTCGTGGGCGGCACCTTCGTGGTCCGCGACGAGCAGATCCAACTCGACCGCCTGCCCGGTGAACCGATCTTCGGTCACCACCGCCTCTGAAGGAGCACCATGGCCACCACCAACGTCGCCCTGACACGGGACGCGCTGTACCGGCGGGTGGGCCGGCGGATCCTGCCGCTGCTCATCCTCTGCTACACCTTCGCCTTCCTGGACCGGGTCAATATCGGGTTCGCCAAGCTGCCCATGCAGCAGGACATCGGGATCAGCGAGTCGGTCTACGGGCTGGCCGCCGGGATCTTCTTCCTCGGCTACGTGATCTTCGAGGTGCCCAGCAACCTGCTGCTGGCCAAGATCGGCACCCGCAAAACGCTCTGCCGCATCATGGTCCTGTGGGGGCTCACCGCGGCGGCGATGATGTTCGTCAGCGGCGCGACGAGCTTCTACGTGCTGCGCTTCCTGCTCGGCGTGTTCGAGGCCGGTTTCGCTCCCGGCATCATCTTCTACCTCACCTGCTGGTACCCGCCGGCGCGGATCGCGGCGGCGATGGGGCTGCTCCTGCTGCCCGGCCCGATCGGCTCGATGATCGGCGGCCCGGTGTCCTCGTGGCTGATCACCCACACCGAGGGAGTCGCCGGACTGCACGGCTGGCAGTGGATGTTCCTGCTGGAAGGTCTGCCGTGCCTGGTGCTCGCACTGGTCGTCTGGACGACCCTGGCCGACACGCCGGAGCAGGCGGCATGGCTCAGCGCGGAGGAGAAGGAACTGCTGCGCCGCGACCTCGCGGTGGACGGCGACACAGGCACGCACGACTTCCGGCAGGTGCTGCGCGATCCGCGCGTCTACGCCCTGGCCATCAGCCTCTTCTGCCTGATCAGCGGCCTGTACGCGGTGAGCTTCTGGCTGCCGACGATCCTCAAGGAGAACGGGCTCACCGACATCGGTTCGATCGGCCTGTACTCGGCGGTGCCGTACGCGTTCGCGATCGTGCTGATGGTGGTGCTGGGACGGCGCTCGGACCGCACCGGTGAGCGCCGCCTGCACAGCTCGATCGCCGCGCTGATCAGCGCCGTCGCGCTCGCGGTCGCCGCGTTCACCGCAAGCAGCTTCGTGATTTCGCTGATCGCCATCATCGTCGCGACGGCCTGCATGTGGGGGGCTTACTCGGTGTTCTGGGCGATGCCGTCGACCTATCTGAAGGGCACGGCAGCGGCCGGCGGGATCGCCCTGATCAACAGCATCGCCCTGCTCGGCGGCTTCCTCAGCCCGATCCTGATCGGTTTCGTCAAGGACGCCACCGGCAGCACTGAGGTGGGCCTGCTCTCAATCGTGGCCCTGCTGCTGATCGGCAGCCTCACCATCTACGCCAACCGGCTGCCGATGTCCAGCGGTCAGCCGGCCCGTCCTGATCAAACTGCCGCGTCGTAGAGCACAGAACCTACGGCCCCAAAGCCCCCCAAAGTCAGGAGCATCAATGGATCACGACACGCCACGTGGCGAGTGCCGGCCCCGGAGGATGCCGGAGCTCCGCCTCAACCTGCGCGCGCTGGATCACAATGTCCAGCTCATGGCGGCCTGGTGCCGCGACCGGGACGTCGAACTGGCTCCGCACATCAAGACCACCATGACGCGCCCCATCGTCGAGCGACAGATGGCCGCGGGAGCGTGGGGCGTCACGGTGGCCACCGTGACGCAGGCTGGCAGAGCCCTGGAGTGGGGGGTACGGCGTGTGATCATCGCTAATGAAGTGGTCCACGGTGCCGATCTCGCCCTCATCCGGCGGTGGCTCGACCAGATGCCGGGGCTGGAGGTCTACTGCTTCGTCGACTCCAGCAGCGGGGTCGGCCTCGCCCGGTCGGCCATGGACGGCGCACCCCATTCCCTGCGTGTCCTCATCGATATCGGAGCGGAGGGATGCCGGACGGGTGTGCGGGAGCCTGCCGCGGCCGGTGACCTGGCCAAGGCCGTCCACGCGTCACCCGGACTCCTTCTCGCCGGTGTCGCGGGCTATGAGGGTGTCCGGCCCAACCTTCGGGACGCCGCCACCCTCACGGACGTCGACGAGCACTGCCGGAAGGCGATCACCGTGTTCCGCGGCCTCACCCCGCTGTTCGAGACCGCGCATCCGGTCTTCAGCATGGGCGGCTCCGCCTTTCCCGACCGAGTCGTCCACGCCCTCGCGAAAGCCACGCCGCACGGGGGTGAGCTGCCGATGGTGCCCGTTCTCCGGTCGGGCTGCTACGTCACCCACGACCACGGCACATACGAGCACGTCTCGCCCCTGCCGGGCCTGAGCGCGGCGTTGACGGTGCGGACGGTGGTGCTCTCCACGCCGGAACCAGGGCGTGCCATCGTCGGTGCCGGGAAACGTGAACTGCCCTACGACGCGGGCCTGCCGGTACTCGTGGCCGCGCACGACGCGCACGGGCTGCCGCGACCGGCCGCCACGGCGACCGCGACCCAGATCTACGACCACCACCTCGTCCTCACCGAGGCATACGGTCTGCACGTAGGCGACGAGGTCGACCTCGGGATCTCCCACCCCTGCTCCGCCTTCGACCGCTGGCCCGACATCACCGTGGTCGACGACCAAGGCCGCACACGTGAGGTGTGGCACCCGCAATTCCACCGATCACCGTGACCGTCCTGGCCCCGGCGCCCCAGGAAGGCCGCCGGCCACTGCCGTCATGACAAGCGTGACCCTCAAGAAAGGCGCGGACTTGAGCATCATCGAGAAGAAGATCGAGGCAATGGGACTGACCCTGCCCGTGGTCGCCGCACCACTCGCCGCATACGTACCGGCCGTCCAGTCCGGCCCGTACGTCCACACCGCCGGCCAACTCCCCCTGATCGAGGGCACGCTGCCCCTCACTGGCAAGGTCGGTGCCGAAATCACTCCCGAGCAGGCCAAGGACCTGGCCCGCACCTGCGCGCTGAACGCCCTCGCGGCCGTGAAATCGGTCGCCGGCGACCTGGACCGCATCAAGCGTGTCGTCAAGGTCGTGGGATTCGTGGCCTCCGCCCCGGACTTCACCGGCCAACCCGGCGTCATCAACGGTGCCAGCGAACTGCTCGGCAACCTCCTCGGCGGCAAAGGCAGTCACGCCCGCAGCGCCGTCGGCGTCGCCGTCCTCCCGCTGGACGCCCCGGTCGAGATCGAACTCCAGGTCGAACTCGCGGACTGAGACCGCTCGCCGGATCGCCGGATGGTTCCGGCCCCAGGACTCCTGGTCGCGCCGGTGTGCCCGTTCGTGGGGGCCGGGTCTTCTCGGCGACCGCCGACCTGGCGGCGCCGGCCGCCGTCCCGGGTGGAAGCCCCGGGACGGCGCCTGGCGAAGGCCGCCAGGGCGGTCGTTCTCAGTACCGCTGTCGGCCGCCCGGGTAGCGGACAGGATGACGGCACTCGGGCGCATCGGGAGGCGGGGGCTGCTCACCGAGCGCGTAGCACAGTGCCGCGTGCAACTGCTCCGCCTCGGCCGGAGTCAACTCCAGTTGGGCGATGGCGCAATGCTGCCCGCCTTGGAGGATCTGGAGCGGCAACGCGAGTTCCCCACCGTCCACCCGGCGCAGGCCCCGGCCCGGAACGGGACCGATCTGCCAGTCAGTCACGGCCGCCCCCGCCGGGCGCCGGACCGTCGCCTTCGTCGCACGGTGGCAGGCGGGCGCCCCTGCTCTCGGCGACCCGCAACACATCGCGCAGCGCCTCACACAACCGGTCCGCGAGGTAGCGGAGTTCTCGCGCGTCGGCCTTGGGGGCGGCCAGCAGCGCCCGAGCGTGCCGGAGGAGTTCCACCCCCATGGACATCTGTACGGCCTCGATCGTGTCCGCACGTCGGCTCAGCGGGCTGTTCCCGTCGTCCGACGACAGGTAACACGGCTTGCCGTCGGGATCCGACCACGGCAGCAGGCGCAGCCCGGTCATCGCGCTCATCCGGACGCCTCCACATCGTGGAGCACCGCCCGAGCCCCGGCCCGCTGACAGCCGGACGGCAATAAGGCGAGAAGTGCACTCACGCATGCGAGGAACCGCTCCCTAGGGTTGCTCACGTTCATCAGCTCCTATTTAGCTGGTGGGCCACGCCCTCGGGCCGGTGCACCCCGGTCGCGAGGGTCTTGCGCTTCTTCACGCTGTGTGGCGATTTCCTCACAGAGTGGGGGTGTTCTGGCTACGCTGCTAGGAGGGCGGGCCTGACAGCACAGCTTTCAACTCAGGGAGTCAGCCATGAAGATGGATCGGAGGCCACGCACCCCGAGGGAGAAGTACGGGGAGGAGCTGCGGCTCCGCCGCACAGCGGCCGACATGACACAGGAGGCGCTGAGCGAACGCGTGGTGTGTTCGCCCACGCTGATCAGTCACTTCGAGGCGGGACGCCGGTTGCCGAGGCCGGACGACGCGACGCGGATCGACCAGGCGCTGGGGACGGACGGGTTCTTCGCGCGGTGGCTGGAGGATCTGGAGTCGAAGTTCGCCGACCACTTCGCGGTCGCGGCGGAATTGGAGCGGCAGGCGTCAGAGCTTCGGCTGTACGGACTCTCTCTCGTTCCTGGGCTGCTCCAGACCGACGCCTACGCACGTGCGGTGCTGCGCACGGCCAGCCCCAACTACCGCACCGAGGATCTTGACCGGCGCGTGGTCAACCGCGTAGAGCGTGCCCGGATCCTCGATAATCTGTTGAGCCCCGTCATGTGGACCCTGTTGGATGAGGCAGTGCTCCGGCGCCGGGTCGGTGGGCCGCATGTCATGGCGGAACAACTGCGCAAGATCGCGGACATGGCCGAGGTTGGACGATTGCGGCTGCATGTGTTGCCGTTCGGTATCGGGGCCCACGCTCTCATCGAGAGCATGGTCACCCTCATGCGCTTCACCGATGCCGCACCCGTCGCATACGTCGAGGGCCTCCGTACGGGCAACTTGATGGACGATCCGACTCTGGTGAGCTCGTGCCAGTCGGCCTACGATCTCGCCATGGGCGATGCGGTGTCGCATGACGAATCCCTGGCCCTGATCAGGGCTATAGCGGAGGAACACGAACATGGCCAGCACTGATCACACCGTCTCCGACGCCTCTACCCTCACCGGATGGTTCAAGTCCAGCTACAGCGGGCCCAGCAACGGCGACTGCCTCGAAGTAGCGCTGGGCCACGCCGACGTACCCGTCCGCGACAGCAAAGACCCGCACGGCCCGGCGCTCGTATTCGAGCCGTCCGCCTGGTCGGCGTTCGTCTCCGCCGTCAAGCGCGGGGAGTTCCCCACCACCTGAGCCACCCAACTCCCCAGCGGGGGCAGCCGTTAGCGGCTGCCCCCGCTGGTTCCCACCGCCGTTGCATGTGCGTGCGCCGGTTAGCTGGGCGATGAAGGAACAGTGTGGTTCGCGCCGTCCTCGTCTGCGCAGTTCGATCTCGCATGTCGCACCAGCGCCACCACTCAGGCGGACCGAGCGGCGTTGATTACAATCGCTTCTCATGTCGAAGCCTGACGAACTGCTTGTTGATGTCGCGGCCTTGGTGGAGTCCGGGCACAGCAACCAGATGACTCTGACTGTGGTCGCCGGTGGTGCTGTCATCACGGGTCGGCTGGCTCCCGAAGCTGTCTGGCGGCAGCGGGTGTCCGAGGTCCTGGCGGACTCGGCCCGTCTCAATAGATTCTCTGCTGTCTTCACCGCTACGACGTGTGAGGAGAAGGCGCCCACGCATCTGCATTTCCATGTGTCGCGGATTCTGCAGGGCACGGTGGGGATCCCGGAGACAGGCGGGATGTACCGCGTGGCGATCGATGACGTCAGCGCTTGGACCGTGGGCGACTTCAGCTACTCCGACCAGTGAGATACGACGCTGCGAGTTGACGGACCGCGCGGCAACGCGGCGAGGGTCCGACCGGCACGTGTCGGTCGGACCCTCACTGTTGTTCTGGTGGCGGCTCGCACCCCCTCGTCGGTCAGACGGTGCCAGGGACGCCGAGCATCGCGGAAGCCTGCTGGAATGGGCTGGGGACACGCGTGGGCGCGGCTGTCTGGCGGGGGCCGGGGCAGGTGAAGCCGAGTTGCGTCATGGCCCGGAGAACTTCACCGGCGCTGAAATCGCGGCGGTCCTGGCGTGTGATGACCTGCCCGACCTGCTTGACCGGGTAGGTGCGGCGGCCGATGATCACGGACTCACCGATGACCTCTTCGGGCTTGATGCCCTTCATGGATTCCAGGACGCCGCTCTTGGTGAGCTCGAACGGGAAGCGGGCGATGACACAGCGCATGATGCCTCACAGAGAGAAGAAGGGGATGGCTCTACCGCGGTGAGGCGGTTCAGTGGGCGAGGACGCCCCGAGCGCTGTCCTGGTCTTCGACGACCGGCAGTGCGGCGAGGCGGCGGCCCAGCACTGCGTGCTCGGCTTCGGCGGTCGTGGTCACGGGTGAGGTGAACGGCCCACCGCCGTCGAGGATGTCGCGTAGTTGGACCCGGTCCGTGTACGCGGGGCTGTCACGGACTGCGGTGAGCTGGGCCTGGGTGACCAGTTGGGTGCACAGGCCGTCGTTGTCGCAGACGAACAGGTGCCCGGTGCGGGCGCCGGCCATGACGGAAAGGGCGACTTCGATGGTCATGTCGTCGCAGACTTGCAGTGCGCCTGTGTCCATGGCGTCCGCCACAGTCTGGTGTGCGGGGGTGACGTTCGTCGAGCGGGGCTGCATCTGAACCAGCGTCAAAAGGTGCCTCCTGCAGTGGTGGGTCAGTTTCCTGATCACGAGGCTTCTAGGCCGCCGCCGCGTCGAAGGAGGTCTGCCGCACGGTCCTGCGTCGGGCAGCCGAGGCGGGGCTGCGTCGGCCGCGTGAGGATGCGCTGCGCTTACGCCGTCCGGCCACCGGCGCGGTGATCGTGACGGGGATGCCGGAGGGTGCCTGGGCGCCGGTGATCTGACTCAGGGCCTCTTCGCCGACGCGGATCTGGGTGGTCTGGGGCACGATCCCGGCGGCGCTCATGAGACGGCTCATGTCGCGGCGCTGGTTGGGGGTGACCAGGGTGACGACGCTGCCCGACTCGCCGGCCCGCGCGGTGCGGCCGCCGCGGTGGAGGTAGTCCTTGTGGTCGGTCGGCGGGTCGATATTGACGACGAGGTCGAGGTCGTCGACGTGGATGCCGCGGGCGGCGACGTTCGTGGCCACGAGCACGGTGACGTGCCCGGTCTTGAACTGGGCCAGGGTCCGGGTGCGCTGGGGCTGCGACTTGCCGCCGTGCAGTGCGGCGGCCCGCACTCCGCTGTTCAGCAGGTCCTGCGTGAGCCGGTCGACGCCGTGCTTGGTGTCCAGGAACATGATCACCCGACCGTCGCGGGCCGCGATCTCGGTGGTCGTGCGGTGCTTGTCCGCGCCCTGCACGTGGAGCACGTGGTGCTCCATCGTGGTGACGGCGCCCGCCGACGGGTCGACGGAGTGGACGACGGGGTCGGTGAGGTAGCGGCGGACTAGGCGGTCGACGTTGCGGTCGAGGGTGGCGGAGAACAGCATCCGCTGGCCCTCGGGGCGCACCTGGTCCAGGAGTGCGGTGACCTGGGGCATGAAGCCCATGTCGGCCATTTGATCGGCCTCGTCCAGGACGGTGATCGCGACCTGGTTCAGCCGGCAGTCACCGCGGTCGATGAGGTCCTTGAGCCGGCCCGGCGTGGCGACGACGACTTCGGCGCCGCCCCGCAACGCGCCTGCCTGCCTGCCGATCGGCATTCCGCCGACGACGGTGGCCAGGCGCAGCTTCACCGAGCGGGCGTAGGGGGTGAGCGCGTCGGTCACCTGCTGGGCCAGCTCACGCGTCGGGACGAGGACCAGGGCCAGCGGCTGGCGGGGCTCGGCACGCTGTCCGGCGGTGCGGGCCAGCAGAGCCAGGCCGAAGGCGAGGGTCTTGCCGGATCCGGTACGCCCGCGTCCCAGGGCGTCGCGGCCCGCGAGAGTGTTGGGCAGGGTCGCACCCTGGATCGGGAACGGGACGCTCAGGCCCTGCGCGGTCAGCGCGGCCAGCATCTGGGCGGGCATGTCGAGGTCGGCGAAAGCCTCGACCGCGGGCAGCGCGGGAGTGATCGTCTTCGGCAGGGCGAACTCGCCCTGGACCGCGGCGGGCCGCCGACCGTGGCCGCCCGAGCGGCTCGGGCGCCCTGATCGGCTCGGGGCGGGCGAGCCGAAGCGATTGCCCCGGCCCGAACCGGTGCCGGAGTTGAAAGCGGGGCCGCTGGTGCGGCGGGTCCGGGAGGTGCGGTCGTTCGTACGTGTGGGGTTCATTTGAGAACCTTCCTTGATACGGCACGTATCAAGGAATTCCCGCAGCGGAAGTGCAGCGCGGGGAATCACGAGAACGGGCCGAAATGGAATGCGAAAGCGAAGACGCCATGCAGTGAATCCGCTGTGGGACGCAGGTGATGAAATGGGTGACGTAATATCGGCGTGAGATGCCGGACGTCGATGAGTGCGGCCCGGGAGAAGCGGCGCACCCCTGGAGAAGAGCTGGGTGCGGTTCTGTCCCACAGGAGGCATCACTGAGGGAAATCCCCGTAGCTGGGGCCCGCACTCCGAGGGATGCGGGCCCCAGCTACGAAGTGCGCGTCAGCGTCAGGCAGGAACGATGTTCTCGGCCGTCGGGCCCTTCTGGCCCGGGGCGATGTCGAAGGTGACCTTCTGACCTTCGAGCAACTCGCGGAAGCCCTGGGCGGCGATGTTCGAGAAGTGGGCGAACACGTCAGGACCGCCACCGTCCTGCTCGATGAAGCCGAAGCCCTTGGCCGCGTTGAACCACTTCACAGTGCCAGACGCCATGTCATATCTCCTTGTGGGGCAGTACGCCGGCACCCGCAATCCACGGACACCGGGTCGCCGCAATGATGCCCCGCCCGGAGAACAACCGGAAATACAAAACGCTTCCCGCAGCTAAATACTGGCGCAAGCGTTGAAGTTTTTGGGAACCAAAACTGCAACTGAGATCGACAGTAGCATGCGGCAGTGGCCCGCGTACGGCCGATGGAGCGAATTCGTTCGCTGCGATAAACACACTGTCCGCGCGACATATTTAACCCTCGTCTCGCGGCAATAGATATTGCCCCACACGCGACACAGTGTTCCAGCAAGAGCGGTCGTCACATACGGCTCGGCGGGCGCGACCACTGCGGCGGCACCCTCCTCCGCCCGACGGCGGCCCATGAGCGCGTCCCGACGCGTTCACGGCCGCTCGCGCATGCCCTGGATCCCGCCACCATCGTCTGACGGCCGTTGGCCATCGTTCGTGGCGTACCAGTCGGGAGGGCAGCCCGCCCAGGGCCCGGCCCGCAGTATGCTCCGCGCGGGCGGGACCGGACCACCTCAGCCTGCGGTCGTCGGGTTCTCTGAGGCGGCGGCGCGGCGGTATTCGGCGTTGATGCGCTGGGCTTCTTCGAGCTGGTCTTCGAGGATGACGATGCGGCAGGCGGCCTCGATGGGCGTGCCCTGGTCGACGAGCTCCCGGGCGCGGGCGGCGATGCGCAGCTGGTAGCGGGAGTAGCGGCGGTGGCCGCCCTCGGAACGCAGCGGGGTGATGAGGCGGGCTTCGCCGACGGCGCGGAGAAAGCCCTGCGTGGTGCCGAGCATCTCGGCGGCCCGGCCCATCGTGTAGGCGGGATAGTCGTCGTCGTCGAGACGGTCGAACGATTCGCCTGCTGTCATTTGCACCTCTCTGTGGAACGGGTGGAGGGGCCCGGGTGCCATATGGCACCCGGGCCCCGAAGGAACTGTTACACCATCTGCCGGCCCTGGTACTGCGCCGGCCTTCTGTGTCCGCTGACCCGACCTGGAAGTTGTCGGGGCTGCGGGGATCGCGGTTGCTTGACCGGAGACCACCTCACTATCGATGTCCTGCGGTACCCGGGCTCAAGACTCCGCCCGGGCGATCCTGATGGCGCCTGGCTCCTCCGTTCTTCCCTCTGGGATCAATCACTTACCTACTACTGTCCTGCGCATTGCTCGGTGGCCTGTCACAGCACCACTCTTCGGCAGCCAGCCCCGTTGCCCGTCCTGCGTTTGCTCTGGCTTGGAACCCCACTGCCGAACCTCCCGGTGCGCGCGTCCGCAGCCGACGCCTTCACCGAGGTGCTGCTCATTTAACTTCACTGCTGAGTACTGCTACTGCGTGAACTGCGGTACTGCTCGCGGCGGCCCCTGATCACTGCGGGCCACCTGGTCCGGCCGCCAGTCCCGTCGCCGTCCTGCAACAACCCTGGCTTCGAAACTCCACCGCCGCACCGTCCTGCGTACTGCAACTGCGGTTAACGCTGCCCGGCAGTTCGTGTCTCCGGGCCCTGCTGTCTCTCTGGCTACGAGAGAAACCATAACCACGCCACCGCCCAATGTCTACTCCAGCCAGGATAGATTTTCGTGACCCAGGTGGAGAGATAGTCGGCACAGGCCACGGGACGGGTGCCCGGCGGTCCCGCTACAGCCAGGCTCACCCACTCCGACCAGGCCGGTTGCGCCGGCCTCGTTGCCGCGAACACCACAGGCTGCCCCGTCCGGCCCTGCGGATGACCGCTCAGGACACGCACCCATCTCGGGCGGTGCGGGTTGCGTGGTGTGACCAGGCGCCGGCCTCGTCGCAGAGGATGCGGGCCACCACGCGGGTGGCCCCCGACCGGCGATGACGCCGGCCAGGGGCCACCCGGAGCGTGAGCGTGTGCGTCAGCCGTCGTTCTCCGCCGACGGGATGTAGGCGCCCGGCACGTCCTGCGGAGCGTAGATCTTCTTCTCACCCGGGTACGGCTTCGCCCAGTTGTGCGTCTCGTACCACGTGAGGTGGTTCATCTGGGCGGGGGGAGCGTAGTCCGGGACGGCATGGGGACCGGTCAGCCGCTGCTTCGACTTCCACTGGTCCCACTCGGCGGCGACGTTCTTCATGTCCGCCGGCACCGAGGCCGACAGCACGGCCGCAGCCTTCGGGCTCTGCGCCGCGGGGGTGTCCAGACCGCAGGACGGCGGGGTCTTCACTCCGTCGGTCAGCGAGGTCCGGTTGGGCAGCGTCTTGAACGGCGTGAAGTCCGGGCTCTGGGTGAACGCCGAGGCCATCGGGGTGGCCGCGGTGTCCTTCTGGTTCATCGGCTGGATCCCGAGGATCTGCTCGATGGTCCGCATCATGTTGATCTGCGAGTAGTAGTGGCTGTCGACCTTGCCGTGCTTGGCCCAGGGGCTGATGATCTGGACCGGGGCACGGTGGCCGTCGACGTGGTCGAGACCCGCCTGGGAGTCGTCCTCGACGACGAAGATCGCCGAGTCCTTCCAGTACTTGCTGTGCGAGATCCGGTCGACGATCTGGCCCACGGCGAGGTCGTTGTCCGCGACCTGGGAGGCGGGGCTCACCGGGCCACCGGTGTGGTCGCTGGAGAGCCAGAACATGTTCAGGTTCGCCGGACCGTTCTTCTCGAAGTCCTTCTTCCAGATCTGTGCCCGGTAGACGTCCGGGACGCTGGTGTCGAACTTCGGGAAGCCGTGCACCGACACGTCGTTGAGCGACGGGATCGGCGAGGTCGAGTTCAGCGGGTAGGCGGTGTCCTGACCGGTCGCCGCCATGTTCTTGGTGTCGCAGTACAGGTTCTGCCAGCTCGCGCCCGACGGCTTGGTCAGGAACTGCTGGAACTCGCCGAAGTTCCGGACGGACTTGCGGGCCGCCTGCGCACCGGTCCAGATGAAGCCGGTCTTCTGGTGGCCGAGGGCGTCGTCCTCGGTGTCGTAGCTGCGGGTGTACTCACCTGCCGATGACTCGGTGTACTCCGGGTCGTCGGCCTGCATCAGCCAGTTGTGGCCCTCGGCGGAGTTGGTGCCGATGTCGTACGTGTTGTCGTACAGGCCGAACTGCTTGGCCAGGGCGTGCTGGTTCGGCGTGACGTTCTCACCGAACTCGGTCAGCGACGGGTCGCCGTTGCCCTGCGGCACGTCACCCAAGACCTGGTCGTAGGTCCGGTTCTCCTTGACCAGCAGGAAGACGTGCTTGATCGTCGAGGGGTCGCCGAGCCTGACCGGGACCGGCACAGCCTTGGCCGGGGTGCCGTCGGTCTTCTTGAGGGACTCACCGTTCCAGCCGTTCTGCTTGAAGACCTTGCCGGTGTAGGACCTGATCACTCTGTCGTCGGGCAGCGTGAACTTCTGCACGCTCGACGTCGTGTCGTGGGTGCCGTGCCCGCCGGTGGCCTTACGGCGGGCGTCGATGCCGCGGGTGTTGGAGACGTACACCTCGTTGCCGGAGGTGGTGATCTCCGAGGGGAAGTAGTCCGTGGGGAGCAGGCCGACATAACTGACCGGCTCCTGCGCGGAGGTGAACTTGTAGACGGCGACAGCGTTGGCGCGGCCGAGGGTCACCAGCAGGTGACCGTCGTCGGTGAGGGTCACCGCGTCGGGCTCGTAGCCCACCCGGGCCTTGGCCCACGGCTGGGTGGAGATGGTCTGGACGACCTTGTCCTTCGCCGTGTCGATGACCGACACATTGTTGTCGGCGGTGTTGGTGACGAACACCACGCCGTTCTTGGCGTACACGGCGGTCGGGTGCAGACCGACCCCGATGCTGGAGACCGCGGCGTCCTGGTTCGCCAGGTCGATGACGCTGACGGTGCCGCTGGTGGTGGCGGCGGTCTTCTGGTCGGCGAGTACCTGCGTACCGTACGAGTTGATCGTGGGCTCGCCGGGCTTGGCCGGGCGGCCACCCTCGTTGCTGACGTAGAGCTTGTCGCCGACGACGACCATGCCGCGCGGGGCGTTGCCCACGTTCCAGCTCTGCTTGATGGTCCCGGTCGCCGCGTCGATGGAGACGACCCGGTTCTGGCCGTTGACCGCGGAGTACACGGTGGAGCCGTCGGCCGCGAACACCGCCGCGCCCACCAGGGCGCGCTTGGACCCCTGCGCCGGGATGCTGACGGTCCGCGGGCTGGAGACGCTGCCGTCCGCGTTCACGGTGAACACGGTGTAGCCGTCCGGCTGGCCCAGCCACAGCTCCTTGCCGTCGGGCGAGTACGTCGGGCCTTCCTGGCCCACGTTGTTGCTGCTGATGCGGGGGTTCGAGGACGCGGCGTTGCTGATGAGCTGCTGTGTCTTCCAGTTCTTCAGGTCCACGATGGCCAGGGCCGCGCCACCGTCGGTGACCGAGGCGGCCATGTGCGTGCCGTCCGGGCTGACCGAGGACGACATGATCTTGCCCTGGTTGATGACGAGACGGTCGCCGTACGGGGCGATGTACTGGTTGTCGGAGACGACCTGGCCATTCTCGGTGACCTGGCCGACCTGGTCCGTGCCGAACTGGTGGGTCTGCGCGAGCGCCGTGCCGGCGGCCACGAGGGCGACGGCGGTGGTGCCCGCCGTCAACAGCGGTATCCGGCGCCCGATGCGTCTGCTGATAAGGCTGATCCGAGCTTCCTCGGCGAGTTTGCGGCGGCGAGTTACCTGCATGGGGTGTTATCCCTTCGGGGTGGTGTCGAGCAGCTCGACGTTGCCGTCGAACTGCCACAGCGGGTTCGGTGCGTCCCCTTCGGGGGTCCGCACCAGGAAGTAGCCGTTCACTTCCTTCGGTCCATCGCCATCGGCCATGAACCGCCCGTCCGGAGTGACGTCGAGTTGGTAGATGGCCTGTCCGGTGGCCTCGACGCCGGGGAGATGCCAGGTCACGACGCAGCGCCAGTCGTTGCCCGGGCCGTCCGCCGCGACCCTGACGCTTCCCTTGTTGCACGACGCCGTGGTCTTCAACTGGGCCTCGGTGACGGCGGGCCGGTTGAGTTGGTCGGTCTGCATGCGGTACAGGTGCGCGAACGCCGTGGCGAGCGAGCGCTGCACCTTGTCCTGCTCGATGCCGGAGCCCGTCGCCGAGGTCGTCGCGGCGACGACCGCGAACGACGCGGCGGCCACCCCGACGAGCGGCAGGACTCCGACGGTGATCGCACGGCGGCCCGAACCGTCGTGGGCCAGGTTGGTGAAGTCGCGCCGCACGAAGAGCGCATACGCCAGCGTCGTCGCGACCACGGCCCATACGAGGCTGACAACGATGCCGATCAGCAGCGGGCCGAGTTGCCGGGGGCTGGTGAACAGACCGTTCCAGGAGATGAAGGCGTAGCTCGGCAGGGCCACGCGCACGGCCACCGGAAGAGGCAGCATCTGGGCGACCGCCATCGCGAGCGAGACGAGCACGGGCACCAGCAGCCCCATCGGGGACCGTCCCAGCGTGACCGACCCGAGAAGGCCGAGTGCGGCGAGCGCCAGGGTCGGAGCGAGGACGCAGACCCAGGAGAGCAGGACCGAGACGGCGGCGTCCGACGGTGCCAGGAGATGGCCGTCGAGACCGACCAGCGGCTGGTTGCCGACCACGAGGAGGCCGCCGGCGGTGCTGGAGACCGCGAGCCCGGCCACGAGCAGCAGCAGGACGGTGAGACTGGCCACCGCCTTCGCCACGAAGATCCGCCGAGGCGAGCGGACCGCGACGAGCAGATGGCGCCAGGTGCCGAGCCGGTCCTCGGAGGCGAACACATCACCGGCCACGACCGAGGTCAGCAGCGGGAGCGCCCAGGTCCCCGCGAAACCGAGCATCACCAGCGGCCCGGCCCACCCGGAGGCGAGCATCCAGCGCCCGAAGAGGGTGTCTACGGGAAGCGTGCTCTGCTGGCTGACCCCGGCGACGAAGAGGGCGGGAGCGATCCAGCAGGCGAGTACCAACAGGCGGATCCGCCACTGGGAGACGAGCTTGACGAACTCGAAGCGACAGGCACGGGTGACGGGGACGCGACGGCCCCCGGACACCTGCTCGTGTTCCTGCCCCCGGCTCCGGGTGAGAGGCTCGGTCATCTGTCGGCCTCCTGCCGCTCGGTGAGAGCGAGAAACGCGGCTTCGAGCGGCGACACCACGGGAGTGAGCTCGCGCAGCGCGACGCCCCCCTCCACGAGCCGCACCACGAGTTGGTCAAGGGCGGGCATCAGGGCCCGTACGACGAGCGGTTCGGCGTGCTGCCGTACCCCGGCGTCGACGACGACCTGGATCCCCGGCGCGTCGTCCGCCAGCCGGCGCGCGGCCCGCGGGTCGGAGGTGAGCAGCCGGTAGTCGAGTTCACGGTTCTCGGTGGCCAGCTTGGCCAGCGGGCCGGAGAAGACGACGCGTCCGGCGGCGAGGATGGTCACCTCGGAGCACAGGGCCTCGAGGTCGTCCATGTTGTGGCTGGAGAGCACGACGGCGGTTCCGTCGGCCGCGAGCCCGTTGAGGACACCGTGCACGTGCTTCTTGCCCGCCGGGTCGAGGCCGTTGGACGGTTCGTCGAGCACGAGCAGCCGGGGCTTGGTCAGCAGGGCGGCGGCGAGCCCGAGCCGCTGGCGCATGCCGAGGGAGAAGCCGCGGGTACGGTCGTCGGCGACATCGGTGAGACCGACCTCGGCGAGTACGTCGTCGATCCCCGCCGTGCGCGCGTCGTGGCCGCGGAGTGCGGCCAGCGCGGCGAGGTTCTGCCGTGGGGTGAGCGAGGGGTAGAGAGCGGGGCCGTCCACGAAGCCGGCGACACCGTCGGGAGCGTCGAGTGCCCGCTCGACCGGTGTACCCAGGACCTCCAGGCGACCGCTGTCGGCCACCGCGAGCCCCAGCAGAAGGCCGAGCAACGTCGTTTTTCCGGCGCCGTTCGGTCCGACCAGGCCGTGGATCCGACCCTGCGTCACCTCGAGATCGATGCCGTCCAGGGCGACGACATCACCGAAGCTCTTCGTGATACCGCGAGCCCGGATTGCGCGGAGTTCTTCCATGGGTCCCTTTCCTTCAAATGCCTCAAGGACCCTATGGATTGATCATGCTGCTCAGAAGGATGGAGAGTTGAATCTACGTAGAACATGAAACGACTTGGCATGCGCGACGTCGTCGCCGAGCGGGATCCCTCCATTTCGATCAGCATTCTTTGCCGTTATTTGGTCAAACTTGGGTGCTCCCATGAATGAGTTGCGATGGCGAATGTCGCGGTGAATGCCAACTGGGCACGGAGCGGAATTGAGCCAGAGGCGACGGCCCCCGAATCCCGGTGGTTTCCGCCGGGATTCGGGGGCCGTCGCCATGCGGGCACCGTCCGCTAGGTCATGCGGGCACCGTCCGCTAGATGACGATGCTCAGCAGGGCCGCCACCACGAAACCGGCCACCGACAGCACCGTCTCCAGCACCGTCCAGGACTTCAGCGTGTCGCTCTCGGAGATGCCGAAGTACTTCGCCACCATCCAGAAGCCGCCGTCGTTCACATGCGAGGCGAAGATCGAGCCCGCCGAGATGGCCATGATGACCAGCGCCAGATGGGCCTGCGAGTAGTGGCCCTCGGAGAGCATCGGGGTGACGATGCCCGCCGTCGTGACGATCGCGACCGTCGCCGAGCCCTGGGCCACCCGGAGCACCACCGAGATCAGCCAGGCCAGCACGATGACCGGCAGGCCCGCGCTGTCGAAGGCGTCGGCGAGGGCCTGGGCGACACCGCTGCCCTTGAGGACCGCGCCGAAGACCCCGCCCGCGCCGACGACCAGGAGGATGTTGCCGACCGGCTTCAGGGAGGCGGTGGAGACGGTCTCCAGGGACTTGCGGGACCAGCCGCGCCGGATGCCCAGCAGGTAGTAGGCGAGGAACAGGGCGATCGTCAGCGCCACGAAGGGGTGGCCGAAGAACTCGATGACCGAGCGGCCGGTGCTCGGGTCCAGCGCGACGGAGGAGAAGGTGGCGCAGAGGATCAGGACGAGCGGGGTGCCGATGATCGCGAGCACCGTGGCCACCGAAACCGGCCGCTCGGGCGGGGTGACGCCGGAGGCGCGCTGCTGGGCCGCGACCGCCTCCCGGGACTCCTCGGCCGCCTCGACCATGTCCTGCGGTACGGGGACGAAGATGCGCTTGCCGATCCAGGCGGCGTAGCCCCACGCGGCCAGCACCGACGGGATGCCCACCACGATGCCCATCAGGATGACCCAGCCCAGGTCGACATGGAACAGTCCGGCCGCGGCCACCGGGCCGGGGTGCGGCGGCAGGAAGGCGTGGGTCATGGACAGGCCCGCGAGCAGCGGCATCGAGTAGAGCAGGATCGACTTGCCGCTGCGCTTGGCGGCCGCGTAGACGATCGGCGCGAGGACGAAGATGCCGACGTCGAAGAAGACGGGTATGCCGAAGATCAGGCCGGTCAGGCCCATCGCGAGCGGTGACCGCCGCTCGCCGAAGATGCCGAGCAGCCGGGCACTGAGCGCCTCCGCGCCGCCGGAGACCTCGAGTATCGCGCCGAGCATGGTGCCCAGGCCGATGATGATGGCTATGTGGCCGAGGATGCCGCCCATACCGGATTCGATGAGCGAGACGGCGTCCGACTTCTGGACCGTGCCGAAGAGTTCGGTGACCGAGAGACCGGCGGCCAGGCCGACCGCGATGGAGACGCCGAGCAGCGCCACGAAGGGCTGTAGCCGGACCTTGATGATCAGGTAGAGCAGTAGCGCGATGCCGAGGGCGGCGACGGTCAGCAGACCGGCGGTGCCGTCGATGAGCGCGAGCAGACCACCGGTGTGGGGTGGGGTCTCGGCAGCGGGAGCGGCCGCGAGCAGCATGGGGAACTCCGGATGTGGGTAGGCGGTACCGCCGCACGGCCGGGGGGCCGCGCGCTGGACGGGCGTGGGTGCGGTTGATCAGGGCTCGAGCTTCCGACGACGGGGACGGTGAGGACGAGTCAGGGGTGGAACCCGCGGCGGGCGGAAGGCGGCTCCCGCCCGCCGCGGGGCTTTCGGGGTCAGCCCAGGACGGCGAGGGCGTCGATCTCGACGAGCAGACCGGCGGGGAGGCCGACGTAGACCGTCGTACGAGCGGCCGGGGCCTCCTTGAGGTCGGCGAAGAACTCGTTGTAGATCTCGTTGAATTCGGCGAAGTGGCCGGTGTCGGTGAGGTAGACGCGCACCATCATGGCGTCCTCCCAGCTCGCGCCGCCCTCCTCCAGGACGGCCTGCACATTGCGCAGGGTCTGGAGGGTCTGCTCGCGCAGGCTCGGCCCGACGGGGGTGGGGGCCTGGCCCGCGACGGCGGGGCCGAAGCCGACCTGACCGGCGACCTGGAGGATGTTCCCCTTCTTCACACCGTGGGAGAACTTGGCGGGCGGGGTGGTGTGGGTGGCCGGGGTGATCGGGGTCTTCTGAAGCTTCTCGGTCATGAGGAGGGCTCCTCGGCTTTCTTCTCGGGTGTTTCCGCTGTTACTTGGGAGAGGTTCCGCGAGGCGTGGGACACCGGTGCCGACACCGGGGCGCCACCCGAGTATTCCCGGCTGATCTCGTCCGCCGTGCGGCGCACCAGCGGCAGCAGGGAGAGGAGTTCCTCGGCGCTGACGACGACGTTGGGCGCCGACACCGAGCAGGCGGCGACGACCCGCCCGTCCGTACCCCGGATCGGGGCCCCCACGCAGTTGATCGACTCCTCGTGGCCGCCGAAGTCGGTGGCCCAGCCCTGTTCGCGCACGGTCGCCAGCTCCTTGAGGAACGCGGCGGCGTTCGGCGTCGAACGGGGCGTGTACGCGGGGTAGGTGAGCCGCTCGGCCAGCGTCCGCCGCTCGGACTCGGGCAGATCGGCCAGCAGCAGCTTGGCCACGGCGGCGACGGTGATGGCGACGGGCTTGCCGATCCGCGAGTACATCCGCACCGGATAGCGGCTCTCCACCTTGTCGATGTAGAGCACCTCGTTCTCCTCGTACACCGCGAGATGGACGGTGTGCCCGCACCGCTCGTTGAGCGCCAGCAGATGGGGGTGGGCGATCTCGCGTACGTCGAGGTTCTCCACCGCCTCCTGCGCGAGCGCGAAGAGGCGGGCGCCGAGGCGGTAGCGCTGGTCCTGCTGGCGGTAGACCATGCCGTGCTCATGGAGGGTGCGCAGCAGCCGCAGCGCGGTCGACTTGTGCACACCCAGCCGCGTGGCGACCTGCTCCAGATTGGCCGGGCCCTCCGCCAGCAGCGGCAGGATGCTCAGCGCTCGGTCGACGGTCTGGCTCATCAGTCGGATACCTCCACCGCTGCGGTCTCGGCCCACTTTTCGGCGGGAGTCGGCAGATCTGTCCAGCCGGGGCCGAATCGCAGTGTGCCCCACCGCGTGGCGTCGAGTGCCACCAATTGGTCGGCCCGCTCACGGGAGGGCGGGGTGGCGAGGTCGCCGGGGACGGTGAGGGCGGCGGCGGCCATGAGGTGGCCGTGGCGCAGCCGTTCGGCGACGGGCAGTCCGCGCAGGGTGCCGGAGAGGAAGCCGGCGGCGAAGGCGTCGCCCGCGCCGACGGGGGCGACGACATCGACGCGCGGGGCGGGTTCGAAGGTGACGGCGTCGGTGCGGTCGCCTGGGCGGCGAGCACCGGCGTTGTGGCCTGGGCGGCCCGCGTCGGC
>NZ_JAHLEM010001009.1 GCF_018883605.1 Streptomyces niphimycinicus | reverse complement strand
CCCCACGCGGACAGCAGCCGGAACAACGCCACCTCGACCGCGAACAACGCGGGCTGGGTGAACGCCGTCCGATCCAGCAGCCCGGCATCCGCGCCCCCCTCCGCCGCGAACACCACATCCCGCAGCGGACGGTCCAGCAGACCGTCCAGTTGCGCGCACACCTCGTCCCACGCGTCGGCGAACACCGGGAAGGCGTCGTACAGCTCCCGGCCCATGCCCAGGCGCTGCGCACCCTGGCCCGAGAACAGGAACGCCGTCTTGCCGGCCGCCCCCGCCACGCCGCGTACGACGCCGGGCGCGGTCTCGCCCTTCGCGAGGGCCTCGAGGCCACGCAGCATGTCCGCGCGGTCCTCGCCGACCACGGCGGCCCGGTGGTCGAAGAGCGATCGGGCCGTCGCCAAGGAATAGCCGACGTCCACAGCGGGCATGGACTCTTCGGTGGCGGTGGCGAGTTGGGCACGCAGCCGTTCGGCCTGGCCGCGGAGGGCGGCGTCGGTCCGGCCGGACAGGATCCACGGCACCGGGGCCGCGGCGGAGCCCGGGGTCTGCGCTGCCCGCGGCGCCTCCGGCTCGTCGTCGGCCGGCGCCTGCTCGATGATGGTGTGCGCGTTGGTACCGCTCACGCCGAAGGCGGATACCGCCGCCCTGCGCGGGTGGCCCCGCTCCGGCCAGGGCATCGCCTCGGTCAGCAGCTCGAGGTCGCCCGCCGACCAGTCCACGTGCGGCGACACCTCGTCCACGTGCAACGTCTTGGGAAGGGTACCTTCGCGCATGGCCATCACCATCTTGATGACCCCGGCGACACCGGCGGCGGCCTGCGTATGACCGATATTCGACTTGATGGCACCCAGCAGCAGCGGCTCGCCCTCGGGGCGGCCCTGTCCATAGGTGGCCAGCAGCGCCTGCGCCTCGATCGGGTCGCCGAGGGGAGTGCCGGTGCCATGGGCCTCGACCACGTCCACATCGGCGGAGACCAGCCGGGCACTGGCCAGCGTCTGCTCGATGAGCCGCTGCTGGGACGGGCCGTTGGGCGCCGTCAGACCGTTGGAGGCGCCGTCCTGGTTGATGGACGAGCCCCGGATGACGGCCAGCACCTGGTGGCCGTTGCGCTGCGCGTCCGACAGCCGCTCCACCAAGAGCATGCCCACGCCCTCGGACCAGCCGGTGCCGTCGGCATCCGCCGAGAACGCCTTGCACCGCCCGTCGAACGACAGCACGCGCTGGGCGCTGAACTCGATGAACGTACCCGGGGTGGCCATGATGGTCACACCACCGGCCAGCGCCACGGATGCCTCGCCCTGGCGCAGCGACTGGCAGGCCAGGTGCAGGGCGACCAGAGACGAGGAACACGCGGTGTCCACCGTCACGGCCGGGCCCTCGAAGCCGAAGGTGTAGGAGATGCGGCCGGACGAGACGCTGGGGGCGCTGCCGAGTCCGAGGTAGCCCTCCACTCCTTCGGTGTCGCTCAGGATGCGCGAACCGTAGTCGTGGTAGTTGGAGCCGACGAAGACTCCGGTCTGGCTGCCGCGCAGCGCCACGGGGTCGATACCGGCGCGCTCGAACGCCTCCCATGACGTCTCCAGCAGCAGCCGCTGCTGCGGGTCGATCGCCATCGCCTCACGCGGCGAGATCCCGAAGAACGAGGGGTCGAAGTGGCCCACCTCGTCGAGGAAGCCGCCGGCCTGGACGTAACTGGTGCCGGACTTCTCGGGGTCCGGGTCGTAGAGGCCGTCGATGTCCCAGCCACGGTCATCGGGGAACTGGGAGATCACGTCCCCCTCGGCCATCAGCAGCTCCCACAGCTCCTCGGGGCTGCGCACCCCTCCGGGGAACCGGCAGCTCATGCCAATGATGGCGATCGGCTCATCGGTGGCGATGGGCCGATCGAGCCCCTCCGATGCCTTGGCCGCGGCGGCGGGGCCGCCCTCGGTGACCGGCTGGTCGCCGAACATCTCCGTGTACAGATACCGGGCCAGAACCGTGGCGGTCGGGTAGTCGAAGACACAGGTGACCGGCAGTCGGAGACCGGTGACCACGCCGAGGCGGTTGCGCAGCTCGACAGCGGTCAGCGAGTCGAAACCGAGGTCACGGAAGGCACGCTCGGCCTCCACCGCGTCCGCGCTGTCGTAACCGAGGACGTCGGCGGCCTGGTTGCGCACCAGCTCCAGGAGGAGCTTGGGCTGCTCGGCGGGGGACAGCTTCGCCATCTCCCGGCGCAGCTCGGAAACGGCGTCGTCGCCGTCGCCGGTGTCCGCGCCGGCGGCGGCAGCGGGGCGGTTCAGCTCGGGCAGCTCGCGGAAGAGCGCGCTCGGACGTGAACCGACGAACTCCGGCTGGAAGCGATCCCAGTCGATCTCGGCGATGACCATGAAGGTCTCGTCCAGTTCAAGGGCCTGCTGCATACCGGAGATCGCCAGCTCGGGCACCATTCCGACCATGCCGGAACGGTCCATCCGCTCGCCGACCTCACCGGATCCGAGGCCGCCTCCGGCCCAGGCGCCCCAGGCGATGGACGTGGCCGGAAGGCCGTCCGCACGCCGCTGCAACGCCAGCGCGTCGAGGTAGGCGTTACCCGCCGCGTAGCTGCCCTGACCCGGACCGCCCAGCGTGCCCGCCCCGGAGGAGAACAGTACGAAGGCGGCGAGGTCCATCCCGGCGGTCAGCTCATGCAGGTTCCGCGTGGCGTCCACCTTCGGGCGCAACACCCCGGCCGCCCGGCGCACCGTGAGGGCGTCCACCACGCCGTCGTCCAGCACACCGGCCGTATGCACCACGGCGGTCAGCGGGAACTCCTGCGGGATCGCGTCCAGCACCGCGGCCAGCGCCTCACGGTCCGCGGCGTCACACGCCGCCACCGTCACCCGGGCACCGAGCCCTTCCAGCTCCGCCTTCAACTCGGCGGCGCCCTCCGCCTCCATGCCACTGCGGCTGGTCAGCACCAGATGCTCGGCACCCGTACGCGCCAGCCAGCGGGCGACATGGCCACCCAGCGCACCCGTACCACCGGTCACCAGCGCCGAACCACGGCCCTGCCAGGAGCCCCGGTTCACCGCGTCATCAGCCGACGAGGCCCGCACCATGCGCTTGGCGAACACACCGGAGCCGC
>NZ_JAHLEM010001008.1 GCF_018883605.1 Streptomyces niphimycinicus | reverse complement strand
ATGGCCACCCAGCGCACCCGTACCACCGGTCACCAGCGCCGAACCACGGCCCTGCCAGGAGCCCCGGTTCACCGCGTCATCAGCCGACGAGGCCCGCACCATGCGCTTGGCGAACACACCGGAGCCGCGCACCGCGACCTGGTCCTCGCCCTCCGCACCCGCCAGCACTCCGGCCAGCCGGGCCACCGCACGGGCGTCCATGGTCTCGGGCAGATCGAGCGCGCCACCCCAGCGCTGGGGGTACTCGACGCCCACGATCCGCCCCAGGCCCCAGACCATCGCCTGGGTCGGGCTCACCAGCCGGTCCGAGCGCCCCACCGAC
>NZ_JAHLEM010001007.1 GCF_018883605.1 Streptomyces niphimycinicus | reverse complement strand
CGCACGGGCGTCCATGGTCTCGGGCAGATCGAGCGCGCCACCCCAGCGCTGGGGGTACTCGACGCCCACGATCCGCCCCAGGCCCCAGACCATCGCCTGGGTCGGGCTCACCAGCCGGTCCGAGCGCCCCACCGACACCGCACCCCGGGTCCCGCACCACAGCGGGGCCACCACACCGGCGTCGCCCAGCCCCTGGACCAGCGCCACCATCGCCGCCAGCCCGGCCGGCACCACATCGAACGTCGTATGCCCCGACTCGTCCAGCGCGAGCAGCGAGAACACGCCCGTCACGTCCGAGGGCTCCACACCGGCCTCGCCGAGCGCCGCCTGTAGCCGCTCCGCCACGGTCCAGCGGTCGTTGCCCGATCCGTCCAGCACCACCCGGACGACGTCGGCACCGCTCGTCCCCAGCCCGTTCACCGTGGCGGTCACAAGGGCGTCGTCGGCGTGCGACGCGGGAAGGACGACCACCCAGGTGCCCGAGAGGGCCGCCTCGGTGGCGGCCGCCAGTGGCTTCCAGACCACCTTGTAGCGCCAGCCGTCCACCGTGTTCTGCTCGCGCCGCTGACGGCGCCAGGAGGACAGCGCCGGAAGCAACGCGGTCAGGGACGACTGCTGCTCCTCGTCCTCCACCTCAAGGGTGCGGACCAGCGCCTCCAGGTCCTCGCGCTCCACGGCCTCCCAGAAGCGCGCGTCCACCGCGTCCGCGGCGAGACCGTCGGTGGTGGCCTGAAGCTCCAGGGCCGACACCTCCAGCCAGTACCGCTGGCGCCGGAAGGCGTAGGTGGGCAGCTCCACCCGGCGGGCGCCACGGCCCTCGAGCAGGGCGGTCCAGTCCACGGTGACGCCCCGCACGAACACCTCGGCGGCGGAGGTCAGGAACCGCTCCAGGCCGCCCTCGTCACGCCGCAGCGTGCCGATGACCACGGCCTGGGCCTCGGCGGCCTCCACCGTCTGCTGCACCGGAAGGGTCAGCACCGGATGCGGGCTCACCTCGATGAACACGGTGTGACCGTCGTCCAGCAACGTGCGGGTGGTGGCTTCCAGTTCGACGGTCTGCCGCAGATTGCGGTACCAGTACTCGGCATCCAGACCGGCCGTGTCCACCAGCTCACCG
>NZ_JAHLEM010001006.1 GCF_018883605.1 Streptomyces niphimycinicus | reverse complement strand
GTGCGGGCCCGCGGCGGTGCCGTGGCCGGCGAAGAGCTCGGGCAAGCGTCCGGCGAACCCCGCCGACGCCGTCAGCAGGCCCGCCGCCAGCGGCGCCGCCGCGTCCGGGAACCCGGCCCTGACCAGGCCGTGCACGGCGATCGCGGTGTCGTGCGGCCAGATGGAACCAATGTGGTAGCCGTACGGGTTGAAGCCCACCGAGTCGTTGCTCAAGGTGCGCAGACCGTGGCCCGAGTCGAGGCCGGGGCCGGTCAACCGGGCCGCCAGCGCCGCGCTCTCCTCCTGGTTCAGCAGGCCCGTCCCGAGAAGGTGGCCGAAGCCCGAGGTGACCGAGTCCACCGGCCCGCCGTCGCGGTCCAGTGCGACCGCCGGGTACGGGCCCTGTGCGTCCTCCACCCAGAAGCGCCTACGGAAACGGGTGGCGAGCCCTTCCGCCCATTCCTCAAACGCGTCCGCCCCCGGCCGCCCGAAAGCGCGCAGCAGCGCCGCTCCGTCCCGCGCCGCCTCGTACGCGTACGCCTGCACCTCGCACAGCGCGATCGGCGGGTCGGCGAGCCGGCCGTCGCGATGGCGGATGGCGTCGCCGGAGTCCTTCCAGCCCTGGTTGGCCAGGCCCCGTCCGGTCCGGTCGACGTACCTGAGGAAGCCGTCGCCGGCCGCGTCCGCCTGGTCGCGGATCCACGCGAGCGCCGACTCGGTGTGCGGCAGCAGCTCTTCCACCTGCTCGGGGGCCAGGCCCCAGCGCCAGGCGTCGTGGAGCAGGGTGATCCACAGGGGGGTCGCGTCGACCGTGCCGTAGTACACCGGCGGGACGGCGAAGGTGTCGGTGAAGTTCTGGGTGCCGCGCCGCACTTCGTGCAGGATCTTCCCCGGCTGCTCCTCCGTGGCGGGGTCGGCCACCGCCCCCTGGCGGCGGGCGAGCGTGCGCAGCGTACCGGCCGCGAGCTCGGTGCCGAGCGGGAGCAGCATGCGGGCGGCCCACAACGAGTCGCGGCCGAAGAGGGTCAGAAACCACGGAGCTCCGGCGGCCAGGAACTGATCAACACCGTCCGCGCGCCCCTCCGCGGACCGGGGGTCCATCAGGCGCAGCCGGTCCGCGTCGGCGACCGACTGGTCCAGCCACTGGTCGAAGCGCCGGTCCGCGCTGCGCAGAGCCGGGCCCAGCCAGGGTACGGCGTCCGCTGGGGCGGCCGGGAACTGGTCGCCGTCCGCGTACGCCGCCGTGCAGCGCAGCGTCACCGTCCACGAGGCACCGGGGTCCAGTTCGACGTCGTACGACAGCCGGCCCTCCGGCGCCTCCAGGGCATCCGGCGCGGGCTCGCTGACCAGGCGTACGGCGAACCCGTCGCGGGACCACACCAGACCGCCGCCCTCGGCGCCTTCCGCGCCTTCGGCCCGTGCCGGCACCGGGTCCAGGACGTGGCCCGACTTCACCCGCTCCATCGGGGCGAGGTCCGTGCCGGCCGTGACCGTGAGCCGGAAACCGACCCGCCGGGTGCCCGCGTTGGCGACTTCGAAGCTCTCCTCCAACCGCCCGGGGGCGACGGTTCGGCGGCGGTTCAGGGCGACCGCGGGGTCGGGCGTCACCTCGCCGAGCCCCCGCAGGATCGCCCGGAAGTCCGCCCGGTCGGCTCCCCTGAGCCCGCCGCCGACCGGTGCCAGGGCAATGGACTCCACCGTGACGGTCAGGTGGGACAGCGCCCTGCCGTCGCCGTGGTAGAAGCCATCCGCACCCCCGTCGAGCTGTCCGTCCGCACGCGAGATCACAAAGCTCGGGGCGTACAGCGTGACGACCGCGTCGTGCAGGAACGGCTGCAGGCCCGCGGTCGGCGAAGTGGAGGTCGTGACCGGTCCGTTGGTGTCCTGGGCCTTGACAGTGGTGTCCAAAGGAGTAGAACCTCTCAGCATTAGATCGATCCAAAGACACTAACGGCCTCCTCAGAGCGCTGACAATGCCTTTGGAACGCTCAAATCAAGCTCGTAGGACCAGGCTTCAGACCCTCGTGTGCCGGAGACCCGTATGCCCCGCTCCACCAGCAGTCCCTCGCCCAAGGGCAGCCCGGTGACCCTTGCCATGGTCGCCCGCCGGGCCGGTGTCTCCCCGCAGACCGTGTCCAACGCGATCAATTCGCCGGACCTGCTGCGCCCCGAGACCCTGGAGCGAGTCCGCAGGGCGATCGATGAGATGGGCTACCGCCCGAGCCGTGCCGCGCAGAGCCTGCGCACCCGCTCCAGCAAACTGATCGGCTACGGCATCCAGCCCGCTCCGGGTGGCGACACGGCCCCGGTCATGGACCGGTTTCTGCACGCCCTGTCACAGGCCGCCGACGAGGCCGGCTACCGGATGCTGCTGTTCGCCTGCCCGCCCGGCGGCCCGAGCCTGGAAGGGTACGAGGAACTGCTCGGCCGGCACGACGTCGACGGCTTCGTACTCAGCAACACCGCCCGCCAGGATCCGCGCCAGGCGTGGCTGGCCAAGCGGGGCGTACCGTTCGTCGGCTTCGGCCGGATGTGGTCGGGGCGGCAGATCGGCGATTGGGTCGACGTCGACGGGGCCTCGGGCACGGACGCCGCCGTGGAGCATCTGGTCGCCCTCGGGCACCGCAGGATCGCCTTCCTGGGCTGGCCGCGCGGCTCCGGCGTCGGTGACGACCGCGCCGAGGGCTGGCAGCGGGCCATGCGCCGGCACGGGCTGCCGACGCGCGGACGGCGCGCGGCCAGCGCGGGCGACATCGAGGCGGCCCGTATCGCCGTCAAGCCCTTACTGGACGCGGGTACCACGGCCGTGGTCGCGGCCAGCGACATGCTGGCACTCGGCTGCTATCACGCGCTGCGCGAGCGGAACGCCGCCCCGGGCCGGGACGTCGCCGTTGTCGGCTTCGACGACTCGCCGACCGCCGGGATCCTCTCGCCCTCCCTGACCACGGTCGCCCAGCCGCTGGAGGCGGTCGGAGGTGAGTGCGTGCGGCTGCTGCTGGCCCGGATGGCCAACCCGGCCGCGCCACCGGAGCGCGTCCTGCTGGAGCCGTCCCTCGTCGTCCGCGACAGCACCCCGACACCGGGCTCCGACGCACCGGCGCCCTGACGCACCGGTGCTCCGCCGCGTTGGCACCGTGATGCGCCGCGCCCCGGACATCCCCTCTCCTCCAACCCCCCCTCGAGCCGCACGTACCATCCCCAATCCACGGAGGAACCATGGCCCCCCGCACGGCCACCGCCGCCCTCGTCACCTGCGCGGCGCTCCTGGCCGCCACCGGCTGCTCGTCGAGCTTCAGCGACGACAAGGAGACGAAGCAGGACACCGGCGCCAAACAGCATCTGAAGATCCTGATAGCCACCTCGGGCGACGCCGAGACCAAGACGGTCAAGGAGGCCGCGGCCGCCTACGAGAAGCGGTCCGGCAACAAGGTGACCGTCGAGGCCGCCAAGGACATGAACCAGCAGCTGGCCCAGTCCTTCGCCGGGCACAGGCCGCCGGACGTCTTCTACGTCAACTCCGACCAGTTCGCGAACTACGCCAAGGGCGGCTCCCTGTACGCGTACGGCGACAAGATCAAGGACGCGGACGACTTCGCCGAGCCGCTGCGCACCTCCTTCACCTACGACGGGAAGCTGGTGTGCCTGCCCAAGGACACCTCCACCCTCGCCCTCGCCATCAACACCGACCTGTGGAAGAAGGCGGGGCTGACCGAGAAGGACTACCCCACCTCCTGGGACGAGCTGAGGAAGGTCGCCGGCAAGCTCACCGGCGACGGGGTCACCGGCCTGGTCACCAGCGACGAGTACCAGCGACTCGGCGTCTTCATGAAGCAGGCGGGCGGATGGGTCACCGACACCGGGCAGACGAAGATGACCGCCGACAGCGCGCAGAACGCCGAGGGGCTCGGCTTTGTGCGGTCGCTGCTGCGGGCCGGCTCGATGAAGTACGCCAAGCAGGTCGACACCAGCTGGGGCGGCGAGGCCCTCGGCAAGGGCAAGGCCGCCATGACCATCGAGGGCAACTGGCTGACCGGTGGCATGAAGCTCGACTACCCGAAGGTGGCGTACAAGGTGGTCCCGCTGCCCGCGGGACCGGCCGGGAAGGCCACGCTGGCCTTCAGCAACTGCTGGGGCGTGGCCGCCGAGAGCGCCCACCGGTCGGCGGCCGTGGACCTGGTGAAGTACCTCAGCTCCGGTGAGCAGCAACTGAAGTTCGCCGACGGATTCGGGGTGATGCCCTCGCGCACCAGCGCCCTCGCCGAGTACGCGAAGCAGGAGCCGGACGCCAAGGCATGGGTCGACGCCAACGCCCACGCGCAGGGCCCGGTGACCGTCGCCGGGTTCGACAAGGTGCTCAGCCAGTTCAACACCGAACTGCAGTCGCTGCGCACCACTGACCCGAAGAAGATCCTCGCCGACCTGCAGCGCAACGGCGAACAGGCCCTCGCGAAGGGCGACTGAGCCGCCATGCCCTTCCGTAGTACCACCCACCGCACGGCGCGCCACCTCCCCCGTGGCGCGTCGTCCGGTCCCCGCCCGGCCCCCGAGGCCGCCGGCGAGGACCCCCGTACGGCCGGCTCGCCGGGCGCACCTGACGCG
>NZ_JAHLEM010001005.1 GCF_018883605.1 Streptomyces niphimycinicus | reverse complement strand
GGGCGGCTGGGGCGGCTGGGGCGGCTGGGGCGGCTGGATTGGTCGGCGTGGTCGGGGCGGCCGGTTCCGGCCGGATGGCTCAGAAGTCCACCCGGGCCGGGGCGTCGGCCCGGGCCACGGACTCCTGGGCGTACTTCCGCTCGTACGCCGTCCGGATCCGTTCGATCCGCGGGTCCTGCGTCGGGGCCTCGGACGTCGGGTAGAGCAGGATCACCTCGTACGAGCGCTCCCGCTCGATCGTCCCGTTCTGGTCCCGCCACTGCCCCCGGCCGTCGTGGATCGTCAGGCCGGAGGGGAAGCGCGGGGTGATCTGCCGGTCCACGAAGGCCAGGAACCGCTTCTCGGTGACGGGCGGCCCGCCGTCGGGGCGCTCGGTGCCGAAGAAGAGCCGGGTCTCGACGTAGGGCTTGCCCCGGTCCACGGCGCCGGAGGGCGTCGCGGCGGGCGGGTCGTCCAGCGCGGCGTAGGCGGCGACGGGGGTGGCGGCGGCGAGGACGAATGCCGCCCCTAAGGCGGCGATTCGGGCGCGGGGCTTCATGGTCGGCACGCGGAGCTTGAGGGTCGGCACGGGGGGCTCGATGGTCGGCATCGTCCGATGGTCCCGGCGCCCGGAACCCCGGGGAAGACCGCCTTACGGAGCACATCCACGCGAGACACGCGAGGCGCGAGGCGCAAGGAGCAAAGGCGCAAGGCGCGAGGGCGGGCCCGGGCCCCCGGGCACACGCAGCGCGCTCAGACCCGGCGCCACCGCGCCATCGCGAACGAGAACACCCCGAAGAGCGCCAGACCCAGCGCCACCGCCATCAGCAGCCATGGCCCCGCCGCCGTCCCGGCGAAGGTCCGCAGGGTGTCGTCGATGCCCTTCGCCTTGTCCGGGTCGTAGCGCACGGCGGCCGAGAGCGCGAAGCCGCCCGCCACCGCGAACACGGCCCCGCGGGCCACCCCGCCGCAGACCCCCAGCGCCGCCACGGCCCGCCGCGTCCGCCGGGACATCGCGCCCACCTTGAGGTGCTTGCGGAAGCCGCGCCGCAGCGCACGTACGGCGATCCACACCCCGGCCGCGGCCACCGCGGTCCCGGCGGCGGCGACCAGCCACCGGCCGTACGGCAGGTCGAGTGCGCGGGCCGTCACGTCCTGGGACTGCCGGTCGCTGGAGCCGCTGCCCCGCTCGCCGGTGGCGAAGGAGAGCACGGAGTACGCGACGACGCCGTAGAAGACCGCGCGGGCCGCCCCCGCCAGCCGCTTCCGTGCCGCGCCACCGTCCGGCCCCGCGGCCCCGAAGGCCGCCTCGGACAGCCGCCACAGCGCCATGCAGACCAGCCCGATGCCGACCGCCCAGACCAGTGCGGCGCCGAACGGCTGCTGGGCGAGGACCTGGAGGGCCCCGCCCCGGTCGGCCTGCTCGCCGCGGTCGCCCAGGGCGATGCGCAGCGCCAGGACGCCGATGAGCAGATAGAGCACGCCGCGGGTGGCCAGCCCCCAGCGGGCCGCCGCCTCGACGGCCCGGCTGCCCGCCTGGCGTGGGGTACGGGTGCGCGTTGCCGAACCCAGTCCGCGTGCGATCGACGATGCGTTCACCGTTTCCTCCCGGTTGTCGCACCTCGGGTGCCCTGAACGTAGGTGCGGAAACGGGACTTTCTCTTGTTGGTTGAAGCGATCCGCCCTACTCTGCCGCCAGAATCTGACGAACCGTCAGATCGAAACGGAGCCACAGGAGCACCACGAGAAGACCGGGGAGATGGCGAGATGGCCGACGAGACGAACGGCACGACCGAGCTGCCTCGGGTCATCAGCGTCGATGACCATGTGATCGAGCCCGCGCACCTCTTCGAGACCTGGCTCCCGGCCAAGTACCGGGACCGCGGCCCCAAGCCGCTGACGGCCGGGATCGGCGAACTGGCCTACGTCGGCGGCAAGTACAAGTTCACCACCGACCCGGACGGCCAGCTCACCGACTGGTGGAGTTACGAGGGCGACCTCTTCCCCTACAAGCGGATCATCGCCGCCGTCGGCTTCTCGCGCGACGAGATGACCCTCGACGGCATCACCCGCGAGCAGATGCGCCGCGGCTGCTGGGACCCCAAGGACCGCCTCGCCGACATGGACCTCAACCATGTCGAGGCGTCGCTCTGCTTCCCGACCTTCCCCCGCTTCTGCGGCCAGACCTTCGCCGAAGCGAACGACAAGGAGGTCGGGCTGGCGTGCGTCCGGGCGTACAACGACTGGATGGTCGAGGAGTGGTGCGGCGACAGCGGCGGCCGTCTCATCCCGCTCTGCCTGATCCCCCTGTGGGACGTCGACCTCGCCGTCCAGGAGATCCGCCGTAACGCGGCCCGCGGCGTCCGCGCGGTGACCTTCAGCGAGATCCCCACCTACCTCGGGCTCCCCAGCATCCACAGCGGCTACTGGGACCCCTTCTTCGCCGAGTGCGAGGCCACGGGGACGGTCGTGTGCATGCACATCGGCTCCTCCTCCCAGATGCCCGCCGCCTCCCCCGACGCCCCGCCCGCCGTCCAGGCCGCCTTGAGCTTCAACAACGCCATGGCCTCGATGATGGACTTCCTCTTCAGCGGCGTCCTGGTCTCCTTCCCGCGCCTCAAGCTGGCCTACGCCGAGGGCCAGATGGGCTGGATCCCCTACGCCCTGGAGCGCGCCGACGACGTCTGGGAGGAGCACCGCGCCTGGGGCGGCGTCCGCGGCCTCATCCCCGAGCCGCCGTCCACGTACTACTACCGGCAGATCTACTGCTGCTTCTTCCGCGACAAGCACGGGATCGCCTCGCTGGACACGGTCGGCGTGGACAACGCCACCTTCGAGACCGACTACCCCCACGTCGACTCCACCTGGCCGCACACCCGCCGCATCGCCGCCGAGCATGTGGCCGGGCTCTCCCCCGAGACCACGTACAAGATCCTGCGCGGCAACGCGATCCGCATGCTGGAGCTGGACCTCGACGGGGCGCGGTAGGCGGGGGCGGCTGGGCACCCGGGCCGCCGGCGGGCCAGGCGGCTACTCCGAGCGCGGCTGATCCGAGCCGCAGTAGCGGCACTTGCGCGCCGCCTCGGGGATGTCCTCGGCGAGGCATTCCGGGCAGGTCTTGAGCGGGCCCGGCTCCCCGAAGACCTCCGCGCCCCGGCGGCGCTGGGTGTACTTGTACGGCACGACGATCAGGAAGTAGATGACGGCCATGAAGATGATGAAGTAGATCAGGGCGGAGATGAACGACCCGATGTTGAGGTAGGTCGAGGTGTTCCCCTGGGCGCCGAGCTGCCAGCCGAGCCCGACCGATTTGCCGCCCTGGAGCCGGGCGATGACCGGGTTGATCACGGAGTCGGTGAACGCCTTGATCAGCGTCGAGAACGCCAGCGCCGTGACCAGGCCGACGGCGACAACGATGACATCACCGCGCATGAGGAAGTTCTTGAAGCCCCTGAGCACGATCCGCCCTCTCTGTCCTGATACGGAGGAATCACCACCCTAGGAGCGGTCCCGCGGAGCCCCGGGCGCGCCACGGCGGACGGCCGCCCGTACGGCGGCAGGGGCGCACTTAATCCACGCCATGAGGTAAGTCGTCCGCGAGGCTTGACGCCCGGCGGCGTGCCTCGGATCATCACAGTCACCGAGCACCGTGAACACACCGGTGCTTCGCAGCTCAGCCGCTCCGCTGCGCAGCCGCTCAACCGCTCCGCCGCTCCGTTGCCGTGAACACACCGGTCACCGGAGCCTTCCCTTCCTTCTCTCCGGCCGTGACCACACCGGCCCGAGCCTGCCCGCACAGGAAAGGCATCGGTTTCTTGACTTCCTCCCCCGCCTAAAGGCGGGGGATTCCAGCGGTCGCCCGCTGGGGTTCCTGCTTCACCGACGACCGCCCCGTCCGGGAGGACTCCCGTTGAGGTCTCACACCGTCTCCACAGGCAGAGGCCGCCAGCCCGGCGGCCAGGATATTGCGTGCCGCGTTCACATCGCGGTCATGCACAGCGCCGCACTCACACGTCCACTCACGGACGTTCAACGGCAGCTTCTCGCGGACCGTGCCACAGGCCCCACACAGCTTCGAGCTGGGAAACCAGCGGTCGACCGTCACGAGTTCCCGCCCGTACCAGGCGCACTTGTACTCCAGCATCATGCGCAGGTCCGTCCATGCCGCATCCGAGATGGCGCGCGCGAGGCTGCCGTTCTTCAGCAGGTTGCGGACGGTGAGGTCTTCGATCACGACCGTTTGGTTCTCACGGACGAGACGAGTGGTCAGCTTGTGCAGGAAGTCCCGGCGCCGGTCGGCGATCCGTGCGTGCACCTTGGCGACGCGGCGGCGGGCCTTCTCCCGGTTCGCCGAGCCCTTCGCCTTGCGGGACAGCTCCCGCTGCGCCTTCGCCAGGCGGGCCCGGTCGCGCCGTTCGTGCCGGGGGTTGGCGATCTTCTCCCCGGTGGACAGGGTCACCAGGGAGGTGACCCCGGCGTCCAGGCCGACCGCCGCACTCGAGGCGGGGGCAGGGGTGATGGTGTCCTCGACGAGCAGGGAGACGAACCAGCGCCCGGCGGCATCACGGGACACCGTCACCGTCGTCGGCTCCGCACCCTCCGGGAGGGGACGCGACCAGCGGATGTCCAGCGGCCCGGCC
>NZ_JAHLEM010001004.1 GCF_018883605.1 Streptomyces niphimycinicus | reverse complement strand
GCCGCCCGGTGCGCAAGCGCCACCCCGGGCGCCCACGCCACGCAATGCCCGCACGCCGCCCCCAGGATCGCGGCCGCCCCGCTCGGCGCCCACCCGGCGGTGGCGCGTCTCATACTGCGCCGGTACGAACAGACCCTCGCTTTTGCGCCCTTGTCACCCCCGGCGGCTACCGTCGGTGTATGAGTCGCAGCGCACCCCCTGAACCGGATCCGGCCTCTCCGACCGGTGCCCCCGAGGCCGACACCGGCCATGTCCCCGGCTATGCCCCGGCGGACCTCGAGCGCTGGGCGCCGGAGCCCGACAAGCGGCCGGGCCGGACCGCCTTCCAGCGGGACCGGGCGCGGGTGCTGCACTCCGCCGCGCTGCGCAGACTGGCCGGGAAGACCCAGGTGGTGCCCGCCACACCCGCCGTCGACCCCGGACCGGCCGGGCGTGCCCTGGCCTACGACGCCACGCCCCGCACCCGGCTGACCCACTCCCTGGAGTGCGCCCAGGTGGGCCGTGAGCTGGGGGCCGCCCTCGGCTGCGACCCGGATCTGGTGGAGACGGCCTGCCTCGCCCATGACCTCGGCCATCCGCCGTTCGGCCACAACGGCGAGCGGGTGCTCAACAAGATCGCCGAGCCCTGCGGCGGCTTCGAGGGAAACGCGCAGTCGCTGCGGCTGCTGGCCCGGCTCGAACCGAAGCGGTTCGTCCCCGGCCCGGAGGCCGGTGAGCCGGTGAGCGTCGGCCTCAACCTCACCCGCGCCGCGCTGGACGCCGCCACCAAGTACCCCTGGCCGTGCGGCGGCCATCCATACAGCCCCCGCTCCCCGAAGTTCGGGGTCTACGAGGACGACCTCCCGATCTTCGCGTGGTTCCGGCAGGGCGCCCCCGAGGGCCGTAAGACCTTCGAGGCCCAGGTCATGGACTGGGCCGACGATGTCGCGTACTCCGTCCATGACGTCGAGGACGGGCTGCACGCGGGCCATCTCGACCCCGCGAGCCTGCTCTCCGAGCCCGAGCGCCGCGAGGTCTTCGCCGTCGCCGCCGACCGCTACGCCCCGGGGGCCGAGCCCGAAGAGCTGGCCGAGGCGCTGGACCGGCTGCTGGACCAGGAGTGGTGGCCGCACCGCTACGACGGCTCGTCCGTCGCCCAGGCCCGCCTCAAGGACGCCACCAGCCAGCTCATCGGGCGCTTCTGCCTGGCCGCCGAGGGCGCCACCCGGGCGGCGTACGGCACGGGCCGCTTCACCCGCTACCACGCCGAGCTGGTCGTCCCCCGCGCCGCGCGCCTGGAGTGCGCGGTCCTCAAGGCGGTCGCCGACCGGTATGTCATCCAGCGCCCGGACCAGGAGCTGGTCCGGGCCGATCAGCGCGTGGTCATCGCCGAGCTGGGCGAGGCCCTGATCGCCCGCGCCCCCGACGGCCTGGACCCCCAGTTCCGCGCGCTCTTCGACGCGGCCGGGGACGACCGGGGCCGGCTGCGGGCGATCGTCGACCAGATCGCCTCCCTGACCGACACCTCGGCCCGGTGGCTGCACGCCCGGCTCACCGCGTGAACCGCCGCCCGCCGCGTGAGCCGCCGCCCGCCGGATCCGGCTCGCGTGCACACGTCCGGCGTACGGGCCCCTTCCGGACGCACTCGCCGTGCGGGAGGCTCCCCTGTGACACAGCTTTCGCCACAGGTTTCGGGCTCGGATTTTCGGCACAGCCGTGGGCACGGCCATGCGCACGGCCTCTGGCACAGCCATGGGCCCAGCATTTGGCACCGCTTTCGGAGCGCACGACCTGACGCGACCGGGGTAAGGCACTCATAGAGGCACTGCTCGGCACTGCTCGGCAGCGAGGAGGACACAAGTGGTCGACGCACACCAGACATTCGTCATCGTCGGAGGGGGGCTGGCCGGGGCGAAAGCCGCGGAAACCCTGCGAGCGGAGGGCTTCACCGGGCGGGTGATCCTCATCGGTGACGAGCGCGACCACCCCTATGAGCGGCCCCCGCTGTCCAAGGGCTTCCTCACCGGCAGCCAGGAGCGCGACAGCGTCTTCGTCCACGAGCCCGCCTGGTACGCGCAGGCCGATATCGAGCTCCACCTCGGCCTGCCCGCCGTCCACCTGGACCGCGCCGCCAAGGCCGTGACCCTGGGCGACGGCACCCGGGTCCACTACGACCGGCTGCTGCTGGCCACCGGCGCCGAGCCGCGCCGCCTCGACATCCCCGGCACCGATCTGGCCGGGGTCCACCATCTGCGCCGGCTCGCCCACGCCGAGCGGCTCAAGGGCGTCCTCGCCACCCTCGGCCGGGACAACGGCCAGTTGGTCATCGCGGGCGCGGGCTGGATCGGCCTCGAAGTCGCCGCCGCCGCGCGCGGCTACGGCGCCGAGGTGACCATCGTCGAGCCCGAGCCCACCCCGCTGCACCCCGTCCTCGGCCCCGAGCTGGGCGCCCTTTTCGCCGACATCCATGGCGAGCACGGCGTCCGCTTCCACTTCGGTGCCCGCCTTACGGAGATCACCGGCCAGGACGGCATGGTGCTGGCCGCCCTTACCGACGACGGCGAGGAGCACCCCGCCCACAGCGTCCTGGCCGCCATCGGCGCCGCCCCGCGCAGCGCCCTCGCCGAGGCCGCGGGTCTGGAGGTGGTGGACCGCGCGGCGGGCGGCGGTATCGCGGTCGACACCTCGCTGCGCACCAGCGACCCGGACATCTTCGCGGCGGGCGACGTCGCCTCCGCCCCGCTCGGCTTCCTCGAGGGCACCCCCGTACGGGCCGCGCTCCCGCGCAGCGCCCGGCTGCGCGTCGAGCACTGGGCCAACGCCCTGAACGGCGGCCCGGCGGCGGCCCGCGCCATGCTCGGCCAGGACGTCGCGTACGACCGGGTGCCGTACTTCTTCTCCGACCAGTACGACGTCGGCCTGGAGTACTCCGGCTACGCCCCGCCCGGCAGTTACGACCAGGTGCTGGTGCGCGGCGACGTCGGCAAGCGGCAGTTCATCGCCTTCTGGCTGAACGACGGCCGCCTGCTCGCGGGCATGAACGTCAACGTCTGGGACGTCACCGAATCGATCCAACGGCTCATCCGCGGCGGCGACCAGCTCGACACGGCGGCCCTGGCCGACCCGTCCGTCCCGCTGACCTCGCTGCTCCCGTAGGCCCTCGGGCGCGTTCCCACCGGGGTCCGGCAGGCGACGGACAGCCGTGTCGGACCCCGGCCGTAGAATTCGGGCGTGGCAGGCAGGATCAACGATGACGACGTGAAGGCGGTCCGGGCAGCGGTCCCGATCGACGCCGTCGTGTCCGAATACCTCCAGCTACGCAACGCGGGAGGTGGCAATCTCAAGGGCCTGTGCCCCTTCCATGACGAGAAGTCCCCGTCCTTCCAGGTCAGCCCCAGCAAGGGGCTCTACTACTGCTTCGGCTGCCAGGCGGGCGGCGACACCGTCGACTTCGTCATGAAGATCGACCACCTCTCCTTCGCCGAGACCATCGAGCGGCTGGCCTCCCAGGCCGGTATCACCCTGCGCTACGAGGAGGGCGGCTACACCCCAGGCCGCCAGCAGGGCGAGCGCACCCGGCTGGTCGAGGCCCATAAGGTGGCCGCGCAGTTCTATGTCGAGCAGTTGGAGCGCCCCGAGGCGGAGATCGGCCGCACCTTCCTGGCCGAGCGCGGCTTCGACCAGGCCGCCGCGCAGCACTTCGGCGTCGGCTACAGCCCGGCCGGCTGGGACCACCTCGTCCGCTATCTGCGCGGCCGCGGTTTCACCGACAAGGAGCTGATCCTCTCCGGGCTCGTCCAGGAGGGCCGGCGCGGCCCCATCGACCGCTTCCGGGGCCGCCTGATGTGGCCGATCCGGGACATCTCCGGCGAGGTCGTCGGCTTCGGCGCCCGCAAACTGCGCGACGACGACAACGGGCCGAAGTACCTCAACACCCCCGAGACCCCGCTCTACCGCAAGTCCCAGGTCCTCTACGGCATCGACCTCGCCAAGAAGGACATCGCCAAGGCCAGCCGGGCGGTGGTGGTCGAGGGCTATACGGACGTCATGGCCTGCCATCTCGCGGGGGTCACCACCGCCATCGCCACCTGCGGCACCGCCTTCGGCGGTGACCACATCAAGATCCTCCGACGGCTGCTGATGGACAACGCGGGCGCGGAGGTCGTCTTCACCTTCGACGGCGACGCGGCCGGGCAGAAGGCGGCCCTGCGCGCCTTCGAGGACGACCAGCGGTTCGCCGCCGAGACCTCCATCGCGATCACGCCCGACGGGATGGACCCGTGCGAACTGCGGCTGGCCCGCGGCGACGAGGCCGTGGCGTCCCTGGTCGAGAGCCGTACGCCGCTGTTCGCGTTCGCGCTGAAGTCGATCGTCTCCCGGTACAACCTGGACACCGAGGAGGGGCGCATCGCCGCCGTCGACGAGGCGGTGCCGGTCGTCGCGGCGATCAAGAACCCCGGGCTGCGGGACCGCTACGCGATCCGGCTGATCGGGATGGTCGGCATCGCCACCCAGGCGGAGGAGCAGTCGATCATCCGCCGGGTGCGCGGGCTGGTCCGCAGCAGGCAGAACGGCGGCCCGGAGCACGGCGGCCGCGGCGATCAGCGCGGCGGCGGCCCGGGCGGGTCCCGGTACGGCGGCCGGG
>NZ_JAHLEM010001003.1 GCF_018883605.1 Streptomyces niphimycinicus | reverse complement strand
GCGCCGGGGCGGGCTCGGGCTGAGCCGCCGGAGCGGGCTCGGCCGCGGGGGCGGGGGCCTCGGCCGGAGCCGCGCCACCGTCGTCGATAACGGCCAGCTCGGCGCCGACCTCGACCGTCTCGTCCTCGGCCACCTTGATGGACGTCAGCACACCGGCCGAAGGGGCCGGGATCTCGGTGTCGACCTTGTCGGTCGACACCTCGAGCAGGGGCTCGTCGGCCTCGACGCGCTCACCTTCGGCCTTGAGCCAGCGGGTGACGGTGCCCTCGGTCACGCTCTCGCCGAGCGCCGGCAGGGTTACGGAAACCGCCATGGTGTTCGGTTGCTCCTTAACGATCTTTGCGGATGGTTCGCGCTCGGGATGATCAGTCGTGGGAGTGCAGCGGCTTGCCGGCCAGGGCCAGGTGGGCCTCGCCGAGCGCCTCGTTCTGAGTGGGGTGGGCGTGGACGAGCTGCGCGACCTCGGCGGGCAGCGCCTCCCAGTTGTAGATGAGCTGAGCCTCGCCGACCTGCTCGCCCATCCGGTCACCGACCATGTGGACGCCGACGACGGCACCGTCCCGTACCTGCACGAGCTTGATCTCGCCCGCGGTCTTGAGGATCTTGCTCTTGCCGTTGCCCGCGAGGTTGTACTTCAGGGCGACGACCTTGTCCGCACCGTACAGCTCCTTGGCCTTGGCCTCGGTGATGCCGACGGAGGCGACCTCGGGGTGGCAGTAGGTCACCCGCGGCACGCCGTCGTAGTCGATCGGAACGGGGTTCTGGCCCGCCAGCCGCTCGGCCACCAGCATGCCCTCGGCGAAGCCGACGTGGGCGAGCTGGAGGGTGGGGACCAGGTCGCCCACGGCGGAGATGGTCGGGACGTTGGTCCGCATGTACTCGTCGACCAGGACATAGCCGCGGTCCATGGCGACCCCGGCCTCCTCGTAGCCCAGGCCCTGCGAGACCGGGCCACGGCCGACGGCCACCAGCAGCAGCTCGGCCTCGAAGGTCTTGCCGTTCTCCAGCGAGACCTTGACGCCGTCGGCGGTGTACTCGACGCCGGAGAAGCGGGAGCCGAGGGAGAAGTTGATGCCGCGCTTGCGGAAGGCGCGCTCCAGCAGCTTGGAGCTGCTCTCGTCCTCGACCGGGACGAGGTGGGGAAGCGCCTCGACGATGGTGATGTCGGCCCCGAAGGACTTCCACGCGGAGGCGAACTCGACGCCGATGACGCCGCCGCCCAGCACGACCGCGGACTTCGGCACGCGGTCCAGCACCAGGGCGTGGTCGGAGGAGATGACGCGGTTGCCGTCGATCTCCAGGCCGGGCAGGGACTTGGGCACCGAACCGGTGGCCAGCAGGATGTGGCGGCCGGTGTAGCGCTCGCCGTTCACATCGACAGAGGTCGGGGAGGACAGCCGGCCCTCACCGGTCACATAGGTGACCTTGCGGGAGGCGACCAGACCCTGGAGACCCTTGTACAGGCCCGAGATCACGCCGTCCTTGTACTTGTGCACACCCTCGATGTCGATGCCCTCGAAGGTGGTCTTCACACCGAATTCCGAGCCCTCGCGGGCCTGATCGGCGAGCTCACCGGCGTGCAGCAGAGCCTTGGTGGGGATGCAGCCACGGTGCAGACAGGTGCCGCCCAGCTTGTCCTTCTCGATCAGGGCGACGTCCAGACCGAGCTGCGCCGCGCGCAGGGCAGCGGCGTAACCGCCGCTACCGCCTCCGAGGATCACTAGGTCGAAAACGGTGCTGGCGTCGTTCGCCACGTCACGTCCTCCATGCATGGTGCGCCGGGGCCGGCCTTGGTCGGCCGGGCGGCGGCGTGTGTTCGGCCGCTTCTTACGTCGGCGGCCCTGGTGTCGGGGGCCCTGTCCTGCCGGGACAACATCTTCGCACTTGTTGGAAGGAGACGGGACGCGGGGCCGCTGTGTGAGAAATCTCCAGACCCCAGTTCAGGGGTTACTCCTGCGTATCCGGAACGCGGAGCCCCGTCGATTTCGTTGAGGGCGAAATCGACGGGACTTTCGGCCCTATGGGCCGGCGGTCGCGATGCGTTGTCGCGGGGCGCCGCTGCGTCGCGGGCGCCGCTGCGTTACGCCGTTGCGTCGCGGTGCTGCGTTACGCCGCTGCGCCGTGGTGCCGCGTCGCGCCGCTGCGTTGCGCTCTGCTCAGCCGAGATCGCCGTCGGCGGCGCGCTCCGCCAGCCGCACCAGGGTGCGGACCGCGGCGCCCGTGCCGCCCTTGGGCGTGTAGCCGAACGGACCGGACTCGTTGAAGGCCGGACCCGCGATGTCCAGGTGGCCCCAGGTGATCCCGTCCGCCACGAACTCCTTCAGGAAGATGCCGGCCACCAGACCGCCACCCATGCGCTCACCCATGTTCGCCAGATCCGCGACCGGGGAGTCGATGCCCTTACGGAGGTGGGTGGGCAGCGGCATCGGCCAGGACGGCTCACCGGCCTCCTCCGCGATCTCGTGCAGCGAGGTGCGGAACGCCTCGTCGTTCGTCATGATCCCGAACGTGCGGTTGCCCAGTGCGAGAACCATGGCGCCGGTCAGCGTCGCCACGTCCACGATCGCGTCCGGCTTCTCCTCACCGGCGCGGGTGATCGCGTCGGCGAGCACCAGCCGGCCCTCGGCGTCGGTGTTGAGCACCTCGACGGTCTTGCCGCCGTACATCGACAGCACATCGCCGGGGCGGGTGGCCGAACCCGACGGCATGTTCTCGGCCAGCGCCAGCCAGCCCGTGAGGTTGACCCGCAGGCCCAGCCTGGCGGCGGCGACGACGGTGGCGAACACGGCGGCGGCACCGCTCATGTCGCACTTCATCGTCTCGTTGTGACCGGCCGGCTTGAGGGAGATGCCGCCCGAGTCATAGGTGATGCCCTTGCCGACCAGGGCGAGCGTCTTCTCCGCCTTGGGGTGGGTGTACGCGATCCGCACCAGCCGCGGCGGGGCGTCCGAGCCCTGGCCCACGCCGAGGATGCCGCCGTAGCCGCCCTTCTTGAGCGCCTTCTCGTCCAGCACCTCGGTCTTGAGACCGTGCTCCTTGGCGGCCGCGACCGCCTCGGCCGCGAAGTCGGCCGGGTTGAGGAGGTTGGACGGGGTGTTGATCAGGTCGCGGGCGCGGTTGATCTCCTCGACCAGGGCGGTGGCACGCTCGACGGCCGCCTTGTACGCCTTGTCTCGCGGCTTGCCGCCGACCAGGGCGACCTCGGCGAGCGGGCCGTCGTTCTTCTTGTCGGTGTTCGCGGCGTTCTTGGCGCTCTTGGCGCTCTTGCCGTCCTTGGCGCCGCCGTTGCCGTTGCTCTTGTCGTACGTGTACGCCCCGAGCAGCGCGCCCTCGGCCACGGCGGCGGCGCCCGCCACGTCCTCGATCGGCAGCGCGAAGGCGCCCTTCTTCGAACCGGACAGCGCGCGGGAGGCCGCGCCCGCGGCCCGGCGCAGCGTCTCGGCGTCATAGCCGTCGTCCTTGGCCGGGACATCGCCCAGCCCGACCGCCAGCACGACCGGGGCCTTGAGGCCGGACGCGGCGGGCAGCTTGGTCACCTCGCCTTCGGCGCCGGTCGCGCCGAGCGTCTCCAGAACGTCGGCCAGCTTTCCGCCGAACGCCTTGTCCACGGCCTCGGCGCCGGCGGCGACGACGGGGCCCTTGGCCCCCTTCGCCACGCCGACGACGACGGCGTCCGCGCGCAGTGCCGCGGCGGACGAGGTGCTGAGAGTCAGAGCAGTCACAGTGGTCGGGTCCCTCTTCCGATAGTTCGTCGGCCGATATGGGTTGTAGGCCGCGCCCCTCCGCATCGTATGCCTAGGCCCCATTTGGGGCTCGGTTCTCCCCCGGCTACCGCTGGGAGGTGCCCAACGGGGGTGCGCCGTCAGGGGTGTGCCCTCAGGGGTGTGCCCTCGGGCTTACCGGATGGAGGTGGCCGGGATAGCCTTCCGCGCGATGGACACCACGCCGGAGCCGCCGCAGTCGCGATCGCAGTCGTCCGCATGCCCGCCGGAGCCCGAACCCGAGAGCACGGAGAGCACGGAGAGCTCCGAGCCTTCCGCCCCCTCCGCCCCCTCCGGGTCCTCTGGGTCCTCCGAGGGGTCGGAGCGCCCGGAACGGCCCGCGCATCCGCCCCGCCCCGCCTACGATCCGCCGCCCGCCCACGCTCCGCGTGCCCCCTGGGCCGACGGGATCCGCTTCGCCTTCGGCACGCTCACGGTGCTGCCCGTACGAGGCACGCGCTGGGACCGGGAGGCGGCGCACGCGGGGATGCTGTGCGCGCCGGTGGCCGGGCTGACGGTGGGGCTGTGTGCGGCGGCGGTGGGTGGGGTGTTGCTGTTCCTGGGCGGTGGGGCGCTGCTGGCGGCCGTCGCCACCGCCGCGATACCCGCCGTACTGACCCGCGGCCTCCATCTCGACGGGCTCGCCGACACCGCGGACGGGCTCGGCAGCGGCAAACCCGCCGAGGACGCGCTGCGCATCATGAAGCGGTCGGACATCGGGCCGTTCGGCGTGATCACGCTGCTGTTCGTCCTGCTCGGCCAGGTGGCGGCGCTGGCCCAGTTGTACGGGCAGAGCTGGGCGCACGGCGCGGTCGGGGCGGCCGTGGCCGGTGTCGCCGCGCGCTGCGCCCTGACACTCGCGGCCCGCGTGGGCGTTCCGGCCGCCCGTCCGGAGGGGC
>NZ_JAHLEM010001002.1 GCF_018883605.1 Streptomyces niphimycinicus | reverse complement strand
CCCGCCCCCGGCACCACCCACGAACAGCAGGCGCACCCCGCACGCGCCGCACCGGAGGCCCCGTCCCCGGCACCCACCACGCACCCCACCGCGCCCCCGCCCCCGGTGGAGGGTGTGCCGCGACGCTCTGTTCAGTTGGCTGAGGGGTGAGTACCCGCACAGCACGCTGTGACGCCGCCGGCGCCAGCGCTTGCGCGTCGGAATGGGGTCGCCCGACCGGCGAGGTCAGATGCGGTCGAGGACCTGCGACAGCAGGCTGCCCATGCGGGAGGCGGAGTCGCGGCCGGCCTGGAGGACCTCCTCGTGGTTGAGGGGTTCGCCGGTCATACCGGCCGCGAGGTTGGTGACCAGGGAGATGCCCAGGACCTCCGCGCCCGCCTCGCGCGCCGCGATGGCCTCCAGGGTGGTGGACATGCCCACCAGGTCGGCGCCCAGGGTGCGGACCATGGTGATCTCTGCCGGGGTCTCGTAGTGCGGCCCGGGGAACTGGGCGTAGACGCCCTCCTCCAGGGTCGGGTCCACCTGCTGGCACAGGGCGCGCAGCCGCGGGGAGTAGAGGTCGGTGAGGTCGACGAAGTTCGCGCCCACGATCGGGGAGGTGGCCGTGAGGTTGATGTGGTCGCTGATCAGTACCGGCTGACCGGGGCGCATGCCCTCGCGGAGGCCGCCGCAGCCGTTGGTGAGGATGATGGTCTTGCAGCCGGCGGCGACGGCGGTGCGTACGCCGTGTGCGACGGCGGCGACACCGCGACCCTCGTAGTAATGCGTACGGCCGAGGAAGACCAGCGCCCGCTTGTCGTTGATCCGGTACGAGCGGATCCGGCCCGCATGCCCCTCGACGGCGGGCGGCGGGAAGCCGGGCAGCTCGGTGACGGGGAACTCGTGCTCGGGCGCCCCGAGGGCGTCGGTGGCGGGGACCCAGCCGGAGCCCAGGACCAGCGCGACGTCGTGGGTCTCCGCGCCGGTCAGCTCGCGCAGGCGGGTGGCGGCGTCGTCGGCGGCGGCGTGGGGGTCGCCCTGGATGTCGTCCCAAGAAACTGATGCGTTCACGCGCACGAGGGTAGCCGGTAACTGCCTACGCGCGTAGACGGGTCCGCCGAGGTATTCGGATCGTTGCATAGCCTCCCGGGGGGTTTGTGGGCCCGGTCAACCCCCGGGCCGGGGCCCGGGGGTTGCGTGTCCGGTGCGTGGACCCGGAGGGCCGTATGTCCGGTGAAGCCGTGCGCTCGGTCGGAGCGGGGGTCCAGGAGGACCCGGCGGCGAGGGTCCGCGTAGGCCCGGGGTCCGGGTATCCCGGTGGGCCGGGTCGGGGGGCAGGGTCCGGTCGGTCTGGCCGGGCCCCGACCCCCTCGGGCTGGCCGGGCTCGCGGACTCACCGGACACGCGGAGGCCCCGGGCCGCCCGGAAACACGGCCCCCGGGGGCGGTCAGGCCCGTGGAGTCATGGGAGATGCAGGCCCCGGCCACTCGGGCCGCCCCGAGACGCGGACCCCCGGGCCCAGGAGCCGCCCGCGCACAAGGTCGCCCGGGAACACGGCCCCCGGACCCCTGGATCCTCGGGCCGCCCGGACCCTGGGGCCGGTCAGGCTCGCGGGCTCATGGGAGGCACGGGCCCCCGAGCCCCCGGGCCGCCCCGAAAACGCGGACCCCCGGCCCCCGGGCCGACCGAAAAGACGAACCCCCCGGCCCCCGGGCCGCCCCGGGTACACGGCCCACCCGGAAACACGGACAGACCGGAAACACCGGACTCAGCAGGGGCGCTTCCGTAGCTCCATCACATAGTCGTGCGGCGCGCCCGCGGATTCCGCGGCGTCGGCGATTTCGCCGAGGTAGCGGGCGGAGGGCAGGCCGCCCTCGTAGCCGTTGAGGACGTAGAGCCAGGCGGGTTCGTCGCCGTCCAGGGTGTGGACGCGGATCCGCATCCGGCGGTAGATGTCGAGGCCGACGCCCTCCCAGCGATCCATGGAGTCCTCGTCCATGGGCGCGATGTCGTAGAGGGCGACGAAGACCTGGGAGCGCGGGGCCTCCACGATGGTGGCGAGGGCGCCTTCCCAGCCCATCTGCTCTCCGCCGAAGGTGAGACGCCAGCCGTTCAGCCAGCCCGTTCCGCGCAGCGGGGAGTGCGGTGCGCGGCGGGTCATCAGCCGCGCGTCGAGGTTGCCGGCGTACGCGGCGTAGAGCGACATGGGTCTGAGGGTACGGGAGAGGGGCGGAACGGCCCCCGGGGTGGGAGGTTCGTACGTCAGTCGCCCCCGCGAAACCCCCCGGGCTGAAGCCGGTCGAACCGGTGCGGGACAATGGAGCATGTGACTCGGATCGTGATCATTGGTGGCGGACCCGGCGGCTATGAGGCGGCGCTGGTCGCCGCGCAGCTCGGCTCGGAGGTGACCGTCGTCGATTGCGACGGTCTGGGCGGCGCGTCGGTGCTCACCGACTGCGTGCCGTCGAAGACGTTGATCGCCACCGCCGAGGTGATGACGACGTTCGATTCCTCGTATGAGGAGCTGGGGATCATCGTCGCCGACGACACCCCGCCGATGGAGCAGGCGGCCCGGGTGGTCGGCGTGGATCTCGGCAAGGTCAACCGCCGGGTGAAGCGGCTCGCGCTCGCGCAGTCGCACGACATCACGGCCTCGGTCACGCGGGCCGGCGGCCGGGTCATGCGCGGGCATGGGCGGGTGGAGCCGCAGCAGTCGCTGGACGGCTCGCGGCGGGTGGTCGTGCGGGCGGTGGACGGCACCGAGCAGACGCTGGTGGCGGACGCGGTGCTGGTGGCGACCGGTGCTCATCCGAGGGAGATCCCGGACGCGAAGCCGGACGGCGAGCGGATCCTGAACTGGACGCAGGTGTACGACCTGGACGAGCTCCCCAAGGAGCTGATCGTGGTCGGCTCCGGTGTCACGGGTGCGGAGTTCGCGGGCGCGTATCAGGCGCTGGGGTCGAAGGTCACGCTGGTCTCCAGTCGGGACCGGGTGCTGCCGGGTGAGGACCCGGACGCGGCGGCGGTGCTGGAGGACGTGTTCCGGCGCCGGGGGATGAACGTGATGTCCCGCTCCCGGGCGCAGGCGGCCAAGCGGGTGGGGGACCGGGTGGAGGTGACGCTCTCGGACGGGCGGGTCATCTCCGGCACCCACTGTCTGATGGCGGTCGGCTCGATCCCGAACACGGCGGACATGGGTCTGGAGGAGGCCGGGGTCAAGCTGGCCGAGTCGGGGCACATCCTGACCGACAAGGTCTCCCGGACCAGCGCGCCGGGCATCTACGCGGCCGGTGACTGCACCGGGGTGCTGGCGCTGGCGTCGGTGGCGGCGATGCAGGGCCGGATCGCGATGTACCACTTCCTGGGGGACGCGGTGACGCCGCTGAATCTGAAGACGGTTTCCGCGAACGTCTTCACCGACCCGGAGATCGCCACGGTCGGCTACTCGCAGGCGGATGTGGACGGCGGGAAGATCGACGCCCGGGTGGTGAAGCTGCCGCTGCTGCGCAATCCGCGGGCGAAGATGCAGGGCATCCGGGACGGCTTCGTCAAGATCTTCTGCCGTCCGGGCACCGGCATCGTGGTCGGCGGTGTGGTGGTCGCGCCGCGGGCGAGCGAGCTGATCCACCCGATTTCGCTGGCGGTCGACAACAACCTGACGGTGGAGCAGATCGCGAACGCGTTCACGGTCTACCCCTCGCTGTCCGGTTCGATCGCCGAGGTGGCACGGCAGTTGCACACCCGGAAGACTCAGGAAGAGTCGTAGATCCGGTCCTTATAGCACTTCGCACCTTCAGAGATGTCCAACTTCTGCTAATTGGTGCAAGCTGCTGAAAACAGACGGTCGTTGGCGTTACTGTCAGTTTCGTGTTCGCTGCAGAACGTCGCCAATTGATCCTTGAAATGGTGCGCGCGAACGGAGCGGTGTCGCTCCGGGAGCTCGCCCGCGTCGTCCAGACCTCCGAAGTGACCGTACGGCGTGATGTGCGGGCGCTGGAGGCAGAAGGACTGCTCGACCGCCGGCACGGCGGTGCGGTGCTGCCGGGCGGATTCACCAGGGAGTCCGGCTTCCCGCAGAAATCCCATCTAGCGACCGCGGAGAAGACGGCCATCGCCGATCTCGCGGCCGGTCTCGTCGACGAGGGCGAGGCCGTGGTCGTCGGCGCCGGAACCACCACGCAGGAGCTGGCCCGCCGGCTCGCGCGGGTTCCGGGGCTGACCGTGGTCACCAATTCCCTGCTGGTCGCACAGGCGTTGGCGCATGCCAACCGGGTCGAGGTCGTGATGACCGGCGGCACCCTGCGCGGCTCCAACTACGCCCTGGTCGGCAGCGGCGCCGAGCAGTCCCTCCAGGGGCTGCGGGTCTCGCGCGCCTTCCTGTCCGGCAGCGGGCTGACCGCCGAGCGCGGTCTGTCCACCTCCAACATGCTTTCGGCCAGCGTCGACCGGGCGCTGGTCCAGGCGGCGGCGGAGGTGGTCGTGCTCGCCGACCATACGAAGCTGGGCACCGACACCATGTTCCAGACGGTGCCCACCGATGTGATCACCCGGCTGGTGACCGATGAGCCACCCGCCCATGACGACCGCGCCCTGACCGAGCTCCAGGCCCTCGCGGACCAGGGGGTTCAGATCGCCGTGGCCGGGCCGGGCGCGGGGTCCGGCCCGGCCGGGGGCGGTGAGGGCGGCGGTTCGGCCGGGCG
>NZ_JAHLEM010001001.1 GCF_018883605.1 Streptomyces niphimycinicus | reverse complement strand
CGCCACCTCGACCGCGAACAACGCGGGCTGGGTGAACACCGTCCGATCCAACAGCCCGGCATCCGCGCTCCCTTCCGCCGCGAACATCACCTCAGTGAGCGGACGGTCCAGCAGCACATCCAGATGCGCACACACCTCGTCCAGCGCACGGGCGAACACCGGGAACGCCTCATACAACTCCCGGCCCATACCCAGACGCTGCGCACCCTGACCCGAGAACAAGAACGCGAGAGTGTCCTCGGTCCGGGTCGTGCCCTGAACCACCTGAGCCGCGTTCTCACCGGTGGCCAGGGCCTCCAGGCCACGCAGGAGCTCGTCCCGGTCCGCGGCGACCAGGGCCGCGCGGTGATCGAAAGCCGAACGGGTCGTGGCGAGGGAGAAGCCGACGTCCGCCGGTGTCAGCTCCGAGTGGGCACTGAGGTGGGCGTGGAGTTGGCCCGCCTGGGCGGCGAGCGCGTCAGCGCTCTTGGCGGACACCAGCCATGGCAGGACAGCGGGCCGCTTTGCCCCGTCCGTCTTGGGAGCGGTCGACTCTGGCTGTCCATCACGGTCGGCTTCCGGGGCCTGCTCGATGATGGTGTGCGCGTTGGTGCCACTCACTCCGAACGAGGAGATGCCGGCCCGGCGCGGCCGGTCGGTCTCCGGCCACGCGGTGGCCTCCGTCAGCAGCCGCACCTCACCCGCCGACCAGTCCACCTGCCGCGACGGCTCATCCACATGCAGCACCTTCGGCAGCACCCCGTGCCGCATCGCCATCACCATCTTGATCACACCGGCCACACCCGCCGCCGCCTGCGTATGACCGATGTTCGACTTGATGGCCCCCAACCACAGCGGGCTTCCCTCCGGCCGGCCCTGGCCGTAGGTGGCCAGCAGCGCCTGCGCCTCGATCGGGTCACCCAGCGTCGTACCCGTACCGTG
>NZ_JAHLEM010001000.1 GCF_018883605.1 Streptomyces niphimycinicus | reverse complement strand
CCACAGCGGGCTTCCCTCCGGCCGGCCCTGGCCGTAGGTGGCCAGCAGCGCCTGCGCCTCGATCGGGTCACCCAGCGTCGTACCCGTACCGTGCGCCTCGACCGCGTCCACCTCGGACGCCGACAGCCCGGCACTCGCCAGCGCCTGACGGATCACCCGCTGCTGCGCCGGCCCATTCGGCGCCGTCAGACCGTTCGAAGCGCCGTCCTGGTTGATGGCCGACCCCCGCACCACCGCCAGCACCGGATGGCCGTTCTTCCGCGCGTCCGACAGCCGCTCCACCAGCAGCATGCCCACACCTTCGGCCCAGCCCGTACCGTCCGCGGCGTCCGCGAACGGCTTGCACCGGCCATCAGCCGCCAGACCGCGCTGACGGCTGAACTCCACGAACGACCCCGGCGACGCCATCACCGACACACCACCGGCCAGCGCCAGCTCACACTCGCCCTGACGCAGCGCCTGCATGGCCATGTGCAGCGCCACCAGCGACGACGAACACGCCGTGTCCACCGTCACCGCGGGTCCCTCGAGACCGAAGGTGTAGGAGATACGTCCCGATACCACGCTGGCCGCGCCACCGGTCAGATAGCCCTCGAGCTCACCCCCCACCTCATAGAGATGAGTCGAGTAGTCCTGACCGTTGGTACCGACGAAAACCCCGACCGGCCTGCCGCGCAGGGACACCGGGTCGATCCCGGTTCGCTCGAACGCCTCCCATGACGCCTCCAGCACCAGCCGCTGCTGCGGATCGGTCGCCACGGCCTCACGGGGAGAAATTCCGAAGAACTGCGGGTCGAATTGGTCGGCATCGTAGATGAAGCCACCCTCTCGGGTGTAGCTCGTCCCAGGATTGTCCGGGTCCGGGTGGTAGAGCTCCTCGAGGTCCCAGCCGCGATTGGTCGGGAAACCGGAGATGGCGTCGACACCATCCGCGACGAGTCGCCACAGATGCTCCGGGGTGCTTACGCCCCCGGGAAAGCGACAGCTCATTCCCACAATGGCGATGGGCTCACGCGACGCCGCCATCAGGCGCTGGTTCTGTAGCTTGAGGCGGTCGTTTTCCCGCAGGGAAGCGCGCAGCGCTTCGACAACTCTTTCGGAGGACGTAGCCATCAGTAGCTCCACACTTCCACGAACATCAAAGGTCTGCGCCGCCCAGTGCCCTCTGGACGAGGTCGTCGACATCCATCTCGTCGACAGCGCTGTTCATTTCTTCTTGGGGCACCGGCTCAGAACCGCTCTCCGAGATGTCGGCGAGTTCCAGCAGGGCGTCCATCAGTCCGGCCTCACGAAAACGTGTGAGCGGAATTGAGGCCAGGGCCTCGCGAATGCGGTCTTCTTCGGGGTCGTTCTGCTCAGCGCCACCGGCCTGCGGAAACATGTTCGTCTCCAAATGCTCGGCCAGTACGGTGAGGTTCGGGAAGTCGAACGCCAACGTGGTCGGCAGCTCCAGGCCGGTGATCGCGCCCAGCCGGTTGCGGAGCTGCACGGCCGTCAACGAGTCGAAGCCGAGTTCCCTGAACGACCGATCGCTCTCGATGGCGTCGGGGGTCGCATGCACCAGGACCGCGGCGACGTGCTGCCGCACCAGCTTGCGCAGGGAACGCTGACGCTTCGCCGAGGACAGCCCCTCCAGACTCGCGCGCAGCTCCGCCGCGGCCGATTCGGCCGGCTCCGGGTCGGCGGACGCCGACGACACGTTCGACCGCCGCGGCTTCGTCAGCTCGCTCAGCATGGGGGTCGGCCGGGTGCCACCGAGCTCTTCGCCGAGGCGGTCCCATGCGGCGTCGGCCACAAGGACGAAGGTCTCCTCCAGGTCGAGCGCACGCTGGAGCGCGGAGATCGCCAAGTCGGGGTCCATCGGGGCCACGCCGCCCCGCTCCATATGCCCTTCGAGGTCTCCGTCGATCACCATGCCGCTGCCGGCCCAGGCGCCCCAGGCGATGGAAACCGCCGGAAGCCCGTCCGACCGCCGCTGGGCCGCCAGGGCGTCCAGGAACGCGTTGCCCGCCGCGTAGCTCCCCTGCCCCGGACCGCCTGTCGTGCCAGCCGCCGAGGAGAACAGCACGAACGCCGACAGATCCATCCCGGCGGTCAGCTCGTGCAGATTCCGCGCCGCGTCCACCTTCGGACGCAACACCCCGGCCGCCCGCTCCGTCGTCAGGGCGTCGATCACACCGTCGTCCAGCACACCCGCCGAATGGACCACGGCGGTCAGCGGGAACTCCGACGGAATCGCGTCCAACACCCCGGCCAGCTCCGCACGGTCGGCCGTGTCACACGCCGCCACCGTCACGCGGGCACCGAGCTCCTCCAGCTCCGCCTTCAACTCGGCGGCGCCCTCGGCCTCCATCCCACGACGGCTGGTCAGCACCAGATGCTCGGCACCCGTACGCGCCAGCCACCGCGCCACATGGCCACCCAGCGCACCCGTACCACCGGTCACCAGCACCGAACCACTTGGCCGCCAGCCATCCGTGGCCGTGCTGTCAGGCGCTGAGGCCCGCACCAGCCGCTTGCCGAAGACCCCCGAACCACGCACCGCGACCTGGTCCTCGGACTCCGCACCGGTCAGCACTCCGGCCAGCCGGGCCACCGCACGGCTGTCGATGGTCTCGGGCAGGTCCACGACACCGCCCCAGCGCTGGGGATACTCCACTCCGACGATCCGCCCAAGCCCCCAGACCATCGCCTGTGTGGGGCTCACCAGCCGGTCGGAACGCCCCACCGAGACCGCACCCCGGGTCCCGCACCACAGCGGGGCCACCACACCGGCGTCGCCCAGCCCCTGGACCAGCGCCACCGTCGCCGCCAGCCCGGCCGGGACCACCTCGAACGACCCGTGCGCCGACTCATCCAGCCCGAGCAGCGAGAACACACCCGTCACGCCCGACGGATCCATCCCCGTGTCGTCAAGCGCCCCACGCAACCGCTGCGTCATCACCTCACGGCCATCGGCCGCGTCGACGACCACACGCACCACATGCGCGCCGCGCCCGGCCAAACCATCCACCACGGAGGCAAGCAAGGCGTCGTCACCACAGACCTTTGGTACGGCGACCAGCCACGTGCCGGTGAGCGTAGCCTCAGCGGCGGACTCCACCGACTTCCAGACCACACTGTGGCGCCAGCCGTCCACCGTGCTCCGCTCACGCCACTGACGACGCCACGACGACAGTGCCGGAAGCAATGCGGTCAGGGACGATTGCTGCTCCGCGTCGTCCACCTCCAGGGTGCGGACCAGCGCCTCCAGGTCCTCGCGCTCCACGGCCTCCCAGAAGCGCGCGTCCACCGCGTCCGCGCCCAGCCCCTCACCGCCGGCGGGCACCTCACCGACCGGCGCGTCCAGCCAGTACCGCTGACGCTGGAAGGCGTAGGTGGGCAGGTCCACCCGACGGGCACCACGGCCCCCGAACACCGTCGGCCAGCCGACGCCGACCCCACTGACGTGCAGCTCGGCGGCCGAGGTCAGGAACTGCTCCAAGCCACCCTCGTCGCGCCGCAGTGTGCCGACGACCACGGCCCGCGCCCCGGCGGCCTCCACGGTCTGCTGCAACGGGAGCATGAGTACGGGATGCGGGCTCGCCTCGATGAACACGCCATGCCCGCTGTCGAGCAGGGTGCGGGTAGTGGCTTCCAGCTCGACGGTCTGCCGCAGGTTCCGGTACCAGTACTCGGCATCCAGACCGGCCGTGTCCACCAGCTCACCGGAAACCGTCGAATAGAACGGCACCTCGGAGGAACGCGGCGCGATGTCCGCCAGAACCTTCAGCA
>NZ_JAHLEM010000100.1 GCF_018883605.1 Streptomyces niphimycinicus | reverse complement strand
CCCGACCCTCGCGGGCGGCGGAGGGCCGCGCCACGCCTGTCAGTGGCCACTGCCGTTGCGCCGGGCGCGCAACTGCCGGAGGGCGAGGCGCGCACCGGCGTGGCCGCGGTCCGCCGCCCGCCGGAAGTGCCGCTCCGCCTCACCCAGCTCACCGTGGTCCAGATGGACGGTGCCGAGCACCACCATGGCCGAGAGGTCACCCGTCGCGGCGGCCTTGCCGAGCCAGTGGACCGCCTCGGCGTACGCGCCCCGCTCGCCCAGCCCGATGCCGTAGACGGTCATCCCCCGCGGATCACCGGCCTCGGCCGCCTTACGGGCGAGCGGTTCGGGAATCGGCCGCCCCTCGTCGTAGGCCGCCCTCACCATCGCCCTCAGCCCGGGGTCCAGCGAGCGCGCCCCGCGTCTCCCCCGGCGCCTGCGCCACCGTGCCCATAAACCGCCCATATCCGCCCCCTCCACCCCCGAAGCGCCATTGTCGCGCCCGGCTCCCACGCCATGGAACGGCAGGCACACGGCGGGATGCGGACTGCCGCCCTCCGCCGTATGCGGACCGTAAGGCGCCCATGCGGCTCCCGCCGCTCGTTCTTCCGGGGGCTCCGGTACACACGCACGGCGCGATCCGGCGCGCGCTCACCGCTCGCGCTCACGACTCCGGCGCGCACTATCGATCAAGAGAGGTTAGGCTTACCTTCGTGAGCACGTGCGCGACCGCTTCCCGCGACCTGTCCGAGCCGCTCGCCGGGACGGCGGCCACCGCCCCCACCTGGCTGCTGGTGGAACAGCCCGGGCCCTGGGGCACCGAGGCCCTCACCGCCAGCCGACTGGACAGGGCCCTCGGACGCGCGCTGGAGCACGCCGCCGAGAACACCGGCGTACGGGTCGCGCTGATCCGCCGCCCCGGCCGTCACGCCGATCTGCACACCGGCGCCCGGCACCGGGTCTTCGTGGCCCACACCCGGCCCGGCCGCTCCTGGATCCGCACCACCGCCCTGGACGACCCCGCGGGGCTGCTCGGTCTGGACTTCGCCGCGCTGGGCGCGGGCGACCCCGGCGAGCTCACCCTGCGCCCCCACGACCCCGCGGCCTGGGAGGAGTACACCGGCGATCCACTGGTGCTGGTGTGCACCAACGGCAAGCGCGACCGCTGCTGCGCCCTCCTCGGCCGCCCGCTGGCCGGTGAGCTGGCCGCCTCCGGTGTCCACGGCACCTGGGAGATCACCCATATCGGCGGCCATCGCTTCTCCCCCACCCTCGTCGTGCTGCCGCACGGCTACACCTACGGCCGCGCCACCGCACAAGGCGTCAAGGACGTCATCGAGGCGCTGCGGCAGGGCCGGGTGGTCACCGAGGGCTGCCGCGGCCGCTCCGCCTGGGAGCGCCCCGGCCAGGCGGCGGAGCTGGCCGTCCGCGAGCTGACCGGCGAGGACGGGGCCGACGCGCTGACCGTCGCGGGGACCGAGGGCGAGGCCCCGGTCTGGTCCGTGACCGTCGCGCACCGCGACGGCCGGACCTGGCGGGTGAGCGTCGCGCAGGTCGCCGCGGCGCCGCCGCGGCCGGAGAGCTGCGGTCTCCCGCTGGGCTCCCCGGCCCGGATGGAGGTTGTCGGGATCCGGGCCGCCCGGCGGCCCGCACCCGACGTACGGGCGATGGCCGCCGGCCGCCTCTGAGCCCACGCCCCGCCCCCGTCGCCCTCCGAGACCGCCGCCCCGCTCCCTGAACCCGCGCCACCCCGGAGACGCACCTGCCGGGCCCCGCCCCCGGGTCCTGGCGCGGTCCCTCCGGCCCGCCCTTGGTTACCCTTCGTTGCCATGAGCGCCGCGATACCGCCGGGGCAGGCAGCCACGGCCACAAGGTGGCGCATCGGCTGGCCCCGACGCGTCTTCTCCCAGGTCCTGCTGATGCAGCTCGCCATCGCCACGGGTGTCACCGTGCTCGCGACCGGCCTCTTCCTCGCGCCGCTCAGCGACCACCTCGACGACCAGGCCATGCGCCGCGCCCTCGCCATCGCCCAGACCACGGCCGCCGAGCCCCGGCTGGCCGAGGCGCTCCAGCACACCCGGCCCATCCCCGACGGGCCCGTGCAGACCGCGGCGGAGCGCATCCGCCGGGCGACCGGCGCCGAATATGTCGTGATCATGGATCGGCGCGGGGTGCGCTGGTCGCACACCTCTCCGGGCGAGATCGGGAAGCATGTCTCCACCGACCCCACCGACGCCATAGAGGGCCGGGAGATCATGGAGATCGACGAGGGCACCCTCGGCCGGTCGGCCCGCGGCAAGGTGCCGCTGCGCGCCGAGAGCGGCCGTATCGTGGGCGCCGTCTCGGTGGGCATCTCCTATGAGAGCGTGCGCGCCCGGCTCGTCGCCTCGGTCCCGGAGATGCTCGCCTACGCGGGCGGCGCGCTCGCCGTCGGCGCCCTGGCGGCGTATGTGGTGGCCCGACGGCTCCAGCGACGCACCCATGATCTGGCCTTCTCCGATATCTCCGCGCTGCTCGCCGAGCGCGAGGCGATGCTCCATGGCATCCGGGAAGGCGTCGTCGCCCTGGACGCCCAGGGCCGCATCCGGCTGATCAACGATGAGGCGCAGCGGCTGCTGGATCTGTGCCCCGAGGACACCGGCCGGCCCCTGGAGGCGGTGCTCGCGCCGGGCCGTACGACCGATGTGCTGTCCGGCCGGGTCACCGGCGCCGATCTGCTGACCGTCAGCGGCGGCCGGGTGCTGGTCGCCAACCGGATGCCGACGGACGACGGCGGTGCGGTGGTCACTCTCCGCGACCGCACCGAACTGGAGCGCCTGGGCCGCGAGCTGGACGGCACCCGGGGGCTGATCGACGCCCTGCGGGCGCAGGACCATGAGCACGCCAACCGGATGCACACCCTCCTGGGCCTGCTCGAACTCGAACTGCACGACGAGGCGATGGAGTTCATCACCGAGGCGATCGGAGTGCACCGGGCCACCGCCGAGCAGGTCACCGAGCGGGTGCACGATCCGCTGCTGGCCTCCCTGCTGGTCGGCAAGGCCGCGGTCGCCACCGAACGCGGGGTCTCGCTGTCCGTCGCCGAGGACAGCCTGCTGCCCAACCGGCTGGTGGACCCGCCGGGGCTGGTGACGATCGTCGGCAATCTCATCGACAACGCCCTGGACGCGGCGGTCGGTTCGCGGGAGCCGCATGTCGAGGTGGAGCTGTGCGTGGACGACCGTACGGTGCTGCTGCGGGTCTCCGACACCGGCCCCGGGATACCCGCCGACCGGCGCGATGTGGTCTTCACCGAGGGCTGGTCGACCAAGGAGCCGCCCGCGCACGGCAAACGCGGCATAGGGCTCGCGCTGGTCCGCCGCCTGGCCGAACGCCAGGGTGGCAGCGTCCGCGTGTCCGACCGCGAGGGCGGGGGCGCGGAGTTCACCGTCGTCCTCCCCGAGGCACTGGCCGAACAGCCGGCCGGGGCACCGCTGACCGCGACAGGAGAGCCGCGATGACCCTTGGATCCGGACCGGGCGGGCTTCTGGCGGTGCTGGTCGTGGACGACGACGTCCGGGTGGCCCGGGTCAACGCCGCGTACGTCGGCAAGGTGGCCGGTTTCCGCGTCGCGGGGCAGGCGCACTCCGCCGCCGAGGCGCTGGCCGCCCTGGAGACCACCCCCGTCGACCTGGTGCTGCTGGACCACTATCTGCCGGATGAGACGGGGCTGTCGCTGGTGCGGCGGCTGCGGCAGCTCGGCCACCACACCGACATCATCATGGTGACCGCGGCCCGCGATATCGCGACCGTCCAGGCGGCGATGCGCCATGGCGCGCTCCAGTACCTGGTCAAGCCCTTCACCTTCGCGGGGCTGCGCGCCAAGTTGGAGGGGTACGCGGCGCTGCGCCGCGCGCTGGAGGGCGACGGCGAGGCCGGACAGGACCAGGTGGACCGGATCTTCGGCGCCCTGGGCGGCGCCTCGGCGGGCCCCGCGGAGCTGCCCAAGGGCCACTCGGTGCTCACCGCCGATCTCGTACGGGAGGTGCTGCGGGGCGCCGAGGGCCCGCTGTCGGCGCAGGAGGTGGCCGAGCGCTCCTCGCTCAGCCGACAGACCGCACAGCGCTATCTGAAGCTGCTGGAGCGCACGGGGCGGGTGCGGCTCAGCCTGAAATACGGCGAGACCGGCCGCCCCGAGCACCGGTATGTGTGGGTCTGAACCCCGCCCGTAACCCCTGCTTGTCAGGCCGCGCCCGCCCCGGTGAGGGCCCGCACCTCCGTCTCGGCGTGCTTGGCGGCATGGCCGGGGACGTCGGCGGGGGCGGGTGAGGTGACCGTTCCGAGCCAGCCCGCGAGGAACCCGAGGGGCACCGAGACCAGGCCCGGGTTCTGCAACGGGAAGAGGTGGAAGTCCACCCCGGAGAAGATCGCGTCCGGGCCGCCGGAGACCACCGGGGAGAGCACCACCAGCACCACCGCCGGAAGCAGCCCCCCGTAGACCGACCACACCGCGCCACGCGCGGTGAACCGCCGCCAGAACAGCGAGTACAGCAGCACCGGGAGGTTCGCCGACGCGGCGGCGGCGAACGCGAGCCCCACCAGGAACGCCACATTGAGGTCGTCGGCGAGCAGCCCGAGCCCGATCGCGGCCGCCCCGATCCCCACCGCGGCGATCCGCGCGACCACCACCTCGCCGCGCGGTGTGCGGCCCGCCCTTCGGCTCAGCGCGCCATACAGGTCATGGGCGACGGAGGCCGAGGAAGCGAGCGTGATCCCGGCGACGACGGCGAGGATGGTGGCGAAGGCGATAGCGGCGACGACCGCGAACAGCACCGTGCCCCCGGTCGATCCGGCGCCGCCGCCGAGGTCGAGCGCGAGCAGCGGAACGGCCGTGTTCCCGGCGGCATGGGAGGCCCGTACGGCATCGGTGCCCAGCACGGCCGCCGCGCCGAAGCCGAGCACGATCGTCATCAGGTAGAAGCCGCCGATCAGCCCGATGGACCAGATCACCGAGCGGCGGGCGGCGCGGGCGGTGGGCACGGTGTAGAAGCGCGAGAGGATGTGCGGCAGCCCGGCGGTGCCCAGTACCAGGGCCAGGCCGAGGCTCATGAAGTCCAGCCGGGCCGTCCAGCCGCCGCCGTAGGTGAGCCCGGGGGCGAGGAAGTCCACGCCATGTCCGCTGTTGCGCGCCGCGGTGCCGAGCAGGGCGTCGAGATCGCCGCGGAAGCGGATGAGCACCAGGGTGGTCAGCGCGATCGCCCCGCCCATCAGCAGTACGGCCTTCACGATCTGGATCCAGGTCGTGGCCCGCATCCCGCCCAGCGCCACGAAGACCACCATCAGGGTGCCCACGCCGATCACCGTCCAGGCGCGGGCTCGGCCGCCCGTCTCCCCGATCAGCAGGGCGACCAGACTGCCCGCGCCGACCATCTGGGCCACGAGATAGAGCACACAGACCGTGACCGAGGAGACGCCCGCGGCGATCCGGACCGGGCGCTCCCGCATCCGGGCGGCCGGCACATCGGCCAGGGTGAACCGGCCGCAGTTGCGGACGAGTTCGGCCACCAGCAGCAGGACCACCAGCCAGGCCACGAAGAAGCCCACGCAGTAGAGCACCCCGTCGTAGCCGAAGAGCGCGATGAGCCCGGAGACGCCGAGGAAGGAGGCGGCGGACAGGTAGTCACCCGCGATGGCGAAGCCGTTCTCCATCGGGGAGAACAGCCGCCCGCCCGCGTAGAACTCCTCCGGCGAGCGGTGCCGTCGGCGCCCCGCCCAGGTGGTGATCCCCAAGGTGGCCGCCACGAAGACGCCGAAGAGCAGCAGCGCCAGGCTCCGCTGATCGCCGGTCACCGGCCGCGCCCCCGCATCATCTCCTGCGTCACCCAGCGCAGTTCGAGCGCGACCCGGTCCCGGCGCAGCCGTGCGTGCCGGGCGTACGCCCAGGTCAGCAGGAAGGTGGTGGCGAACTGCCCGAGCCCCGCGACCATCGCCACATTGAGCGTGCCCACGACCGGGCGGGCCATCAGACCGGGGGCGGTGGTCGCCGCGACGACATAGGCGAGGTACCAGAGGAGGAACGCGGCTGCCGCCGGGAAGACGAACCGGCGGTAGCGCCGGCGCACCTCCTGGAACGCGGCGCTGCCGTGCACCTCCGTGTAGACCTCCCGGGCGGCGGGCAGCCCCGCGCGCCGAGTTCCGCTGTCCGTGTCGTCAGGCTCGCCCGAGCCGGACGCGAGCGTGTCGTACCACGGATCTTCCACCCGCGCCGCTCCCCTGTCGCGAGCGTTGTACATGTTCACCCCGAACACTCCTTGTTCACCACCGCATTCGCCGCGTGACCAAGGATGGGCAGATCAGAAAGATCCAAGACCCTTCAATACCGGACGTTCACCCCATCAGGTGACCCAGGTGATGAACAGCCCGGAATCGGCGCTCCGGAAGCGGGCCGGGCGGGAAACCGCCGACGGGGCCTCCCCAGTGAGAGACCCCGCCGAACCGGCCGTGGCGACGGGCCGGACGTCAGACGTCGATGCGCGACCGGTCCAAGGTCGCCGCCGAGTTGGTGATGAACTCCTTACGGGGCGCGACCTCATTGCCCATGAGCAGGTCGAAGGCGCGCTCGGCGGCCTCCAGGTCGCTGATGTTGATGCGCCGCAGGGTGCGGTGGCGCGGGTCCATCGTGGTCTCCGCGAGCTGGTCGGCGTCCATCTCACCGAGACCCTTGTAGCGCTGGATGCCGTCCTTGTAGCGGACCTCGCGGCGCTGGAGGTCCAGCAGCGTCTCCTGGAGCTCCTGGTCGGAGTAGGTGTAGACGTACTTGCTCTGCCCCCGCTTGGGGTTCACCAGCTCCACCCGGTGCAGCGGCGGCACCGCCGAGAAGACCCGTCCCTGCTCGACCATCGGCCGCATATAGCGCTGGAAGAGGGTCAGCAGCAGACAGCGGATGTGCGCGCCGTCGACATCGGCGTCGGCGAGGAAGATCACCTTGCCGTAGCGCGCCTGGTCGATGTCGAAGGTCCGGCCCGACCCGGCCCCTATCACCTGGATGATCGCACCGCACTCGGCGTTCTTGAGCATGTCCGAGATCGACGACTTCTGGACGTTGAGGATCTTGCCGCGGATCGGCAGCAGCGCCTGGAACTCGGAGTTCCGGGCCAGCTTGGCCGTACCCAGCGCCGAGTCCCCCTCGACGATGAACAGCTCGCTGCGGCCCACGTCGTCACTGCGGCAGTCGGCCAGCTTCGCGGGCAGCGAAGAGGACTCCAGCGCGGTCTTACGGCGCTGCGCCTCCTTGTGCTGGCGGGCCGCGATGCGCGTACGGGCCGCGGCCACGACCTTCTCCAGGACGGCACGGGCCTGCTGCTTGGCATCCCGCTTGGAGGAGGTCAGGAACTCCTTGAGCTCCTTGGAGACCACATTGGCCACGATCCGGGAGGCCGCCGAGGTGCCCAGCACCTCCTTGGTCTGGCCCTCGAACTGCGGCTCGGCCAGCCGGACGGTCACCACCGCCGTCAGGCCCTCCATGGCGTCGTCCTTGACGACGTCGTCCTCGGCGACGCGCAGCAGCTTGGCGGAGCGCAGCGCCTCGTTGACCGTCCTGGCGATCGCGCGCTCGAAGCCGGCGACATGGGTGCCGCCCTTGGGGGTCGCGATGATGTTGACGAACGACTTCACGGTCGCGTCGTATCCGGTGCCCCACCGCAGCGCGATGTCGACGCCCAGGTCGCGGGTGACCTCGGTGGGCGTCATATGGCCGCGCTCGTCGAGGACCGGCACGGTCTCCTTGAAGCTGCCCTGCCCGGAGAGCCGCAGCACATCGCAGACGGCCTTGTCCTGGGCGAGGTACTCGCAGAACTCGCTGATCCCCCCGTCGTAGCGGAAGGTCTCCTCGACCGGTCCCTCCCGCCCCTCCATGGCCCGCTCGTCCCGGACGACCAGGGTCAGCCCCGGCACCAGGAACGCGGTCTGCCGGGCGCGGGCGTACAGCGTCTCCAGGGAGAGCTTGGCGTCCTTGAGGAAGATCTGGCGGTCCGCCCAGTAGCGGATGCGGGTGCCGGTGCGGGTCTTGGGAACCCTCTTGCCCTTGAGGAGGCCGCTGGACGGGTCGAACGGAGCGTCCGGCCCGGATTCGGTGAAGATCCCGGGGACGCCGCGGCGGAAGCTGATCGCGTGGGTCACGCCGCGGTCCACCTCCACGTCGAGGCGGGCGGACAGCGCGTTCACCACGGAGGCGCCGACGCCGTGCAGACCGCCGGAGGCCGCGTACGAGCCGCCGCCGAACTTCCCGCCGGCGTGCAGCTTGGTCATCACGACCTCGACGCCGGACAGCCCGGTCTTGGGCTCGACGTCCACCGGAATGCCCCGGCCGTTGTCGCGCACCTCCACGGAGCCGTCTTCGTGGAGGATCACCTCGATGTGGTCACAGAAGCCGCCCAGGGCCTCGTCCACCGAGTTGTCGATGATCTCCCAGAGGCAGTGCATGAGGCCACGGCTGTCGGTCGAGCCGATGTACATGCCAGGGCGCTTGCGCACTGCCTCGAGCCCCTCGAGGACGAGAAGGTGCCGCGCGGTGTAGTTGGAGCCGCCCCGGTCTGCTCCGGTCAGCAGCGCAGTGGACGGCACGGACGTGTCGGCGGTCACGCGGTTCGCTCCTCGCTGAATTTCTTGTTGGCCCAGCAATGGGCACGATGGTGGCATGGTCGCCCGTCAGAGCGTACTGGGGCCTGATAGAGCCTTTGTGCCGCCACCCATTGAAACGTCCATGCTAGTCGCACCGGCCACCGTTTCGCTCGTACGTTCGATATCCGGCGGGGGTGACGCACACATCACGTTCCCTTTCAGGCATGAACCATTTAGGCTCCGGGCACGTCATCATTCACAACCGGCAACCCGGCCGGGAGGGTGAACCAGACAAACGACTCGATACACCAAAGCTAGGCAATACGGCTCATTCGCCGCCAAACGTCACCATCCGGCCTACTCAGAAGCAATTTTTGGGAAAAAGCCACGAGCGGGAACGATTTCAGGCTGGTTGGATGTTGACCCTGGTACGACAGCTCGTCGAGCTAGAGAAGAGGCGACGTGACTACTGTTCTGACCCCCGCGAGCCCGTTGACGGCCGCTGACCGCTGCGACCGCTGCGGCGCCCAGGCGTACCTGCGCGTGGTGCTGATCAGCGGTGGTGAACTGCTCTTCTGTGCCCATCACGGGCGCAAGTTCGAGCCGGAACTCAAGAAGATCGCCGCGGAAATACAGGACGAGACCGAGCGGCTCACCGCAGCTCCGGCGTCCGCGTCCGACGACGAACGCTGACGCCTCACACCCACACGACGACGAGCGACGCCGGCCCAGGGCCGGATCCCGGGCGGTCTGCCCCCGAGTGGGGCGGCCGCCCACGCTCGTTTCGCGGGCCCGTCCGCACCAACCCCACGGGCCCTCCGGGGCTCCCTCCAGCATTCACCGCCATCGCCGGATTCCGCATCAGCCATGGGCGGCCACCAGATCGGCCACCGCCGAGATCCTCGTGTAAACCCCGGGTCGCCCCGCCACCGCGCATCCGCTGCCCCAGGACACCAGGCCCACCAGCCGCCCCCGGGCGACCAGCGGCCCTCCGCTGTCCCCCTGGCAGGCGTCCCGGCCCCCGTCCGGCAGCCCCGCGCAGACCATGGACCGCGGGTCGTAATCCCCCTCCGCGTTGCCCGGATAGGCGCGCTCACAGACCGTGTCGGCCAGCACCTGCACCGACGCCGTGCGCAGCGCCGACGCATAGCTGCCATCGCCCTGTGTATCGCCCCAGCCGTACACCGCGGCCTTTTCCCCCGGCCGGTACGCCCGGTCGCCGCTGCCCGCCATGGGGATGGTGTAGGCCGCCGGGACCGCGACCCCCAGGGTGAGGACCGCGATGTCCCCGGCCCTGTTGTCGCCCTCGTACGCCGGATTGACCCACACCCGCGCCGTCGGGTACTCCACCCCGTCGCTCTTCCGCAGGTCATTGCGGCCGATGATCACCCTGAGGTCCTTGACCTGCCGCCAGTCCATGCCGAGCACGCCACGGCTCAGGCAGTGGGCCGCCGTGACGACCTTCGTGGGCCCCACCACCGCCCCGCCGCAGAACTGGCCCGACCTCTTCTCCCCGAAGAGCGCACGGCTGGCCAGGGCCACCGTCCAGGGCGCCTCGACCGTACGGGCCGGATGCCCGCCGATCACGACACGGTCGGCCGTCGCCGGAGCGGGCGCGGTGAGCACCATCGCGAGCGCGGCGGCCAGCGGCACCACCAGGACGACGAGGAGCGAGCGGAGCGACGTACGCATGCAGCCTCCTGACCATACGGAGCGTCTCGCACACTCAGAGTTACCCCCTGTGCCGCAAACCGCATCCCGAGTGGGCCAAGCGGGGAACATGGCGCCGCGACAGCGCGAAGGCCGGGCCCTCGAGGGGCCCGGCCTTCGCGCTGTACCGCTTCGGTTATGCGGCGGCGGTCCGCATCAGTCCAGGTAGTCCCGGAGGACCTGGGAGCGGGACGGGTGGCGCAGCTTCGACATCGTCTTGGACTCGATCTGACGGATGCGCTCACGCGTCACGCCGTAGACCTTGCCGATCTCGTCGAGGGTCTTCGGCTGGCCGTCGGTGAGGCCGAAGCGCATCGAGACCACGCCCGCCTCACGCTCGCTGAGCGTGTCGAGCACGGAGTGCAACTGCTCCTGGAGCAGGGTGAAGCTGACCGCGTCGGCCGGGACGACCGCCTCGGAGTCCTCGATGAGGTCACCGAACTCGCTGTCGCCGTCCTCGCCCAGCGGGGTGTGCAGCGAGATCGGCTCACGGCCGTACTTCTGGACCTCGATGACCTTTTCGGGGGTCATGTCGAGCTCCTTGGCCAGCTCCTCCGGGGTGGGCTCGCGGCCCAGGTCCTGGAGCATCTGGCGCTGGACGCGCGCCAGCTTGTTGATGACCTCGACCATATGCACCGGGATACGGATGGTGCGGGCCTGGTCGGCCATGGCGCGGGTGATCGCCTGACGGATCCACCAGGTGGCATACGTGGAGAACTTGTAGCCCTTGGTGTAATCGAACTTCTCGACGGCGCGGATCAGACCGAGGTTGCCCTCCTGGATGAGGTCCAGGAAGAGCATGCCGCGGCCCGTGTAGCGCTTGGCCAGGGAGACCACCAGACGGAGGTTGGCCTCCAGGAGGTGGTTCTTGGCGCGGCGGCCGTCCTCGGCGATGATCTCCAGCTCGCGCTTGAGCTTGGGGGCCAGCTTGTCCGAGTTGGCGAGCTTGTCCTCGGCGAACAGACCGGCCTCGATGCGCTTGGCGAGCTCGACCTCCTGCTCGGCGTTGAGCAGCGGGACCTTGCCGATCTGCTTGAGGTAGTCCTTGACCGGGTCGGCCGTGGCACCGGCCGCGGCGACCTGCTGCGCGGGGGCGTCGTCCTCGTCCTCGTCGGAGAGTACGAAGCCCGCGTTCTCGGGCTCGGCCTCGGCGCCCTCGGGACCGGGCTTGCCCGGTGCGGCCTCCTCGATGACCTCGTCGGCCTCGAGAAGCTCGTCGGTGACGTCCTTCTTGGCGGTGGTCTTCTTCGCGACCGTCTTCTTGGCGGCGGCTGCGGTGGTCTTCTTCGCGACCGTCTTCTTGGCCGTGGCCTTCTTGGCGGCGGCCTTCTTCGCGGGGGACGCCACGGCCTCGTCGGCCGGGATGTCGCCGGCGTCCGCCGATGGGATGGCCGGGGCTGTGGGGGCCTTCTTGGCGGTGACCGTCTTGGCCGCGACAGTCTTGGTGGCGGTGCGCTTTGCCGGGCTCTTCGCTGCGACGCTCTTGCGGGTGCGCTTGGGCGCTTCTGCGGCACTGACCATCAGCGTCACACCCTCCTCGTCGAGGATCTGGTTGAGGCTGCGCAGTACGTTCTTCCACTGGGTTGGCGGAATCTGGTCAGCCTCGAAGGCCCGGCGCACATCGTCGCCTGCGATCTGCCCCTCAGCCTTTCCCCGCTCGATGAGCGCCATGACAGACTCCGACTCGGCGATCTCCGGCGGGAGCGTACGGGATGTGCTGGCCGACACGAACAACCTCTCGGAACGTTGGAAACGGCTTCCGGCTCAGTCCGGTGGGGACCCGAGCCGACGACCGCCGGCAGGGATGAACCGACGGCGCGGGCGGAGTGCGGAGGAGTACAGCGTTACGAGCGACATCCGTATTCCCTCCGCGGCTGCCACCTCTTTAATCATCGCGCTACCCCAAAGAGCGTTACGCCCAATACTCGTGGCCCGAGTCACACCCCATAACGGTCTTAATGCCCATCCAACGGGACAGAAAACTCCCAGTCGTGCACCGATGGGAGCCGTACGGTGCCGACCGATCGGTCGCGCCGCGCCGCCGAACCCGCGGCGCGGGATCCGGCGACGCCCTCTCGTACGCCGTACGGCATCCATCGGGCCGGCACTCGCCGCCTACTGACACCGCCTTGCCGTACGTCGTACGCGGCACGCTCCGGACGCCCGGGGATCCGGGCACCGGACGCGCCGACGGATCAGTGCTCGCGCGGCGCGGGCACCCCGACCTCGGCATGATCGAGATCCGGGTGGACGGTCAGCAACTGGCGCATCGCCGCCTCGGACGCCGCGGCATCGCCCTCGCCGATCGCCTCCACGATCCGGCGGTGGTGGGCGACGCCCGCCTCGGTGAGGCGGTCGCAGCCGGAGACGGGCGCCCCGGAGACGTGGAGCGCGGCGGCGACGATGCCCGCCAGGTGCTCCAGCATCCGGTTGCCCCCGACCTGTAGCAGCAGGGCGTGGAACTCGGCGTCGGCGCGGGAGAAGGTGAGGGCGTCACCCTGTGTCAGCGCATGGGTCATGATCTCGACCATGTCGGCGAGCCGCTGCTGCACCTCCTCGCGGCCGTGCCCGGCGGCGAGCCGGGCGGCCAGCGGCTCGATGGTCCAGCGCAGCTCGCACAGCTCGCGGCGCTGGTCGTCGCGCTGTGGGCCGAAGGCGCGCCACTCGATGATGTCCGGATCGAGCAGATTCCAGTCGCTGACCGGACGGACCCGGGTGCCCACATTGGGGCGGGCGCTGACCAGGCCCTTGGCCTCGAGGACGCGCAGCGATTCCCGTACGACGGTGCGGGAGACCTCGAAGCGCTGTCCGATCTCCTCGGGGACGAGCGGACGGTCCGCGCCCAGGTCGCCGGAGACGATCATCTGGCCGAGCTGCTGTACGAGTTGGCCGTGCAGCCCGCGGCCCCGGTTGCCGGCCGCGCGTCGGCCCACCCGGCCGATCTCTGCCTCGGCACCGTCCCAGGAGGAGGGGGCGCTGCCGCGGCCGGCGCCGGGGGCGTCGGCGTAGGAGTAGCGGTCAAGCTCGCCCGAACCGGCCAGGCCGGAGTCGGCGGGGCGAGCCGCGGTCATCGTGGTGTGCGCAAGGGTACTCACGCATCCTTTGTCGGCGACGCCTCGGAAGCCCTTGAGGTCTTTGGTGAAAAGCACACGAAAGGGTGATCGCCCATTACCTCATAATTGACGCTCAATCGGACAGAAAGAAGCATGCTGCGGGGAGTTGCGAGCAGTTCGCGCTATGGGTCTGCGAATCCACTTCGGGCCTGATCCACTGGCTCGCACGGGCCGGACGACCGGCGGGCCGGGCCCGGCCGCCCAGCCCGGGGGCCGGGCCCGGGCTGGGGTGAGGTGGGGTGGGTGTTACTGGCGAGTGCTCCTGCCGCGCAGACCGGTGAGGGCGTAGGCACACAGCAGGACGGCGACGGACAACATCAGGGCCTGTCCGACCGGTTGGGAGGCGAGCCGCAGCGCGACCGCCAGCCCTCGGTCGATCATGGAGGGCGGCCGGTCCAGCGTGGCCGCGCGCAGCCGGTGCGGCAGCATGACCAGCGAACGCAGCGACGGATCCTCCGCCGCACGCTGGACGACGGGCACCGCCAGGATCGGCACGGCGAGCAGGGTGGCCAGCCCGAGCGCGGTGGACCGGAAGACTCCGGCGGCCAGCAGCCCGGCCCACGACGAGCCGATGGTCAGCCCGAAGACGCCGACCACCAACTCCGGCCAGTCGCCCGGCAGCGGTACCGCGTTGCCGCCGACGAGCAGCAGGAGCGCCGCGCTGTCGAGCACGATGACGCCGAGCGACAGCAGGACGGCACCGGCCGCGCAGACCGCGAATTTTGCGGCTAGCAGCCCGAGCCGTCGGGGCACGGCGTCCCGGGTCGCGGCCAGTGCCGGAAAGCGGAACTCGTCGCCGAAGGCGAGGGCTCCCAGAAGACCTGCCGCGATGGCGATGGGAGGCAGCGGGAGATCGGCGGGCCAGCCGGTGAGCCGGTGCAGCTCCCCGACGCCACCCGCGCGGGCGAGCAGCACGGAGGCGAGGAGGGAGGCGACGATGGCGGCGACGCCGATCAGCCAGCCGGTCCGTACGCCGGTGGTGCGGCGCAGCTCGTAGCGCATCGGCCAGGCGGGGCCGGGGAAGCGGAGCTTGGGGAGCAGGCGCAGCGGGGGCGCCTCGGGGTCGCGGGCGCGGGCGCCCGCGACGGTGCCCGGGCCCAGATCCGCGGTCTCCTCGACCAGCCGGTGGACCACGATGCCGTGGCGGTAGGCGGTCTCCCCGACGGAGGCGGGGGACAGGCCGTAGACGGAGATGTGGGTGTCGTCGTCCCGCACCACGGAGAACGGGTCGGCGGGCGCGGCGACGGGCTCCTCCTCGGCCTCGGGCCCGGCCACGGCCCGAGCCACGGCCCCGGTCCGCGCGGCGGTCGCATCGGCGTCGACAGAGGGGGTGGGGACAGGGACGGGGACGGCGGGGGCAGGGGCAGCCTTCTTCGCCTTGTCCGACTTGGCCGCCTTGCCATTCGACTTGGCCGCCTTGCCCTCCGGCTGGGCCGCCTTGTCGTTGGCCGCGACCTCAGAGGTGGCCTTGGTCGCCTCGGCCCCGGCAGCGGCGCCACCTGCGGCGGGCTGGGCCTTCCTGACCTTGCGCCAGATCGCCCTCTTCCTGACCTTGGGCCCGGCGCCCTCGGCCTTGGCGGCCTCGACTCCTTCGGCGACATCGGACGGGGCGACGTCGGCCTGTGGCGCCTCGGCCTTGGCCTCGAGCTCGGCCGCGGCGCGGGCCTCCTCCTCCGCCTTGGCCTCGGCAAGCTGACGGGCGGCCTGGACCTCCTCCTCCAGGACGGCGGCGAGCCGGCCGACGAGCGGGGAGTGGACCACGACACGGGGGCGCAGCCGGGTGTGGGCGAACTCGTCCACCGGCTGATCGGCCACCAGCCGACCCGACTCCAGGGTGAGCACCTGGTCCGCGACGCGGATGGCGCCCTCGGCGTCCTCGGTGGCGACGAGGACGGCGCCGCCATGGGCGGCGAATTGGCGCAGCAGCCCGTAGAGCCAGGCGGTCTCCCGGGCCGACAGGCCCCGTGCGGGCTCGTCGAGCACCAGGGTGTGCGGGTCCCCGAGAAGAGCGATGGCGATCCCGAGACGACGCTCCGCGCCGGTCGACAGATCACCGAGACGCTCGTCCGCCAGATCGGTGAGGCCGACCACGTCGAGCACCACATCGGCGCGTGCGGCGGGCACCCCGGCCGCGGCACCGAGCATCCTCAGATGCCCCCGCACGGTGCGGCCGGGGTGCCCGGGGACGTCCTCGAGGAGAACGCCGATCTCATGAGCCGGGCGCCGGATGCGGTGCAGGGGGCGGCCCCGGAAGAAGGCGGAGCCATGGCCCCGGTCGAGCTGTAGCAGAAGCCGCAGCGCGGTGGTCTTGCCCGCGCCGGGGCCGCCGAGCAGTGCGGTGACCCGGCCCGCCGGGGCCTCGAAGGTGAGGTCGTCGACAACGGGCGGCTGGTTGCGGCGGGGGGTGCTGGTCAGTCCGGTGGCCTGGATCATGGCTTCTCCCGCGGGGCATGGAACCGCTCGACGGCACGTGGGGACTGGTGGCGTACCGGAGCACGTTAACCCGCTATGTCCTATTTCTTCGGGACATAGCTCTCCCGTGGATTCGTCGTGTCATGGCTCGTCACACCTCGGGGCGGAGCATGGGCGGATTGAGCAGCGTCGCTCCTCCGGCCCGGAAGAGCTGGGCGGGACGTCCGCCCTGACGGGTCGTCGTACCGCCGGTGGGCACCAGGAATCCCGGGGTGCCGGTGACCTTGCGGTGGAAGTTGCGCGGGTCCAGGGCCACGCCCCACACCGCCTCGTACACCCGGCGCAGCTCGCCGACCGTGAACTCCTGCGGGCAGAAGGCGGTGGCCAGCGAGGAGTACTCGATCTTCGAGCGGGCGCGCTCGACCCCGTCCGCGAGGATGCGGGCATGGTCGAAGGCGAGCGGGGCGGCCAGATCACTGTCACGGCCGAAAGCCCCGTCCTGGTCGAGCAGCGATCCGACCGGGGCCCAGCGCACGCTGTGCGCGTCGCCTCCGGCCCGGGGTGCGGGCAGATCGGGCGCCAGCGCGAGGTGCGCCACGCTGACCACGCGCATACGGGGGTCCCGCTTCGGATCGCCGTAGGTGGCGAGCTGCTCGAGATGGGCGGCGTTCGGAGGGACCGGAAGCGTGGGGTCATGGGCGAGCAGCCCGGTCTCCTCGGCCAGCTCCCTGGCAGCGGCGGCGGCGAGATCCTCATCGGCCCGGACGAAACCGCCGGGCAGCGCCCACCGCCCTTTGAAGGGCGCTTCCCCGCGTCGGACGGCCAGCGCACACAGCGAATGCCGCCGCACGGTGAGCACGACCAGATCAACGGTGACGGCGAACGCCGGAAAGACCGACGGGTCGTAGGGCATGACGCGATCATAGTCGTCTGCCTGACGATAATCAGGCCCTTGAGCATGATCACCAATGTTCGGGAAATCGCTCTCTCAAGCGCTCGCCTGCGCGAATCCCGCACCTCCTTCCGAACGCCTCCGAGCCGCCCCACGCCCCGGACCACCGCACCCCGGCCCACTCACCGGTCCGCCCACCGGCCGTCCACCCCACGCCCCGTTACAGGGCTCCCCCACCGCCCCTGGCCCTCAGCCCACGGCCCTCCCGCCGGTCCGGGTCAGCGGCGGCTGCGCGTCCCCCGTCCACCGGTCCGGCGCCGGGCGCGCGGCCGCCCTTCCGGACGACGCCTGCCACCCGGGGCGGCCGTTCCGGCTGGGCCGCTCTTCCCGCCCGGGCCCACCGTCCCGCCCGGCCACTCCCGCACAGAATCCCGCTCTCCCTTGGCTTCCGTTTCCGCCAGTTCCGCCAACTCCGCCAGCTCCTCTGCCTCCGCCGACTCCGCCAACTCCGCCAGTTCCTCCGTCTCCGCCGACTCCTCTGCTTCCGCGGGGGTGACCCGCTCGGCGGGCTCAGCCGACTCGACCGGTCCGGCCGTCTCCAACAGTGCGGCGTCCGCCGGCTCGCCGAGCCTCTCCAACTCCGCGTGGACTGCCGCGTGCACAGCGCGGTCGGCACGGTCGGCGAGGTCGGCACGCCCGGCGTCGGAGTCCTCCCGCCGGAGGCATCGCCGCAGCAGCTTCGGATGGACCCCCTCATTGCACGCCTGGTGCAGCAGCCTTGCGAAGAGGTAGTCGGGATCGACCCGCAGGGCACGGCCGAGCGCCACCCGTGCCGTGAGCTCATCACCCGCCGACCAGGCGACCCACCCGGCCAGGGTGAGCGGCGCCGCCGCGTGCTCCCCGTAGGAGCCGACGCAGCGACGGGCCAGCGCACGCCACAGCCGCAGCGCCGCGCCTGCGTCCACTTCCTCCATCCACCCGGCCGCCCGGTCCCGGGTCCGTCGGTCCTGAAGCCCGATGATCACCGCGGCCGCCTCCTGATCGTCGAGCAGCCGGTCATCGTGGAGATCGGCCGCACACGCGTCGGCGGCCGACGGCGCGGCCTGAAAGGTGTCCAGCATCCGGCCCACCAGACCGAGGGTTTGCTCACACACCGTCGTGGACTCACCACCGTCCAGAATCCTTGGCACGAGCTCGGCCCCGGCCGCGTCCAGCGCCCGCTCCTGCCCGTCGGCCCGGGGTGCGCCGAGCGGGGCGAGCCTGGCCTCCATCTCGCGCAACGAGCCGCGCACCTGGACCCCCGCGAACGTCGCCGCCGCGGCCATCACCGAGGTGCCGGGCAGGGCGAGCGGAACGCCTTCCGGCGGGCAGCAGCGCCGGTCGGGACAGACATACGACCAGAACCGGCCGCCGGAGATGCACAGCGCCTCGAACACCGGCACCTCCAACCCGCCGCACGCGGTGCGCAGCCGCTGTGCGAGGGGCCGCAGCCGCTCCATCGCCTCCTGCCCCGACTCGCCCTCGGCCGGCTCCTGGCACAGGAACAGAACGACCCCGTCCGGCCGCCCGCCGCGTCGCTCGCTGCCGCTGATCAGGCATTCGGCGAGCTGGTCGCAGACTTCGGGCCACTCCTCCGGGATCCGGGGAATGCCGAGCCTCAGCCTGCCGCCGAACCGGCCGCGGGAGCCGTGCAGCGCGATCATCACGATGCTGTCGTCCGGCTGAAAGCCCAGGACATAGGGCAGGGCATCGGCGAGCTCGGCCGGGCTGCGGAGGGTGACCTGCTCTTCGCCGGGCAGACCGGCCGATTCGTTGTGTCGAGTCATGGCCCGACGGTCCCTCAGCCTCGTCGGCCCCGCCACCCCTGTGGATAACGTTATCCACAGGCTGCCGGGGCCATTGGCGCGATGTCGGCGGGATCGGGTTGCATGGGGGCATGAGCGACGAAGATCTGCGTACCTCGGCCGACCGCGTCCTGGCCCGCCTCGTCGGGGACACCACAGGCTCCGCCCGGCTCCGGGAAGATCAATGGCGGGCGATCGAGGCGCTGGTCGCCGAGCGCCGCCGGGCGCTGGTCGTGCAGCGCACCGGCTGGGGCAAGTCGGCGGTGTATTTCGTCGCCACCGCGTTGCTGCGCGAGCGCGGCAGCGGTCCGACCGTGATCGTCTCGCCGCTGCTCGCGCTGATGCGCAACCAGGTCGAGGCCGCCGCGCGCGCCGGTATCCGGGCCCGCACCATCAACTCCGCGAACACCGAGGAGTGGGACACCATCCAGGCGGAGGTGGCCGAGGGCGGGGTGGATGTGCTGCTGGTGAGCCCCGAGCGGCTCAACAACCCCGATTTCCGGGACCAGGTGCTGCCACAGTTGGCCGCCGCCACCGGCCTGCTGGTCGTCGACGAGGCGCATTGCATCTCCGACTGGGGCCATGACTTCCGGCCCGATTACCGCAGGCTGCGCACCATGCTCGCGGATCTGCCCCAGGGTGTGCCCGTGCTCGCCACGACCGCGACCGCGAACGCACGGGTCACGGCCGATGTGGCCGAGCAGTTGGGCACCGGCGAAGGGACCGCGCGGGCGCTGGTGCTGCGCGGGCCGCTGGACCGGGAGAGCCTTCGACTGGGCGTGCTGCCGCTGCCGGACGCCGCGCATCGGCTCGCCTGGCTCGCCGAGCACCTCGATGAGCTGCCGGGCTCGGGGATCATCTACACCCTCACCGTCGCCGCGGCCGAGGAGGTGACCGCGTTCCTGCGGCAGCGCGGCCACACCGTCACCTCCTACACCGGCAAGACGGAGAACGCGGATCGCCAGCAGGCCGAGGAGGACCTGCTGGCCAACCGGGTCAAGGCGCTGGTCGCCACCTCCGCGCTGGGCATGGGCTTCGACAAGCCGGACCTCGGCTTCGTGGTGCATCTCGGTTCGCCGTCCTCCCCCATCGCCTACTACCAGCAGGTCGGGCGCGCCGGGCGCGGTGTGGAGCACGCCGAGGTGCTGCTCCTGCCCGGTCGCGAGGACGAGGCGATCTGGCGGTATTTCGCCTCGCTCGCCTTCCCGCCCGAGGAGCAGGTGCGCCGCACCCTCGAGGTGCTGGCGGCGTCGGACCGGCCGGTGTCCCTGCCCGCGCTCGAGCCCCAGGTCGAGCTGCGGCGGTCACGTCTGGAGATCATGCTCAAGGTGCTCGATGTGGACGGCGCGGTGCGGCGTGTGCGCGGCGGCTGGACCGCGACCGGGCAGCCCTGGGCGTACGACGCGGAGCGGTACGCGTGGGTGGCGCGCCAGCGGGAGGCCGAGCAGCAGGCCATGCGGGAGTACGCCTCGACGGGCGACTGCCGGATGGAGTTCCTGCGGCGGCAGTTGGACGATGAGAAGGCGGCGCCCTGTGGCCGCTGTGACAACTGCGCGGGGGCCCGGTTCACCACCGAGGTGTCCGACGCCTCGCTGGACGCGGCGCGCGGCGAGCTGGGGCGGCCCGGTGTCGAGGTGGAGCCGCGCCGTATGTGGCCGACCGGGCTGCCCTCGGTTGGCGTCGATCTCAAGGGCCGCATTCCGGCGGATGAGCAGGCCGCCCCGGGCCGGGCCCTGGGCCGGCTCTCCGACATCGGCTGGGGAAACCGGCTGCGGCCGCTGCTGGCCCCGCAGAGTCCGGACGCCCCGGTGCCCGACGATGTGGCCGGTGCGGTGGTGACAGTGCTCGCCGACTGGGCCAAGGGCCCCGGCGGCTGGGCCTCGGGCGCGCCGGACGCCGCGGACCGCCCGGTGGGCGTGGTCACGGTCGCCTCGCGCACCCGCCCGGAGCTGATCCGGACACTCGGCGAACGGATCGCCACCGTTGGCCGGTTGCCGCTGCTCGGCAGCGTCGCGTACCACGACGGCGAATTCGACACCCGGGTGCCGCGCACCAACAGCGCCCAGCGGCTGCGAGCGCTGCACGGCGCGCTGACCGTGCCGCCCCCGCTGGCGGCGGCCCTTGCCGAGGCGGGTGGGCCGGTGCTGCTGGTGGACGACATGGCGGACACCGGCTGGACCTTGGCCGTCGCCTCCCGGCTGCTCCGCCGAGCCGGAGCAGCCGGAGTGTTTCCGCTGGTCCTGGCCGTGCAGGGGTAGGGGCGGCCAAGGCTGCGGCGGGGCATGAACCGGTCAGGAATATAGAACGCACATCCAGGTAAAACAGTCAGTGGGACCAACTGCTCATTGCCGCACGCGGGCGCGACCGCAAGAATTGTCCGCAGCTCCCCCGCCCTCGGTCCGTCCGTGGTCCGTCGGGCTGTGTCGTGGCCCGCGCCCGTGCCCGACCCTTCGCACGGACCGTGGGCGCAGACGAAGGGAGGACCGTGACCTTCGGCTTCGCTCCGCCACCGTCCGCCGATTCCGTTTCCCGGGTCGGCCGGATGCTCCAGCCCGCCGAGTGGGCGGCAGCGGGGATCCCGCTGCTGCGCAATCCACGCGAGGTGGTCACCGGACTGCACAGCCGCCATCTGCCGACGCCCTCGACCGTCGTCGTCGCGGTCCTCGATCCGGACGAACGGCTCACGGCGAGCGCCTCCTTCGTCCGCCGAGCCACCGCCATCGACGGCTGGGACTTCCGGAACGCGCTGCTGGCGCAGTTGCGCCGGGTGATCCCGCACGATCTGCGGCGCCGCACACCGATCCGCACCGCCGTGCTGCTCTACTGCCGCGAGGGCGAGAGCCGGTGGACGGACGAGGACGGCGCCTGGATGTGGGGGTTGCGCGACGCCTGCACCCTGCACGGCCTGCGCTGCGGCGCCTACATCACGCTGACGCGTGACGGCTGGCGGGTCCTCGGCGAGGGGCGGGGCGGCCGTCGGCCGCACTCCGCTTCGCTGCCCACCGACTTGGATGTGGCCGTCGAGGGCGACGGCGACCCGAAGGCGCTGCCGCGGCCCCACCGCGGAGCGCGCACGGCGCTGAGCCAGTCCGCCGCCGTCTGACCGGTCGCCGGGCACCCGCGTCCGACCGGTCGCGGGACGCCCATGGCCACCTCCGTCCGTCCGGATGCCGGACAGCTCCGCCACGGGGACAGAGCCTGCCGGACACCGGGCGTTCGGGGGCGTGCGGCCTCAGGCGCCCGGACCGATGAGGGCGTTGATGCGCTTCGGGTCGCCGCAGACGATCAGCAGCGTCCCGGCACGGCCCATCGCCTCGGGCAGCGCGCGGGCCACGGCGTCGTTCGCACCGCCGTTGACGGCGACGACCACGACCGGGCGGCCCTTGGTGCGATCGGCATCCGCACCGGCGTAGAAGACATCGTCTCCGGCGTCGTGCTGCGCCCAGTACGACGCCTCGCCGAAGGACAATTCATGCGCCGCCCACGGATGCTGCTCCCCGGTGGTAAGCACCAGGATGTCAGCGGGGGCCCGGCCGGAATCCAGCAGCAGGTCGACCGCCTCGTCCGCCGCGTCCAGCGCGCCGTCCACCGTGGCGGGTATGAGCTGAAGCTGGGGACCGGCCTTCGCGGCGGCGGGTGCGGCCTTGGCAGCCGAAGCCGCCGGGGCGGTCGGCAGGGGCTTCGTCGCATCGCTCGCGGTGCGCTGCGACTGAGCCGACGAGGTTCCGGCGGAGCCACGGTTGGGACCGGGGCTTCCAGGCCGCCGCGGTGCGGGCCGGGGGCCGGGACCAGGGACAGGACGAGGGGTCGGCGCGGTGCGGCCTGCGGCCGGTGTCGCGCGGGGACCCGGGACACTCTCGTGAATCTGAGGCTCCTCGGGGATGAGAGGCATGGGCTGATGTCTATCAAACGTCGGTGCGAGTCGCATCGGCGGGTGGCGGTTTGACCGCTTGGTCTGCTCAGAAGTCGAAGCCGAGTTGGCCTTCGTCCTCCAGCGCGACCGGTTCTGGGGTGCTGCGGACCCGCTTCAGGTGCCGCCAGCGGGGCAGCCCGTCCATATAGGCCCAGGACAGCCGGTGGTGGGGCGTGGGCCCCAGTTCCCGCAGGGCGGCGCGGTGCACGGGGGACGGATATCCGGCGTTGTCCTCGAAGCAGAAGTCCAGGTGCTCGGCTCCCAGTTCGGCCATCATCGCATCCCGGCGCACCTTGGCGATCACCGAGGCGGCGGCGACGGACACACAGGACTGATCGCCCTTGATGACCGTACGGACCGTCCAGGGAGCGCCGAGGTAGTCGTACTTCCCGTCCAGGATCACCGCGTCCGGCCGGACCGGCAGCGCGTCCAGCGCACGCGTGGCGGCGAGCCGGAGGGCGGCCGTCATCCCCAGGCCGTCGATCTCCTCGGGAGAGGAGTGACCCAGGGCGTGCGCGGTGACCCACGAGTGCAACTCCTGGGCCAGGGTCGTGCGCTTCTTGGGGCTCAGCAGCTTGGAGTCGGTGAGTCCGGTCGGCGGACGGCGCAGGCCGGTGACCGCCGCGCAGACCGTCACCGGACCGGCCCATGCCCCGCGTCCGACCTCGTCGATACCGACGACGATCTTGGCTCCCGTCGTGGCGCGAAGCGAGCGCTCGACACTGTGGGTGGGCGGTTCATATGCCATGGCGAGGACAACCTTACGCCGCTCTTACCTGCGTTCGGAAGCCGGATCCTCGGCAGCGGTGCCCGGCTCCTCCGGGCGGCCCCTCCCTCGGTGAACCGGGTGTCCGATTCGGCTCAACACGGCGCGGCGGAGGGCCGGTTCGGCGGTGGGGCAAACCGGGCGAGGCACCGCATCACGCACGTGGGAGGAGTCAGTCGGCCCGCGCCGGGACCCACTCCGGCAGCGCCTCGGTCCGGTCCAGCCAGTCGGCGGGCGGCGCACCGGCGGCAGCGGCCGCGACCACTCCCCCGACGATGGCGCAGGTGGTGTCCACGTCCCCGCCGGCCGAGGCCGTCCGCCAGAACGCCTCCTCGAAGGAGCCCAGGTGGCGGGCGGCCGCCCACAGGGCGAACGGCACGGTGTCATGGGCGCTGGTGCGCCGGCCACAGCCGAGCACCGCGGCGACGGTCCCGGCGTCCGCGTAGTCGAGCATGTCGCGGGCGCGGCGCAGTCCCGCCTGGACCGCGCTGCGCGGCACCACCTCGACCACCTGGTCCAGCAGCTCCTCCGGCCCACCGTGGCCCGCCGGATCCGCCACCAGCGCCGCGGCCGCGGCCACCGCCATGGCTCCCGCCACGGCCTCGCGGTGCTGATGTGTGGTGTACGCCGAGATCTCCGCCTGATGTGTCGCCTGCTCCACATCTCCCGCATACCAGGCTCCCAGCGGGGCGATCCGCATGGCGGCGCCGTTGCCCCACGATCCCTGCCCCTGGAACAGCCCGGCGGCCAGGTCACGCCACTCGCCGCCCTCCCTGATCAGGCGGAGCATCCGGTTCACGGCGGGGCCGTAGCCCCGGTCGAAATCATGGTGGTCGGCGAAGGACCGGGCGAGATGGTCCTGGTCGATCCGGCCGTGGTTCACCAGGACGGCCAGGATCGAACAGGCCATCTCGGTGTCGTCGGTCCACTGCCAGGGGTCGGGCGGCAGCTCGCGACGCTTGAGGAACGGATGGTTGGCGGGGACGAAGAACTGGGAACCGAGGGCGTCGCCCACGGCCAGCCCGCGCAGACTCCTAAGAGCCCGATGGAAACGGTCAGCGGTCATCGCTGCGCACTCTAACCGGTGCGGCCGTAGGGCTTGGGGGTGCACCAGCGCTCGAAGGGCCGGTCCAGGTGGTAGCGCCCGTCCGAGCCGAGCAGCAGGGCCCGTGATTCGCCGTTGCCGGGGTTGGACAGCGACTCGAATTCGGCGACGTTCCAATGCAGCCACCGCATGCAGAACAGCCTCATGGTCAGCCCATGGGTCACCAGCAGGACGTTCGGCGGATGGGCAGGGTCCTGGAAGCTGCGCCACAGGCTCTCCAGGAACGCGTCCACCCGGTCGTAGACGTCGGCTCCCGACTCACCCTGCGCGAACCGGTAGAAGAAGTGTCCGTAGGCGTCGCGGTACGCCATCTGTTTCCGCACGTCCTCGCGGTCCTGCCAGTTTCCCCAGTCCTGCTCCCGCAGCCGCGGCTCCTCCCTGACCCGGGTGCGCGTGGGGTCGAGATCGAGCAGCCTCAGGGTCTGGTGGGTGCGGCGGTACGGCGACACATAGATCGACACACGCTCGTCACCGAAGGCGGCGCGCAGCCGCTCGCCCGCCTCCGCCGCCTGCCGGCGCCCGGTCTCGGTCAGCTTCAGGGCATGGTCGGGCACCCTTTCGTACACCGAGTCATCAACATTCCCCTCTGATTCTCCGTGCCGCAGGAGGACGATGCGCCGGGGTCGTGCCATGGCGCCACCCTAGATCGAGGCCGCGACCGGTGCCGCACCCCCCTCCTCGGCCATGAGCCGGCCTCCTCGTATTTCGCACCGGCGCCCGGTGAAGCGGCTTCGCAGCAGCCGGTCGTGCGACACCACCACCAGCGCCCCGGTCCACTGGGCCAGCGCCTCCTCCAGCTCCTCCACCAGGCCGAGGGCGAGATGGTTGGTCGGCTCGTCGAGCAGCAGCAGATCGGCGGGGCGGGCCAGCAGCCGGGCGAGCGCCAGCCGGCGGCGCTGGCCCGCGGAGAGCGATCCCACCGGGACGTGGAGATCGTCCGTGTGGAACAGGCCGTACGACAGGAGAAGGGCGCCCTGCTCCTCCGGTGTCCCCGGCAGCCCACGGCCGAAGGCCGACAGCAGCCGCTCCCGGGGTCTGGCAACGGGTATCTCCTGGGCGAGATAGCCGATCCTGCCCCGGCGGGTCGCCCGGCCGGTATCCGGCTCCTCCCATCCCGCCATGACCCGCAGCAGCGTGGACTTGCCCGCGCCGTTGGCACCGTGGACGAGCACTCTCTCCCCGGCCGCCACGGTGAGCCGGTCGACCGCCAGCCGCTCCCCCACGCGGACGTCGTGGAGGTCGATGAGCACACCACCCGCCGTGCCCGCGGCGGGGAGCGCAGAGAACCGCAGCGGCTCCGGCGGGCGCGGCACCGGGTCCTCCTGGAGCCTGCGCAGCCTCTCCCTGGCGTTCCGCACCCTGCTGGACACCGAGGACTGCACACGCCCCCTGTCCCGGTCGTAGGCCAGCTTGTTGCCGTCCTTCATGCCGCGGCCCGGGGCGACCCGCCGTGCGACGGTCGTGGCGGCCTCCGTCAGCGCGGCCGTCTCCGCGCACCACTCCTCGTACGCCTGCTCCCAGCGGCGGCGCGCGGCGGTCTGCTCGGCGACGAATCCGGCGTACCCCCCTCCGTACCGCACCAGGGCGCGCCGGTCGGCGTCCACCTCGACGATCGCGGTCGCCACCCGCTCCAGGAAGACCCGGTCGTGGGAGACCGCGAGGACGGTGCCCGAATGCCCCCGCAGCGCCTCCTCCAGCCAGCCGAGCGCGGCACCGTCGAGGTGGTTCGTCGGCTCGTCCAGCAGCATCACCTCGGGCGCGGCGGCGATCAGGCAGGCGAGCCCGAGCCGGGCCTGCTCACCGCCCGACAGACTGCCGAGCCGCCGCTCGTACCCGATGCCGCCGAGCCCCAGGCCGTGCAGCGCCTTCTCCACCCGGGCGTCCGCCTCATAGCCGCCGCGGACCTCGAACGCGGTCAGCAGATCGCCGTAGGCGGCGAGCGCGCCGGGGGCGCCACCGCCGAGATCCGCCTCCAGCTCGCGCAGCCCGCGCTCCATGGCGCGCACCTCGGCGAGTGCGGCGTCCACCGCGTCGCGCACGGTGTGATCCGGGGGCAGCTCGGGCGTCTGGCCGAGGTGACCGATGCCGCCGTCGGCCACCGTCACCACGGCCCCGTCGTCCGGTGACTCGCTCCCGGCCAGCAGCCGCAGCAGGGTGGACTTGCCCGCTCCGTTCTCCCCCACGACGCCGACCCGCTCCCCGGGCCGGACCGCGAAGGACACGTCGTCGATCAGCAGCCGGTCCCCCCGGGACAGCGTGACGCTTCGGAGCGAGATCTGCGTGGGCACAGGGGCGCACCTCCAAGCACGCGAGCACGTGGGCCATTCGGACCGCACGCTCCAAATACAACTGATGTTGCATTACCCTCACCATGGCACAGGAAACCCGCTAACACAACTGGAGTTGCACTTGTCCGCAGAGAGCGCCGCCCCGACACCGGGCACCGTCCGCCCCGGCGGGCGCACCGCACGCACCCGCTCGGCGGTGCGCGACGCCGTGCTCACCGGCCTCGCCGAGCACGGCTATCCCGGTCTGACCGTGGAGTACGTCGCCGAGCGCTCGGGCATCCACAAGACGACCGTCTACCGGCGCTGGGGCAGCGTCGAGGGGCTTGTGGCGGACGCGCTCGACCTCGCGGGCGAGGACGCCTGGACACCGCCCGACACCGGAAGCCTGGAGGGCGATCTGCGCGCCCTCGCCCGCGAGGTGACCGAGACCTTCGGCAGCGCGCCGGCCGCCGCCGCACCGACCGCCTTCATCGCGGCCGCGTTCCAGTCCGAACGCGCGGCCGAGGCGCTGCGCGACTTCTACACCGAGCGCTTCGCCCGCTGCGAATCCGTGGTCCGGCGGGCCGTGGACCGCGGTGAGGCCCCGTCCGGCACCGACGCCGCGGCGGTCGTACGTGCCGTCTCCGCGCCGTTGTTCTTCCGGGCGCTGATCACCCGTGAGCCCATCGATACGCCGCTCGCCGACCAGACGGCGGCCGCCGTCGCCGCCGCGGTCCGGGCCGGGGCGTATTCCCCTGCCCGCGGGTGATCAGGGCCGACTCCTGAGCGCAGGGCCTCCCCTCGATCAGCCGAGGGCTCGTCCCGCCCTCACGCCACCGTCCAGGCGGACTCGACCCGTACGACATCGCCCGCGATCGCCGCCACATCCGCTTCCGTCTGCGCGCGCAGGCCGAGCCGCTCGACCCGCTCCACCCGGTACTTCCCGTGCTCGGCCGCCGAATCCCACATCGACAGCACCAGGAACTCGTTCCCCGGCGCCTCGCCGAACACCCCGCGCAGCATCCCGGGCGACCCGGCCATGGCCGGATTCCACACCTTCTCCTGCACCAGCGTGAAGTGATCCACCCGGTCGGGGCGCACCCGGCAGTGCGCGACGCGCACCACGTCCGCATCGGAGAACCGCGGCTCGAAGCCGACCTTCACATCGAACCGGTGCTCGAACAGCCGGACTTGCATATCCCGGTACGTGCCCGACTGCGCGGCCGCCAGCCGGTCGTGCGAACGCGCCATGAAGGAGTCGTAGAACGCCCGGCTCTCCCAGAACGCGAAGACATGCGCCACATCCGGACGCCCCCGGCTCCAGCCACCGCCCTGCCCCCGGAATCCCGGTTCGCCGGGCAACCCCGCCCACTTCCGCTGCCCCCGCTCGAAACCCGGGCGGTCCACCACGGTGCAGCGAATCCACTTGACCAGCACCGCGCCATCCTACGGCCGTGCGGTGGCCCCCATCACATACCGGAGAGTCCGCCCCCGGTTCGGCACCGCACCGTACGACGCCCGG
>NZ_JAHLEM010000010.1 GCF_018883605.1 Streptomyces niphimycinicus | reverse complement strand
CGGCTGGCTCGATTTCCGTACGGTGGCGGCGCGGAGCGGGGGACGACTCGTTCGTCCTCACCGTCCGGGCCCCGAAGGGTACGGCCGGCCGGGTCTCCGTACCGCTCCTCCACAAGGACCGCACCATCGCCGTGGACGGCCGGATCGCCTGGCGCAACGGCCGCCCGGCGGGGGAAGCGGGCCGGGGCGCCCATCGCGTAGGCGACGCGATCATCTTCGAGGGGGTAAGCGGAACCCGCACGTTCGCCTGGGCGGAATAGCGGCCATGGCGGCGGGCGTGCTGATCGGCTGGTGCCCGGCGGGGCTGCGGCCGGGCGCCGCGGCGGGCGCGGGCTAGACTCCCGTCGTGGCGGAAGGGGCGTGGTGAGCTGTGCGCGGACGGCTTTCCGGCGCGGGTGCGGACTCCCCGACACGCGGTTCCGCGACCTTGCGTGATGTGGCCGCCCTCGCCGGTGTCTCGGCGAGCACGGTATCGAGCGTGGTCCGCGGCCGCGGGAACGTCCGGGAGGAGACCCGGCAGCGGGTGCGGGAGGCGATCGACGAGCTCGGGTACCGCCCCAATCTGGCCGCGCGGCGCCTGCGTTCGGGACGGTCCCATGTGATGGGGCTCGCCCTGCCGAGTGTCACGGTCCCGTACTTCCGCGAATTCGCCGACTCCGTGCTGCGCGAGGCCCAGCAGCATGGGATGTCCGTACGCATCACGCAGACGCACGGCGATGTGCGGCGCGAGCGCGGTGTCTGCGACGACCCCTACCTGCGGCATGTGGACGGAATCCTGCTCGTCCCCGTCGCGCTCGGCCAAGAGGACATGCGGGCGTTGACGGTGACCAAGCCGCTGATCGTGGCCACGGCGTCGGTCACCGCGGGCCGCGTCGACTCCTTCGAGGCGGACCTGTTCGAGGCGGGGCGCACGGTCGTGGCCCATCTGGTCGCGGGCGGGCGGCGCCGCATCGCCGCCCTGGCCCCCGGCGAGGTGCTGCCCGCGGAGAGCGACGAGCGCTATCTGGGGTATGTCGCGGGTCTGCGCGACGCCGGGCTGCCGGTGAGCCGCCGGCGGGTGGTGAGCACGGAGACCGTCACGTTCGCGGCGGGCGCCGAGGCGGTACGGACGCTCATCGAGCGGGCGCCCGATACGGACGCGGTGTTCGCGCTCGGCGACGCGCTCGCCCTGGGCGCGCTCCGCGGGCTGCGGGACGCGGGGCGCGGCGTGCCGGGAGACATCGCCGTGGTCGGGTTCGGCAACGTCGCGCAGGCCGCTTACTGCGCCCCCACTCTCAGCACCGTCGACCCGGGGCGCGAGGAGATCGCGCGCCGCGCCGTCGCGCTCCTGGCGGAACGCGCACAGGCTCGGGCGACCGGCGCGGTGCTCCCCGAACCGGGACACCATATGGTCGGATACCGCCTGGTCGAACGGGAGTCGAGCGCCGTTGCCAGTGAATGAGCCGGAGTCCTCGCGTGGCCGGCCGACGGTGGTGCGCATGCGCGATGTGGCCGCCGCTGTCGGTGTGTCCGTCAAGACCGTGTCCAATGTCGTCAATGCCACCGGGCAGGTGAACGAGGCGACCGTCCGAGCCGTGCGCGTCGCGGTCGAGGAACTCGGCTACCGCCCCAACCCCCTGGCCCGCGGCCTCAATTCGAGGACGACGGGCACGGTGACGCTCGCCCTGCCGGGCCTCGGGTACGGCTACTGCGCGCCCCTGGCCGCCGCGGTCTTCGATCTCGCGGAGGCCCAGGGCATCAGCGTGGTGATGGAGCCCACCGGGGGCGACCGCGAGCGGGAGCTGGAGGTGCTGCGCAATCGCGGGGGCCTCTCGGACGGCGTGCTGCTGATGCCGACCGCGATCACCGCGCGGGAGCTGACGGCTCTGCCCTCCCCCGGCCCCGCGGTGCTGCTCGGATCGCGCCGGGTGGAGGGCCCCTTCGACGGCGTCTCCTCGCGGGACACCGCCGCGGCCGAGGCCGCCGTGCGGCTGCTGCTCGACCGTGGCGCCTCGCGTGTCGTGCTGCTGGGCGGTGAGCGGAAGGCGGGCGGTGACAGCGCGGCCGCACTGCGCACCGACGGATACCGGCGCGCGCTGACGGCGGCGGGGCGGACGTTCTCCCCGTCGCTCGTCGCGGAGACGCCGCGGTCCTCAAGGGACGACGGGCATGCGGCGATCGTGCAACTTCTGGGCACAGGCACGCCGTTCGACGCGGTGCTCGCGCTCGAGGAGCCGCTCGCGCACGGGGCGTTGCACGCGCTGCGCAGGGCGGGCCGGGACGTTCCGGGGCAGGTCCAGGTCGTCGCGTTCGGCAACGACGAGGACGCGGAGTACTCCTGGCCCGGGCTGACGACCGTTCAGGCGGATGTCCGCACGATGGCCCGGCGGGCTCTCGACCTGCTCACGGCGCGGGTGCGGGAGGGCACACGCCCGCGGAGCCATGTCGAGGTACCGCTCACCATAATCGAACGCGAGTCAACATTTTCCTACGCCTAGTCATTGACGGCGAACATCGCGCGGTCCTAACGTCCCACGCAATGCAACGGTTACCGTAACCGTTGGGATGCTCAGTGGAGCCGCCGTATGCCAAGGCCAGACCCGCCTCGGATCGCCCCCGCCACACGTCGTACCGTGCTCGCCGGCTTCCTCGGCTCGACCTTCGAGTGGTTCGACTTCGGGCTCTACGGAACCACCGCGGCACTCGTCTTCGGCCATGTCTTCTTCCCGGCGCAGAGCAGCGCGATCGGCTCCCTGCTGGCCCTCACGACGACCGCCGTCGGGTTCTTCGCCCGGCCCATCGGCGGCCTGGTCTTCGGGCACTTCGGCGACCGGGTCGGCCGCAAGAAGCTCCTGATTCTCACGATGCTGCTCATGGGCATCCCGACGTTCGTGATCGGCCTGCTGCCCGGCTACGCCGCGATCGGCGCGGCCGCCCCGGTCATCCTGCTGTTCCTGCGGGTGCTTCAGGGCATCGGCCTCGGCGGCGAGTACGCCGGTGCCGCGCTCGCCACGATCGAGTCGGTGCCGAAGGAGCGGCGCGGCTTCTTCGGTTCCATCCCGCAGCTCGGCAATCCCGTGGGCGGCATCTTCAGCAGCGGGCTCGTGCTGCTGTGCACCTGGCTCTCCTCGGACACGCAGTACGAGGACTGGGTGTGGCGGGTCCCGTTCCTGCTCAGCGGGATCCTGCTCGTCTACGCCCTCGTGGTGCGCACGCGCCTCGCCGAGAGCGGGGACTTCACGCGCCTTCAGGAAAAGCGCGGGGTGGCGAAGGCGCCGCTGATCACGCTCCTGCGCCGCCACTGGGCGCCGCTGCTCCTCGCGCTGGGCGCGCGCTCCGCCGATGCCATCACCGGCAATGTCGTCGGGCCCGTGGTGACGGCGTACATCGTCACCTACCTGCACCGGAGCGACAGCATCGGGATCGTGGGAACGCTGATCCCGAGCATCATCTGCCTGCCGCTGATGCTCTACCTCGGCAGGATCGGTGACCGGTTCGGGGTGCGCCGCACGTTCGTGTGGAGTGTGCTGTCGATGGCCGTGACCACCTTCCCCCTGTTCGCCCTGCTCCAGACCGGGACGCTCTTCTGGATGGTGCTCGGGATCACGCTCTTCCGGCTGTGCAACTCGGCCCAATTCGCCGTCCAGAGCACGTTCTTGGCCGAGCTGTTCCCCACCGAGGTCCGCTACACGGCGGTGTCGTTCGTCTACCAGGTCGGCTCGATCCTCGGCGGCCTCACCCCGCCGGTCGCGTACGCCATGCTGGTGGCGTCCGACGGCTCGCCGTGGTGGCTGGCCCTCGCCGTGGTCGTCTCGGTCCTGTTCAGCGCGGCCTGCGCGGCCCTCATCGGCCTGCGGATCTCCCGCGCCGACCGCCGTACCACCGACGGCCCGTCGACCGACGGCGCCACCCTCGCCGAAAGGACCACCCGAGCGTGACCACGCCCCGCCGGCCCGACATCGTTCTCGTCCTGACCGACCAGCACCGTGCCGACGTCAGCGCCCGTGAGGGATTCCCGCTGGACACCACGCCGTTCCTCGACGAGCTGGGACGCTCCGGGGCCTGGTTCGACCGCGCCTACACGACGTCACCGCTGTGCTGCCCCGCCCGCACCAGTCTGATGACCGGGCGGTTCCCCAGCGCGCACCGCGTCACCCAGAACCCGGCGAATCCGCTCGCGGTCCGCGACGCCGATCTCTTCGGTGAGGCCCGCGCGGCCGGATACGCCACGGCGATGATCGGCAAGAACCACACCTATCTCGACGCCTCGTCCGTGGACCACTGGGTCGAGTTCATGCATGACGGCCAAGTGGCCGCCCCCTCAAAGGCGTTGCACAAGGAGTTCGACGCATGGCTGGCGGCGCTGCGGCACCGCACCCACGAGGAGCCCACACCGTTCCCGGTCGAGGCGCAGAATCCGCACCGCATCGTCGACGAAGCGCTCGCCTGGGCCGCCACCGTCCCCGACGACCGGCCGTTCCTGCTGACGGTGTCCATCCCCGAGCCGCACAATCCGTATCAGGTGCCCGAGCCCTACTTCTCGCTGTTCCCGAAGGAGTCGCTGCCGCCGCCCCGCACCGGGGCCGACGCGCTGGAGGGGAAAACCTTCCCCTGGCAGTATCTGCGCAGCCTGGGCGAGCACGCGGTGGCCGACTACGAGGGAGCCATCGCCCCGTCGCGTTCCAACTACTTCGGCATGCTGCGGCTCATCGACGACGAACTGCGGCGTCTGCTCGCGGGGTTGGAGACCCGGCACCGGGTACGCGAACGCGTCGTCGTCGCCACCGCGGACCATGGCGACTTCGTCGGCGAGTACGGACTGGTGCGCAAGGGCGCGGAGATCCCGGACATCCTGGCCAGAGTCCCCCTGGTGGTCAACGGGGACGCGGTGCGGCCCTCCGGCGCGCCGCGTCCGGAGCACGTCTCGCTCGCGGACCTCATGCCCACGCTCTGCGAGGCGATGGGGCGCGAGCTGCCCGACGGTGTGCAGGGGCGCAGCCTGTGGCCGTTGCTGACCGGACGGCCCTGTCCGGCGGAGGAGTTCGGCAGCGTCTATGTGGAGCAGGGCATGGGAGGACTCCCCTACGGGCCCGAGGACGTGGCCGACCGGATGCCCGGGCTCATCTTCGACGGCCCGGGCGGCGAGCCCCGCTGGGATGAGCTCAACGCGGCCACGCAGAGCGGGCGCCGCCGCAAGGTCCGCAGCGGGGACTGGACCCTGTACGCGGACATCGTCGGGGACTTCCGCCTGTACAACCTGCGCGAGGACCCGCTGGAACTGGTGGACCGCTGGTCGGACCCGGCGGCCGCCGACGAGCGGGTCAGGCTGCTGTCCCTGCTGGCCGTGTGGCAGATGCGGGCCGAGGACCCGCTGCCGACGGTCCCCGGCGGCTACCGGCTCAAACGGGACCCCCGCAACCACCTGGCTCCCTACCGGCATTCCGAAGGAAAGGGACAATCCTCATGAGACAGCGACGGCACCCGCGTGCTGGGAGAACCGGAACGAGCAGGTGGACGTGGTTGTTCTCGCCGTCGAACTCGATCAGCTCGCACACGAAGTCGGCGCAGACGGCCCGCATGATCTCCTCCATGCGCGTCAGGTGAGTGTCCTTGAAGACCTTGTGCCGGTACTTCGTCACAAAAACCAACTGCGCGTGGAGGGCGAAAGTGCAGTGCCGACCAGTACAGATGTTCTGATTCTCAGCCATGGCCCAACTGTCTTAGGGTGATCGACATGCAGTTGAGGTACAGCTTCCGTCTGTACCAGAACGGTCCTCAGCGCTCAGCGCTGGCCAGGGCGTTCGGGTGTGCACGGGTGGTCTACAACGACGCGCTTCGCGCCCGTGAGATCGCCCGCGCCACAGGCGAGGCGTTCCCGAAGACGGGGGACCTGTCCAAGCTGCTGATCACCCAGGCCAAGCTCACCGAAGAGCGCGCGTGGCTCGGCAAGGTGTCCGCTGTCGTGCTCCAGCAGTCCCTGCGGGACCTGGACGCCGCGTACCGGAACTTCTTCGACGGGCTGAAGGGCAAGCGCCCGCGCATGGGTGCGCCCCGGCTCAAGTCCCGCAAGGACAACCGGCAGGCAGTACGTTTCACCGCGAACGCCCGTTGGAAGATCACCACCGGCGGCGACCTGTCCTTGCCGAAGATCGGGGACGTGCGGGTGAAGTGGCCCCGCAGCCTTCCCTCGGCCCCCTCCACGGTGACCGTGATCAAGGACGCGGCCGGAAGGTACTTCGCAAGCTTCGTTGTGGCCACCGAGCCCGTCACCTCAGCGGAGAGCGATCAGACCGTCGGCATCGACCTGGGGCTGGGGCATTTCGCCGTCTTGTCCGACGGCACGAAGATCGACGCTCCTCGCTTCCTGCGCCGGGCCGAGAAGAAGCTCAAGCGCGCACAGCAGGCCCTCAGCCGCAAGGGGAAGGGCTCGAACAACCGGAACAAGGCCAGGATCAAGGTCGCCCGCGCTCACGCGCAGGTCACCGACGCGCGGCGCGAGTTCCACCACCAGCTCTCCACCCGGCTGATCCGCGATAACCAAGCGGTCGCAGTGGAAGACCTGGCGGTGAAGGGACTCGCCCGTACACGCCTGGCCAAGTCCGTGCACGACGCTGGATGGTCCGCATTCGTGACGATGCTGGAGTACAAGGCCGCGAAGTTCGGCCGCGGCTTCCACCGCATCGGACGGTTCGAACCGACCTCCCAGGTCTGCTCGCAGTGCGGCGTCAAGGACGGCCCCAAGCCCCTGCACATCCGAGTGTGGGAATGCGGAGCCTGCGGAGCCGTCCTCGACCGGGACATCAACGCGGCGGTCAGCCGACCGTGGTGGGAATCCACAGCCTTTAGGCCGGGGAGCGGAAGTCAATACGTCGGTGTGTCGTCGCGGCGAATCGTCCTCGGCAAGCAGCACGGTGCCTGGAAGGAGCTGGCGCAGACAGCCGTCCCCGGCGGCCTGCCCACCGGGGCCTGGTACCACCTGACGGTGAAGGCCGTGGGCTGCACCCTCACGGTGACCGGCAGGCCCGCGGGCTCCCCCGCCAAGCCGGTCGGTTTCGCCTACCAGGATCCGGGCTGTTCCTTCACCCGGGGTGCGATCGGGGTACGTGACCAGGCCGGGACCGCGAGCTGGCGGCGTCTGACCGTCACCAGGAGCGGCTGAGCGCCGTCGCCGAGGGGCCGTCCTTCGACTGGCGGCCCCCGGCCCGGATCAGCGAAGAGTCGGTCCGGGTCAGCGAAAAGTCGGTCCGGATCAGGGAAAAGCGGTCAGGGAAAAAGCTGCTGGCGCCCGCCGTTCGTGGATTCCCGGGCGTGCAGCCAGTGCGGAGCCGTATGCACCTCGAACGGCAGGGGCACGTCCGAGCGGATGCGGGCCGCCAGGCACTTCACGGCCAGTGAGGCGATGGCGGTCTTGTCGGGGACCACGGAGGTGAGGGACGGCGTGCTGTAGAGCGCCTCGTCGGAGCCGTCGATGCTGGCCACGGCGACGTCGTCCGGGATGTTCAACCCCGCCTCGAACAGGGCGCGTTGGGCGCCGACGGCCAGCAGGTCGCTGAAGCAGAAGACCGCGTCGGGGCGTACACCGGCCGGCAGGGCGGCCAGGGCGCGCATCGCCAGCAGGCCGTTGCGCCGGTCGAACTCCTTGATGGCGGGCGCCAGCCGGGGGTCGTAGGTCACCCCGGCCTCGTGCAGGGCGAGCTGGAAGCCCTCCAGGCGCTGCCGGCTGGTCGCCGACGCCTGCTGGTCCACACCGATGGCGGCGATCCGCGTACGGCCGAGCCCGGCCAGGTGGGCGGTGGCGTCGCGCGCCGCCGCCACGTTGTCGATCAGGACGTGGTCGGCCCCCACCTGGTCGCGCTCGTAGCTGCGCTCGCCGAGCAGAACCAGCGGGAACTCGTTGGCCACGGCTGCGAGTTCGTCGGGCGAGACACGCAGGGGCGACAGGATCACACCGTCCAGCAGTGACGCGCCGACGCCGGTGGCCAGGCGCAGTTCCTCCGTGGCATCGCCCAGCGTCTCCTCGATCAGGACGGTCAGGCCCAGCGGCGCGGCCTCGGCCCGAACGTGCTGGGCGAGTTCGGCGAAGTACGGCTTCGCCAGATCCGGGACGGCGAGGCCGATCAGGCCGCTGTGCCCGGTGCGCAGGCGGCGGGCCGACGGGTTCGGCCGGTAGCCCAGCTCGTGCACCGCCTTCAGTACGCGCTTCCGCGTGGCCTCGGATACGCGGGGAGCATCGCGTACAACGTTGGACACGGTCTTGATCGAGACTCCTGCCCGCTCCGCCACGTCCTTGAGTGTCACCGCGGCCACTGACCGACCTCCTCACCTGTGTTTCTCCGCATTATGCAGGGATCTCGGCGGGCTGTCAGCGCCGGGGCCGCTCGGAATCCCGTTCCTGACAAGGGGTTGACCGTGGCGAGATTTCGCGGTTACAACGTTGGAACCAATCGATAGCAAGCGGTTGCTACCGGGGGCGTCACGAGGGCGGCCGACGGCTGTCCGTCGGACGGTCCGGGCTGCCGGCCCATGCCCACGGCGCCGCGCTCACCGCACATCTCTGAGAGGGTCCGCATGTCTTCGCACCGCTCCACCACCCCACTGCGCACCGCCGTGGTCGGCACCGGGGGCATCGCGCGCTCCAGCCATCTGCCCGCGCTGCGCACGCTGGCCGACGCGGGCGAGGTGGAGATCGTCGCCGCCGTCGACGTCGACATGGACGCGGTGCGCGCGTTCGCGGCCGGCGCCGGGATTCCGTACGCCTCGACGGACCTCGACGCCACCCTGGCCGAACTGCGCCCCGATCTGGTGGTGTTGTGCACGCCGCCCGCCGTCCACCGCGACCAGGCGGTGACCGCGCTGAAGGCCGGCGCCTGGGTGTGGTGCGAGAAGCCGCCGTGCCCGTCCCTCGCCGACTTCGATGCCATCGAGGCGGCCGAGACGCCCGGGGACGCGGGACCGTACGCCTCCATCGTCTTCCAGCACCGGTTCGGCTCCGGCGCGCGCCATGTGCGGCGACTGCTGCGGGAGGGGGCGTTCGGCCGCCCGCTCGTCGCCCACTGCCAGACCACCTGGTACCGGGACGCCGCCTACTACTCCGTTCCATGGCGCGGGCGGTGGGCGACCGAGGGCGGCGGGCCCGCCATGGGGCACGGCATCCACCAGACGGATCTGCTGCTGGACCTGATGGGTCCCTGGAGCGAGGTGCGGGGGATGGCGGCGCGGCTCGTGCACGGCGTCGAGACCGAGGACGTGTCCACGGCGCAGGTGAGGTTCGCGAGCGGCGCCGTGGCCACCGTGGTCAACAGCGTGCTGAGCCCCGACGAGGTGAGCCGCATCCGCATCGACTGCGAGCTCGCCACGATCGAACTGACCAACCTGTACGGCTACCGCAACGCGGACTGGCGCATCACCCCGGCCCCCGGTGTCCCCGAGGAGACCGTGGCCGCCTGGCGCGACTTCGGTACGGACGAGCCCAGCTCGCACCTGGCGCAGCTCCGTGCCCTGGTGGCCGACATCAGGGCGGGACGGCGCCACGCGACCAGCGGCGCGGGCGGCCGGCAGACGCTCGAGTTCATCACCGCCCTGTACAAGTCCGCGTTCACCGACACCCCGGTCCGCGCGGGGGAGATCGGACCCGGCGACCCCTACTACACCGAGCTGCACGGCGGCGCCCAGGGCTGGGCGCCGGACACCACCGGCAAGGAAGAGGCCCCCGCATGACGCTCGCACTGACCCACGCCCACGGTGACCGCATCACCGTGGCCCACGAGGCGACCGGCACCGAATTGTTCGCCTATGTGTACCGCCCCGAAGCCCCGTGGGAGGCCCCCAAGCCGTATCTGCACCCGGTCCGGACCCTCTCCGGCGGGCTGGTCACCGATTACCGCCCCAACGACCACCGCTGGCACAAGGGGCTCCAGCTCACGGCCTCCCATCTGTCGGGGCAGAACCTGTGGGGCGGGAACACCTATGTCCACGGCGAGGGGTATGTCGCGCTGCCCGAGCGGATCGGCTCGATGGCGCATGTCGCGTTCGAGGAGGTCTCCGCCGTGGACGACCGGGCCGTGATCGCCGAGCGCCTGACCTGGCATCCGTACGACGGTGAACTGTGGGCCGAGGAGGAGCGCCGCATCGAGGTGGGCGAGGTCGATCCGCGGGCCGGAAGCTGGTCGTTGACCTGGACTTCGGCGATCACCAACCGCCGGGGGGAACCGCTGCGTTTCGGCAGCCCCACCACCCACGGCCGCCCGGCCGCCGGATACACCGGCCTGTTCTGGCGGGGCCCGCGCGCCTTCCGCGACGGTCATGTCTTCACCGCCGAGGCGGACGGCGGCGACCTCATGGGCAGCCAGGCGCCCTGGCTGGCGTACGTCGGTGAGCACGACGGGCGCGACGGCCACGCCACGGTCGTCTTCGAGCACGCCCCGGCCAACGATCACGCGGGTGAGAAGGGGACGCACCCGGCGCACTGGTTCGTGCGCAGCGACCCGTTCGCCGCGGTCGCCCCGTCCTGGGCGTTCCATGAGGAGCTCGTCCTCGCCCCCGGCGACACCCTCTCCCGCGGCTACCGGGTCACCGTCGCCGACGGCGCCTGGGACCGCGAGCAGGTCACCGCCCACCTGGGCAGGCAGACATGGTGAGCACGACGCATGCGGCGGTCGGCGTGTCCCGGCCGCGCGACAAGGGCGGCCGACCCCCGCGCCCGAGCCGCCGGGCCGTCCTGGCGGTCGCCGCCGTCGGCCTCAGCACCGCCCTGACCGGCACGCTCTCCGCGTGCTCCGCCGCGAGCGGCGACACCTCCGGCATCACCCTCCGATTCTCCTGGTGGGGCAACGACGACCGTGCCGCGCGCACCGAGAAGGCGATCCGCCTCTTCGAGAAGGAACACCCCGGTGTCACCGTGCGCACATCGAACGGCGACTTCACCTCGTATCTCCAGAAGCTGGCAACGCAGGCCGCCGGTGGCGGTGTGCCCGATGTGGTCCAGCTCGACTACCGGCAGATTTCCCAGTACGCGGGCGGCAAGGCGATCATGCCGCTGGACGGTGTCATCGAGGACCGCACGATCCGCACGTCCGATATGGACAAGGACTTCCTGCGCACCGGCACCTACCAGGGCCGGCAGTTCGCCCTGCCCATGGGGCGTGGCATCACCGGATACGCCTACGACTCCGCCGTCTACAGACAGGCCGGTATCCCGACGCCCCAGCCGAGTTGGACCTGGCAGGACTGGGCGAAGGCCAACAAGAAGATCGCCGCCCTGGGCATGAAGTCGCCCGACGGACGCCACTTCACCGGCGCCAACGACGGCGGTGGCAACGAGGACGTCTTCGAGACCTGGCTGCGCGGCCGCGGCAAGAACCTCTACGCGGACCAGACGAAACTCGGCTTCACCGAGGACGACCTAACCGCCTTCTGGTCGTTCCTCAACACACTCCGCGAAGAAGGCGCCATCGCCCAGGCCCGGGACACCGTGCAGGCCAAGAGCACCGAGACCAGCCCCATCGGCCGCCGCCTCGGGGCCGCCGACTTCACCTGGGACGCGCCGTTCCCCGGGTACACGGCCCTGCTCGGCGAGAACATCCACTTCGCGCCCGTGCCCACGACCGGCGGCCACCAGGGCACGTACTTCAAGCCGAGCATGCTCCTCGGCATCGGCTCGCGGAGCAAGCACCCCAAGGAGGCGGCCCAGTTGATCGACTTCCTCCTGAACGACCCACGGGCGGGCGACATCCTCGGCTTCTCCCGGTCCACCCCGCCCAACCGCAAGATCGCCGCCCGGGTCGCCAAGACGCTCGAGGGAGCGGAGCGGGAGATCTACGACTACGCGCAGACGATGGAGAAGTACGGCCTGGACATCCCGCCGACCGCACCGCCGCCCGGCGATCTCGCGATCCAGACGGCGTTCAAGCGCATCCACCAGCGCATGATCTACGGGATGGCCACCCCGCGCGAGGCCGCCCGTGAATTCATCGACGAGGCGAACCGGGAGCTGAGGTCATGAGCACGGTCTCGACCACGAGGGCGCCCGCGCGCACCGTCCGCACAACGGATCCGCGCCCGCGCAGGAGCAAGCGGCGCCCGGTGCGGGAACGGCAGTGGCCCGCCTATGTGTTTCTCTCCCCGTGGATGATCGGCGCGGTCGTGCTGACCCTCGTGCCGATGGCCGTGTCCCTGTACCTGTCGTTCACGGACTACAACCTGTTCGACCCGCCGCACTGGGTGGGCCTGCGCAACTACCGGGAGATGCTGACCGAGGACCCCCGCTACTGGCGGTCGGTCGGCACCACGATGCTGTACGTCGTCGTGGCCGTCCCGCTGAAGCTGGGCCTCGCCCTCGGCGTGGCGATGCTGCTGAAGAGCCTCAGCCGGGGCCGGGGCTTCTACCGCTCCGCGTTCTACGCGCCGTCGCTGCTCGGCGCGAGCATGTCCATCGCCCTGGTGTGGAAGGCGCTGTTCAACGACGGCGGCACCGTCGCAGGCGTCCTGGACGCGGTCGGTATCCACACCGGCGGCTGGGTCGGCAACCCGCATCTCGCGGTGTACGGGGTCGTCCTGCTGACGGTGTGGCAGTTCGGCGCGCCCATGGTGATCTTCCTGGCGGGCCTCCAGCAGATCTCGCCCGACCTCTACGAGGCAGCGGCACTCGACGGCGCGGGCCGCCGGCGGCAGTTCATGTCCATCACCGTGCCGATGCTGTCCCCGGTCGTCTTCTTCAACCTGGTCCTGGAGGTCATCAACTCCTTCCAGGTCTTCACCCCGGCCTTCGCCATCAGCGGCGGCGACGGCGGACCCGCCGACTCCACGATGTTCTACACGCTGTACCTGTACGAGCGCGGCTTCACGGCCTCGCATATGGGATACGCGGCGGCGATGGCCTGGCTGCTGCTGATCGCCGTCGGCGCGATCACCCTGATCCTGTTCCGGACCTCCCGGTCCTGGGTGTTCTACGCGGATGAGGAGGGCCGATGAACATCGCCACGAAGCGGTGGCTGCCGCACACGGTCTCGGCCGCCGCGCTGCTCGTCCTGCTGTATCCGCTGGCCTGGCTGCTCGCCACCTCGCTGAAGCCGGCCGACGAGGTGATGACGAGCCTCGATCTGTGGCCCAGCCATCTGGAGTGGTCGAACTACACGACCGCCCTGGACGGGGTCTCGGGTGTCACCGTCACCCATCTGCTCGGCAACACGCTGCTGATCGCGGGGGGCGCCGTCCTCGGCAACGTGCTGTCCTGCTCGCTGGCCGCCTACGCCTTCGCCCGGCTGCGCTTCCGGATGAGCAAGGTGATGTTCGCCTTCATGGTGGCGACGCTGATGCTGCCGCACCATGTCGTACTGATCCCGCAGTACATCATCTTCAACCGGCTTGGTCTGGTGGACAGTTTCTGGCCGCTGATCCTGCCGAAGTTCCTGGCCACCGAGGCGTTCTTCGTCTTCCTCATCGTCCAGTTCATGCGGGGCCTGCCGCGCGAGCTGGAGGAGTCCGCGCGGATCGACGGCTGCGGTCCCTTCCGTACGTACTGGTCGATCACGCTGCCGCTGGCCCGGCCCGCGCTGATCACCACGGCCATCTTCACCTTCATCTGGACGTGGAACGACTTCTTCACCCAGATGATCTATCTTTTCGCGCCGGAGAAGTACACCATCACACTCGCCCTGAGCAGCTTCGTCGACCAGTCCAGCACCTCCGCATACGGGCCCATGTTCGCCATGTCGGTGATCTCGGTACTGCCGATCGTGCTGTTCTTCTTCGTCTTCCAGCGCTACCTGGTGCAGGGCATGGCCACGTCCGGACTGAAGGGGTGAGGCACACCATGGCCCACGCACCGATCGCACCCCCGCGCGAGCGCCGGGAACCCGGCGAGGTCTTCGGCTCCGGCTTCACCCTCTTCGCCGACATGCTGCTCATCGGCCTGCTCACCAGCCTCGCCTGTCTGCCGGTCGTCACGGCCCCGGCCGCGTTCGCCGCCGCGTCCGCGACACTGCGACAGGCCGCGGGCAGCGGCGTCCAGGTAAGGGCCGGTACGTACGGCGCTCATCTGCGTGCCCATCTCTCCGCGCGGTCGGCGGCCCTCGGTCTGGTGCCGCCGCTGCTCGCGGTGGTCGTCCTGGTCGATGCCGCGCTGATGCGGGCCGCGCTGCCCGGAGCGGCCGTCCTGGCGCCCGCCCTCGCGCTGCTCGTCCTGGGCGCCACGGTCGTGGCGCTGCGGGCGACCGCGCTGGAGACACCGCATGTGCTGTCCGCACGCGAGGCGCTGGTCCGCTCGGCCGCGGACCCGCGCGGCAGTCTCCTGCTGGCCGGTGCCGCGATCCTCAGCGGGCTCCTGGCCTGGTCGATTCCGCTGCTGGTGCCGCTCCTGCCGGGTCCGCTGGCGTTCGCCGCCACGGTCGTGGACCTCCGCTCCCCCGCGGACGCCCAGGAGAACTGAATCGCGGCGCGCCACCTCCCATCCCCCACGCACGCACCACACCATCGGAGTTCACGCATGCCCCACCCGCACCTGGACGCCGCAGGCCATCCGAGGCCGCAGCTCATCCGCGATCCCGACTGGCACGACCTCGGCGGTCCCTGGGAGTTCGCCCACGACGACGAGGACCGCGGCCGCGCCGGCCGCTGGATGGACCCGGCGACCTCCGCACCGTTCACCGGCACCGTCACCGTGCCCTATCCGCCCGAGTCCGCGGCCTCGGGCGTGGCCGACACCGCGTTCCACCCCGTGCTCTGGTACCGGCGCACGATCGACATGGCCCGGCCTGCCGCCGGGCGGCGGCTCCTGCTGCACTTCGGCGCGGTCGACCACCGGGCCGAGGTCTGGCTGAACGGCCGCCCGGTGGGACAGCACGAGGGCGGGCACACCGGCTTCACCTGCGATCTGACCGACGCCATCGACCGGGACGGCGAGCAGACCGTCGTCGTCCGCGCCGAGGACCAGCCGCTCGACGTAGCGCAGCCCCGCGGCAAGCAGGACTGGCGCCGGGATCCACATGTCATCTGGTACCACCGCACCTCCGGGATCTGGCAGCCGGTGTGGCTGGAGGAGGTCCCGGCCGAGCACATCACGCTTCTGCACTGGACCCCCGAGGTCGCCCACGCCCGCGTCCGCTGCCGGCTGCGTCTCGGCCACTGGCCGCGGCGCCCGCTCACCGTGACGGTGCGCCTCACCCGGGGCGAGCGGGTGCTCGCCGAGCAGCGGACGCTGCTCGAGGGCCAGGAGGCGGAGTTCGATATCGCGGTGCCCGCCCTGCGCCACGGGCAGGACCTCGACGATCTGCTGTGGAACCCGGAACGGCCGCAACTCATCGACGCGGTAGTGGAGTTGCGCGATGCGGCCGAGGACACTCCGGTCGACCGTGTGGCGTCCTACCTGGGCCTGCGCGACATCGGCTGGGACGACGGAGTCTTCCTGCTCAACCACAAGCCGTACTTCCTCCGGTTCGCGCTCCAGCAGGGCTACTGGCCCGCATCGCATCTGTCGGCCTCGGCCGATGAATTGCGCCGCGATGTCGAACGGGCGAAGGAGATCGGCCTCAACGGGCTGCGTGTCCACCAGAAGATCGAGGACCCGCGCTTCCTGTACTGGGCCGACCGGCTCGGGCTGCTGCTCTGGGAGGAGATGCCCTCGGCGTACACCTTCGGCGCGCAGACCCTCGAGCGCGTGGTCGCCGAGTGGACCGAAGCCGTCTCCCGCGACCTCGGCCACCCCTCGATCGTCGCCTGGGTCCCGGTCAACGAGTCCTGGTCCGTGCCGAACCCGGCGCTCGTCCCCGCGCAGCGCCACTTCATGGACGCCCTCTACCACCTGACCAAGGCCCTGGACCCGTCCCGCCCCGCCGTCTCCAACGACGGCTGGGAGATCTCCGCCGCCGACATCTGGGGCGTCCACGACTACACCCAGCACGGGGACGTGCTGCGCAAGCGCTACGGCCACGCCTCGCTGCGGCAGGGCGAGCTCGCCGAGCAGTGGCCCGGCGCCAAACGGCTGACCCTGGACGGCGTCCGCCATCAGGGGCAGCCCGTCGTCCTCAGCGAGTTCGGCGGCGCGACCTTCGAACCGGCCGAGGGCGCCGAGTGGTTCGGCTACGACACCGTGGCCACGAAGGAGGACTTCGCCGAACGCCTCGCCGACCTGGTGGCCGCCGCGGTGGACTCCGGGCTCGCGGGCTTCTGCTACACCCAGTTCACCGACACCGAACAGGAGACCAACGGCCTGCTCACACCGGACCGCCAACCGAAGATCCCCGTGGCCGAACTGCGCGCGATTCTCACCCGGCCCCGTGCATAGTCTGGCCACCACCTGAGGGCTCGGCGCAATTCCCTTCGTTCTCGCGCAGAGGAGAAACCGCAATGGCCCGATCCGAGTACGAGTACGGCCGTCGCCGAGTGCTCCAGGCATCCGCTCTCGCCTTCGCCACCGTGCTGAGCCCGTGGGGCACGGTGGCCGGCTTCGCCGCACCGGCGGGCATCCCCGACGAGGACGGCTACGATCTCTGGCTGCGCTACCGCCCCACCATCGATCCCCGGCGGCTCGCCGAGTATCGCAAGGCCCTGACCGGCCTGGCCCGTCAGGGCGAGGGCCCGGTCATGGCCAACGCCGAGCGGGAACTGCGGCGGGCCGCCCAGGGCCTCACCGGCAGCGCACCGGTCCGGGTTCCCGCCGATCGAGCCTCGGTCGTCATCGGCACGGTGGACGAGTCACCGATCGTGCGATCCCGGATGAGCCCCGACCGGCCGGCCCGGATCGGCCGGCAGGGGTTCGTGATCGAGATGACCGGCCCGCCGGGCAGGCGGCGGCTGGTCATCGGGGCCCGCAGTGATCGGGGGGTGCTGGCCGGGGTCTTCCATCTCATCCGTCTGCTCCAGCTCGAGCAGCCGCTGCACAAGCTGTCCGTCGTGGAGAAGCCGGGTACCGCGCTGCGCATGATGAATCACTGGGACAACTTCGACGGGTCGATCGAGCGTGGCTACGCGGGTACTTCGCTCTTCGAGTGGGACAAGCTGCCGGACATCTCCGGCCGGGTGGTCGACTATGCGCGGTCCATGGCATCCATCGCCGACGACGCCGATCCGATCACGACGGCCGATCCCGCCGATCGGCGGGTCCAGCAGTGGTGGCGCGACAAGAGCGCCGAAATCTTCAAGAGCCTGCCCGGATTCGGCGGGTTCCTGGTGAAGGCGAACTCGGAGGGGCAGCCCGGCCCACTCGACTACGGACGCACCCATGCCGAGGGCGCGAACATGCTGGCCCGCACGGTCGCACCGCATGACGGGCAGATCATCTGGCGCAGCTTCGTCCACGAGGATTTCAGCGACTGGGCGGAGTACCAGTACCGGGTGTTCGCCCCGCTGGACGGCGCGTTCGACGACAACGTCATCCTCCAGACCAAGTACGGACCGATCGACTTCCAGATCCGCGAGCCCGTACACCCCCTGTTCGGCGCGATGCGCCGGACGAACCAGATGCTGGAGCTCCAGCTCACCCAGGAGTACACGGGCCACCAGATCCACACCACCTATCTGGCTCCGCTGTGGCGGGAGGTGCTGACCTTTCCGACGCGGGGGCCCGGCGCCGGTCCGACCGTCGCCGACATCCTCGCGGACGGCAAGGACCGTATGCCGCGGGCGGGCATCGCCGGGGTCAGCAACTTCGGCAACGCCCGCGACTGGACCGGACATCTGCTGGGAGCGGCGAACACCTACGCCTTCGGCAGGATGTGCTGGAACCCGGACGCCGATCCCCGGGACCTGGCCGCGGAGTGGGCCGGGCTGGCCTTCGGCCACGACGACGCGGTCACCGAGGTCGTGGCCGACATCCTGACGCACTCGCGCCGGATGTACGAGGACTACACCTCACCGCTGGGGATGGGCTATCTCACCGACCCCGGGGGCGACCATCTGGACCCGAGCCCGCTGGGCACCCTCTTCCAGTCACACCACTCCACGGCCGAGGGCACCGGCTTCGACCGCACCGAGGCGACCGGCAGCGGCTTCACCGGGCTCTATCCGCGGCCGTGGCACAAGCACTACGAGTCCGTGGCGACCTGCCCCGACGAGCTGCTGCTGTTCATGCACTGGGTGCCGTACGACCATCGGCTGCGCTCGGGCAAGACGGTCATCCAGCACATCTACGATACGCATTTCACCGGGGTCGACCGCATCGAGGGGTTCCTCGCCGGGTGGGGCGAACTGTCCGGGAAGATCGACCGGCAGCGCCACGCCGCCGTCAAGGCGGGCTTCGAGGCCCAGCGGGAGCATGCGAGGTTCTGGCGCGACACTGGTCGGATTCTTCTTCGACAAGAGCCGCATCGTCGACGCGCGGCGGGAATGGCTGCAAGCGGCGCTGAACGGGCCGCGGGTGCTGCTCGGCGGTCGGCCGAACCTGCTGCCGATCGCCGTCACCAACGCCTCCGCGCGGGACCGCGACCTCACGGTCGCACTGCGGCCACCGTCGGCCAACTGGCGCACCGAGCCCGCCGAACGGACCGCCGCCGGCGCCGCGACCGCGCACCTCGAACTGCCGGTCACACCCCCGTTGTCGGGCACCGTCACCGCCCTGAACCTGGACGTGGCGCCGAAGCTCACCCGGCTCGACGGCCGGCCGCCCTCCCTGATCGTCGCCCCCGAGGGCAGCCGCTGCCTCGTCGCGCTCAACGCCGGTCCGCGGAACGGGACTTCGACGCCCGGCTACGACGCGCTGACCCCCGAGTCGGCCTGGTCCGCGTCGGCCGGCCACGGCTGGGTCGGCGCCGCCCCCTCGGCCAGGGACCGCGGTGGCGAGCCCCTGTTGCGCGACCACCTGTGGCACAACTCGTCCCGGGTGCTGCGCGTCGCCCTACCGGCGGGCAGGCACACCGGGTACCTGCTGGTCGGTGACACCGGTGCCACGGCCTCGCCGACCCGGGTCGCGGTGGACGGCGCCACCGTCGCCACCAGTCCGAAGCAGCCCGGCGGAACCTTCACCTGGCTGGAGCTCCCCCTCGACGGAGGTGCCACCGGCCGCGCCACGGACATCACGTTCACGGGGGTGGGCGGCCCCTGGCGGCTGTCCGCGTTCGCCGTCACGGACCCCGGCGCCCCGGTGCCGTCCCTCGTCGTCATGCGGGCGGCGGCGGATCCGGTGTGGTGGGCGGGCCGGGCCAACCCGGTCACGGTGCTGGTGCGCAACACCGGCACAAAGGACCGCGATGTCACCGCCCGCCTCGTCACCCCCGACGGCTGGTCCGGTACCGAGCGGACCCTGTCGGTCGCCGCCGGAGCCGAGCGGGAGCTGACCGTCACCGGAACCCCGGTGTCCACTCCGGGATTCGCCACCGTCGAGATCCGGCTCACCAGTGGTGATGAGGAGATCGAGCGCGGCCGGTCGGTGTCCGTGGTCACCACGCCACACCCCGAAGACGCGGCCATGGCATTCGACGCGGGCCCGCCGTCCAGCCCGCTGCTGACCGGGTACACCAGGCTCTCGCCCGAGGACGACTACACCGGCGACCGCGGCTTCGGCTGGATCGGCGACCGGCCGAACACCCGTGACCGGGGCAACGCCGACGACCTGCGCCGCGACATCGTCATGCAGAGGGGCGAGCCCACCGTCCTGCGCGTCCCGGTGCCGGCCGGCAAGCACACGGTATGAGTGCTGACCGGCGACTCCCTCACCGATTCGGGTGTCACCACCATCTCCGAGGACGGCACGGTCCTCGGACGCTCCGGCGACGACAGCCTGCCGGGCCGTGCCTTCGTCTGGTTCTCCTTCGGACTCGACGGTGGAGCGGACGGGCGCACCGCCGACCTGGAGATCACCGGTTCGAAGCTGAACGGCCTCTGGCGCATCGCGGCCCTGGTCATCGTCTGAGACCACCCCCGCGCCGTACAGCCATCCGTTCTTCCGGGCGCGGCCCGCGACCCGGCCTCCGCGATATCTCCGCCATATCCGGCATCCACAAAGGAGAGCTCCCGACATGGCTTCGACGTCAGCACGATTCCGCGCGGTCCGGGGCAGACCCGGCACCGTCCTTCTCGCCCTGCTCATGGTCCTCGGCCTGGGCAGTGCGCATCCCGGACCGGCCGCGGCCGATCCCGCCGATCCGCCCGGCACGTACCAGAACCCCGTGATGGACAACGTCGCGGACGCCTTCTCCGACCCGTCGATCATCCGGGGCAAGGACGGCTACTGGTACGCGTACGCGACCCAGACCAGCATGCGCCGGGACAACCAGGGAGGTCCTTGGGAGTCCCAGCACTTCATGCCGATCACGCGCTCGGCCGACCTCGTCAACTGGACCTACGTCGGTGATGTCTTCGGGCCCGACAACCACCCGCAGTGGCGCGACTTCGCGACCACTTACTACTGGGCACCCGACATCCGCTACCTCAACGGGAAGTACTACCTCTACTACTCGGTCGCCGGCGGCGACAAGAACACCATCGCGCTGGCCACGTCGGACCATCCGGCAGGTCCGTGGAAGGACATCGGCCATCCCGTGCTGCCGTACGGGACGGCGGTCAATCAGATCGATCCCGCGGTGTTCGTCGACTCCGACGGCCGGAAGTACCTCTACTACGGCTCGTTCCGCGACGGCGGAATCCAGGCGGTGCGCCTGAACGAGGAGGGCACCGCGCCGGTCGGCGATCCGGTGCAGGTGGTCGGCGCCCGGCGCGGCGAAGCCGCGTACGTGGTCAAGCGCGATGGCTGGTACTACCTCTTCTACTCCGGCCTGGGCTGCTGCGCCCGGGACAAGGGCGCCTATCCGGTGTTCGTCGGGCGGGCCAAGGACCCGATGGGCCCGTTCAAGGACGCCGACGGCGTCGGCCTGGCCGACCTGCACGTCGGCGGCACGATCGTCAACGCGCCGAACGGCAACAAGTGGGTCGCGACCGGCCACTCGGCGAACGTCGTGGACAAGTCCGGCCAGGACTGGATCCTCACCAACGGTTTCGACCGCCACGAGAGCGACCCCAACTGGGGTGGACGGCCGACCATGATGGACCGGCTCGACTGGATCGACGGCTGGCCGACGGTGCGCGCGGGCGCCTGGACCAGCGAGGACCGGCAGACCGCACCGACGAGCAGATGGGGCGCGGGCAGCACCTTCGACGACGGGCTCGGCGGCTTCGACACCGCCGGGTACGGGTCCTGGACCACGGGTTCGGATCAGGACTCGGGGCGGTACGCCCGTGGCCGGTCCCGGGCCGCGGTCCCGCAACTGCTGCTGCCGCGACAAGCCCCGGACGGCGATGTGAGGATCGAGGCCGACGTCCGGCCGCGCGACGACAAGGGCCGGGTCGGCCTTGTCCTGGCATCCGCGGGCCGGTTCAACCACGTCGTGGCCTGGCTGGACTCCACCGGCACACTGTCCGTCGAGGTCACCCGGGACGGGAAGGTGGTGCGCAAGCGCACCGCTCGGCTGCCCGCGAACGCCGACCCGCGGACCTGGCACTCGCTCACGGCCGAGATCCGCGACGGGGCGGCGCAGGTACAAGCCGGCTCGGCCATGCTCGACATGCCGCTGGCCGAACTGACAGTGGACGTACCCAAGAACTGGCGCCGTGGCGGTGTCGCCTCGACGCGCGGTGCGGGCGAGGCCGACAACGTCGGGGTGACCCGGCTCTACACGCCGGTGACCGTCAAACAGCCGGACCCCCGGATCGGAGCCCGACTGCCGGAGTACGACGAGGACTTCGACGACAACCAGTTGGACGGGTGGACGTGGTTCGGCCCCGCCGACGGAAAGGTCACCGACGGCCAGTATGTGTGGCCGACACAGGATGCCGACTTCTCCGGCAAGGGGACCATGGCATCGGCGCTGCTTCGTGACGCTCCGACCGGCACCTACACGGTCGAGACCAAGCTGCACTTCCCGATCACCGACGCCCCCGACGGGCGCAGCCAGGCTGGGCTGATCGCCTTCCAGAGCCCCGAGGACTCGATCCATCTGGCTCCGACCCGGACCGGCCCATCGCGGCAGGCTTTCCTGTGGATCGGCCGGGACCGCGATAGCTGGCCGGAGATGCAGTTGGGCCCGTCGGCCGACACCATGTGGCTGCGGCTGCGCCATACCGTCGATCCGACGACCGGCGAGCACAGGTTCCAGCCGGCCACGAGCCGGGACGGGAAGCACTACATCTGGGGTGGGGTCTGGCATCTGCCCGCCGGCTCCGAACCGCGCATCGGCCTCGTCTCCCTGGCCGGTGCGGGAGTGACCGCACGCTTCGACTACGTGCGCTTCTCCTCCTGACACCGCTCCACCCGCCCGCACGGGCCTGTGCTCCACATCGATTGTCAGTGGTGGGTGAGAAGGTAGAAGCATCGAGAAGGAAAAAGGGGAGCGTCCATGTCCGGAAACCAGAACTACATCAATCACGTTGCTCTTGTGCTGGATGCGAGTTCGTCCATGTCACATTTGAGCGGCAAGGTCGTTGAAGTCGCCGACCAGCAGATTGCGTATCTGGCCCGACGATCGAAGGAACTGGACCAGGAAACCCGCGTCACGGTCTACGTCTTCGCGGACAAGGTGGAGTGCGTCATCTACGACAAGGACGTGCTGCGTATGCCGTCCCTGAAGCAGCTTTACCGGGTCGGTGGAATGACGGCGCTGCTGGCGGCCACGCTCAAGTCGCAGCGGGAGCTTGCGCAGACCGCCCAACTGTACGGCGACCACAGCTTCCTGACGTTCGTATTGACGGACGGCCAGGAGAACGCAAGCCATCGCTGCCCGGACGCCCCTACCAAAAACCCACGCGAACTCATCCAGGCCGTGGCCAGCCTGATGCAGACGCAGGAGGACAACTGGACACTGGCCGTCCTTGTGCCGGACCAGATGGGCAAGCGCGAGGCCATGCAGTGCGGCTTCCCGAAGGACAATATCGCCATCTGGGACGCCACGAGCACACAGGGCCTGGAAGAGGCAGGGCAGGTTATCCAGCAGGCCACCGAGAACTTTATGATGGGCCGGGCCCAGGGCATCCGGGGATCGCGCGCGGTATTCTCCACTGGTGCGGAGGCGGTCAACAAGGAGACCATCAAAGCAGCCGGTCTCACCCCGGTGAATCCGTCGGAGTATCAGCTCATTCCGGTGGCTCGCGAAGCGGCGATCCGGGAATGGGTCATCGAATGCGGGCACACCTACCGCACCGGTGGCGCGTTCTATCAACTGAGTAAATCGGAGAAGATCCAGGCGCGGAAGCAGATCGCGGTGCTGGAGAAGAAGACGGACCGGGTGTACACGGGGCCGGAGGCCCGATCCCTGCTGGGTCTGCCGGACACGGAAGTTCGCGTGAAGCCGGACCACAACAACGACTTCACGATATTCGTGCAGAGCACCAGCGTGAACCGGAAGCTGGTACCGCACACGCGGCTGCTGCTCATGATCTGAGGCGACGCGAGCTGGGCGGCCCATCGAGGTGAGCGGGGGCCGCGACCCCGTTGTCCGGGGGCGCGGCCCCTTCAAGCGGCTACCGCCGTGCGGCAGCCTGGTGCGCATGGCGGCTCACATCGCCGATCAGGTTGATGCGGACCCGTCGCTCCGCGAAGCGCCACTGCCCCTCATGGCGCTCGAAGCGGTCACGGTACCGACCGGCGGCGATGGGTTGCAGCGGCAGATCGGGCAGCGTCTGGAACACGGTGACATACGAACGCGAGACCGCCGTGCCCGCCTGTTCGTCGACCTCGATGGCAACGTTGGTGGTGACATGCTGGGTTCGCGGCGTGCCGTCGGCGTAGACGATCAGAGTGTCCTGGAACATCTTCTCGATCGCGTCGCGCCCGCTCACCGGCTCGCCCGTGCCCGTGAAGGTGGCTTGGGCGAGAAGCATTCCGAGTCCCGCGAAATCACCGTCGTCCACGAGCTCGGCGTAACGTGCGATCAAGTTCTCGATAGCCCGGTAGCTCAACGTCGGATCGGCGGGCATGCCGATGGATGTGGACATGGTCCCCTCCAAGCGAAACAGCGGATGGCGGACAGAAGTTGACAGGAATCAACCTCAGGTAGCCTGATCACACGAGATCAACTTCGCCCCTCCCAACGGGACGGACCCGTTGCCGTCAATGTGTGAAGGTGACAGTGATGTTGGACTACGGCCTTGACATGTCCAGCGTAGAGCACGACCTTGCTCTGCCCGACTTGGTGGCCGAAGGAGATGAACTCGACGCCCTGGTATCGGCGCAGACCGACTGGACCGAGCCCACCCCGGCAGCGGGGTGGACGATCGCCCACCAGATCGCTCATCTCGCTTCCGCGGATGCGAACGTTCTCATCGCCATACGCACCCCGGATGCGTTCGACGCCGTGCTGAAGCAGGCAGCGGCCGCGGGCAGCCAATACGCCGATCTCGATGCTGCCGCGGGAGCGGCCACACCGCGATCAGCACTGCTGGAACAATGGCGCACCGGCCGAACCGAGGTGGCGGCGGCGCTGCGCGACATTCCACTGGACCACGGGTTTCCATGGTACGGCTCACAGCTCACCGCGGCGCTCATGGTGCCGCTTCGGCTGATGGAAACGTGGGCTCATGGGCAGGATATCTTCGATGCGCTGGGTGTCTCACGCCGTCCCACGGGCCGGCTTCACCATGTGGCCTCGTTGGGAGTGATGGGGCGAGCGCTGTCCTTCTATGCTGCCCAGTTGCCTGTTCCGGAAGAGCCGTTCCGTGTCGAGCTGACCGGTCCCGACGGCCGGCCCTGGGCATGGGGTCCGGAAGATGCCATGCAGCGGATTCAGGGCAGTGCCCTCGACTTCTGCCTTCGAGTGACCCAGCGCAGGTCCCGAGCCGAGACCGACCTCACGGCGGTCGGCCAGGATGCGCAGAAATGGCTTGATATCGCTCGCGTTTTCCTCTGAGTTTTTCTCTGAAGGGGCAAAAGCATGTTCCCGGCCGGGTGATCAGACGCAGGCCGAGGAAGCCAGTGCCTCTTTGGCGGATGCCATGGGACGGGCACCGGCGCGGGTGGCACCGACACTGGCCACGACCACGAGAACCAGGCCAAGTGTCGCAGCCGTCCCGGGCCGCTGGCCGAGAACGAGCAGACCGACCAGGAGGGCGATGGCGGGCTCAAGGCTCATCAGAGTGCCGAACGCGGACGCGGTCAGACGACGCAGGGCGAGAAACTCGAGAGCGAAGGGGATGACGGGGCTCAGCACCGCCAGAACCAGCATGGTCCACAGCGCTGACCCCGTGAGGCGTCCAGCGAGGTCCGGGGCGGCGAGCGCCAGCCCCAGCACCGCTGCCACCGGCATGGAGACAGCCAGCCCCTTCAGCCCGGTGACGCGATCACCGACCCGTTGGGTCAGCAGTATGTACACGGCCCAGCACCCCGCGGCGAGCAGCGCGCTCCCCACCCCCACAAGGTCGGCGCCGCCATGCCAGGGTTCGGTCAGCAGCACGACGCCCGTCGCCGCCGCGGCCGCCCAGACGAGGCGTCCCTTCCTCGGGCCGAAGAGGGAGACGGTGAGCGGTCCCAGGAAATCCAGTGCGCTCGCGGTCCCCAGCGGGAGACGGGCGATGGCCTGCATGAAGAAGACCATCATTCCGGCGGTCACCAGACCGAGCACCATGCAGGCAGGAAGATCCCGGGGGCTGAAGTCACGGGGCCGTGGGCGGACGGCGACCAGCAGAATCAGCCCCGCCCAGCCCAGACGCAGCCCCGCGGTTCCCAGCGCGCCGAGCTGTCCGAACAGCGGAACCGTCAGAGCCGATCCGAGCTGCACGGTGCACATCGAGGTGGCAGCCATGAGCAAACCGGAGGCGGCGCCGGTATGGCGCGAGCGAGGGGAAGGAAGAGCCTCAGGCGGTTCGGGAGCGTTCATGGGCCCAGTACAGATCCTCGACACCGTTCACGTCCACGTGCCGATCCTGAATGATTCGTTCGACATTCATGGACAATGGAGGGATGGAAACGCGCCGTCTGCACATGCTGGCCGAGCTGGCCCGGCGAGGCTCGATGCGCGCCGTGGCCGAGGCCACCGGCACTACCACCTCGACGGTTTCCCAGCAGGTCGCCGCCTTGGCCCAGGACATGGGCACGGCACTGATCGAGCCGCATGGGCGCAGGGTCAGGCTCACGCCGGCGGGCCGCCGTCTGGCGGAACACGCCGTGACGATCCTCGCGGCGGTCGAGGCCGCACAGCGGGACCTGAGCCCCGACGCGCCGCCGACCGGTACGGTGCGCGTGGCAGGCTTCGCCACCGCCATCCGAGCCCAACTGCTGCCCATCATCAGCGGTTTGTCCACCAGCCATCCTCGGCTCAGCATCCTGGTCCGTGAGCACGAACCCGCCGAAGCCCTCAATCTGCTGGCCAACGACGAGGCCGACCTCGCGCTCACCTACGACTACAACCTGGCACCGGCCGAGCCGGACCCCGCGGTCGCGATCACCCCGTTGTGGACCGCTCCCTGGGGTCTGGGCATTCCTGACAACGTCGCCCGTCCCTCGGCACCGGGCGCTCCGGAGGTCTTCCGCTGGTTCCGCACGGCGGACTGGATCGGCAACTCGCGCAACACCGGTGACGAGACCGTCATCCGGACACTCGCCTCCATGGCCGGCTTCACCCCCCACCTCACCCACCGGGCGGACAACCTCGACCTCGTACAGGGCATGATCGCGGCGGGAATGGGCGTGGGGCTGCTCCCGATGGGCACCTCCACGCGGCCCGGTGTCCATCTGGTGCCGCTCACCGCGCCGGACGTTGTCCTGCGCGCCTTCGCCGTCGCCCGTCGGGGTCGCGACAACTGGCCTCCGCTGGCCCTGCTGACCGACCTGATCATTCGGCAGTCAGCGCAGGGCGCATAGCCTCGGGTACATGCGCGGGGTCATGCCGTCCGGGACCAGGGCACCTGCGTGTCCATGTAGGTGGGCGAACCGAAGACGATCGCGTCGGAGTGGTCCGGCGTCTCCCACTGTTCGTCGGTGACCTCGTCCACCTTGTTCAGGAGCACAGGGCTCACATCTGGACGACGACCTTGCCCTTGGCGTGGCCCTGTTCCAGGTAGGCGAAGGCTTCGGTGATCTGCTCGAAGGGGAAGACCCGATCGGTCACCGTCTCGAGCCTGCCCTTGTCGACCAGTTCGGCCAGCACCTCGAGGTCCGCTCCGCTGGGGTGCATGAACAGGTACCGGTAGCCGACGCCCTTGCGTCGGGCCGCGCGGCGGATCTTGGCGCTGGCCACCGTCAGTGCGGCGGTCACCAGCGGGCCGGCGTCCAGATCCACACGGGCCGTGGTCGCGTCGGGGATGCCCGCGACGGAGACGGTCTTGGCGCCGCGCTTGAGGATGGCGAAGCTGTCGATAAGGTCCTGGCCGCCGGTCAGGTCGAATGCGCCGTCGTAGTCGCTGAGGCGGTCCTTGAAATTCTGCGTCCGGTAGTCGATGACCGTTTCGGCCCCGAGGGAGCGCACCAGTTCCTCGCCACGGGGTGATGCGGTGGTGGCCACCTTCGCCCCCAGCCAGACGGCGAGTTGGATGGCGAGGGTGCCAACACCTCCGGCTCCGCCGGAGATGAACACCCTCTCGCCTTCCTTGACGGCCAGTTCGTCGCGCAGCGCCTGAAGAGCGGTCAGCCCGGCGAGAGGGAGCCCGGCGGCATCGGTGAAGTGCAGCGACTTCGGCATCTGCGCCACCAACGTCTCGTCGACGACGGCATACGGGGCGTAGGCGCCCAGCTTACCCTTGTCCACCCTGGCGAACACCGGGTCGCCGACCGTGAAACGCCTGACGCCGTCGCCGACCGCCTCGACGACACCGGACAGTTCGCTGCCCGCCACCATGGGCAGGTCGAGGCGTTTCAGCAACCGCAGCTTGCCTTCGCGGATCTTGAAGTCGACAGGGTTGAGACCTGCCGCGCGCACACGGATGAGCACCTCGCCGCTGCCCGGCGTGGGCTCGGGGACGTCGCGCAGTTCCATCGCGCCCGCATCCCCATATCGGGTCATGACGTATGCCTGCATCGGATGTACCTGCCTTCAGTGCTTTATTCCGTCCGAGCCCTCTGGGCCGCCACGCCGAGATTCGCGTGGACGGCGGCACGGACCCGGTCAGCGACGACTTCCGGTGCGGAGGCGTCGAGCTTGCCGTCGAGGTGCAGGAACGCAAGGCCGTGCACCAGGGCCCAGACGGCGGTGGACAGAGCCTCCACGTCGGCACCCGGGCCCGCTTCGATGCCGTGCTCCGGGAAGGCTCGCCGGACGAGGCCGTCGACGTATGCGGAGATGGCGGCGGTCGCGGCGGCTCGTTCGGCGTCACCCGGATCGCAGGGCTCGGAGAACATGGCCCGGAACAGGGCCGGGTGCGCGAGGGCGAACTGCACATAGGCCACGGCGACGTCCGCGAGATCTTCCGGCGTCGCGGGCGCGGGATGCGCCGTGGCGAGACGCTCCGCGAGCTCGCGATACCCCTGCGCGGCGACCGCGGAGACCAACGCCTCCCGGTCGGGGAAATGCCGATAAGGAGCGGTGGCCGACACACCGGCCCGCCGGGCCACCGCGCGCAGCGAAAGCCCGCCGCCGTCCTCCTCCAGCAGCTCACGCGCCGCACGCAGACAGGCCGCCCGCAGATCACCGTGGTGGTAGGAGCCGCTCGCCTTGGCCATGGCACTCCTGTCAAGTTTGCGCTGCTTACATTGCCATCGTAACCCGCGATGTGAGCAGTGTGCACATCGAGTCGGTACCCAAGGGGCGAGCTGACCGCCCTGCCCTACGGCCACCGCGAATGGCATGGTCAGTAAACGATCGACACGATCTGGCAGACGGCTTCGGCCAGTTGACGGTCGCCGTCGATGCGGACGCGGGCCAGGGCGGTGTCCGGCTGGATGCCGCGAGTGCACAGGCGCCAGGCGGTCTCGGCATCCAAGCGCACGATTGCGGCGGGACGTTCGCCATCCGGCTCGGCGAGCGACCAGCCGAACCCGGTGGCCGTCGCCGTCCAGGCGTCCCCGGCCGGGCCGCCGATCAACACCTGGGCCCGCCTGCCGACCGGCGCGGTGACCTCGCGCAGAGTGTGGGGCAGGGCCCGCATGAACGCGTCCAGGACCACGGACAGGAACCGCGGATCGGCGTCGGTCTCCTGGCCGATGGCGTGGCGGATCTGTTGGCGATGAGTCCAGAACTCCGTGAAGTCGCGCGCGCTGTCCCACCACATTGGCGCCGGGTCGACGCCGGCCCAGGACACTCCCAGCGACGGTTCTTCGAGGTCGGCGGTCTCGAAGAACCGGGAGACCTTCCCGCCCACCAGGTCCAGGGTGTCGGTGAGCGCGGCCGGGCTCACCCGGCGGTGGGCATCGACCCACTCATGATTGATGCGGTGGATGAACGCCTCCGGCGTCTCACCCAGCGCGAAACCGGGGCCGTCCTGGTGACCGTCCCGGTCCCGGGCGAGGCGTCCGCAGAAGTCGCCCAGGATGTGTGCGGCGAGATCGCGGACGGTCCACCCCGACACCGCCTCCTTGCCCCAGTCGGCGGACGCCAGGCCGCGCAGCGTGGCCATCAGCGCGGCCTGCTCAGGGGCGAACAGAGAACGGGCATCGATCGGAGAACCAAGCCAGGAAAGGATCCGCGCAGGCCGACCCCGGCGAACCAGAGATTACTTAAGCGACTGCTTGACTTTGCGCCCCGCCGAGTCTTCACTTAAGAATGTGCTTAACCATGAAGAGCGACTGGACCTGGTCTTCCGGGCTCTGGGTGATCCAACTCGACGTGCGCTGGTCGAGCGGCTGATTCGCGGACCCGCCTCGGTGAGCGAGCTCGCCGCGCCGCTGACCATGTCGCTCGCCGCGGTCGTCCAGCACCTTCAGGTGCTGGAGACCGCCGGGATCGTCCGGTCGGAAAAGGTCGGCCGGGTCCGCACCTGCCGGATCGAACCGGAGGCCCTGCGGGCCGGCGAAAGCTGGCTCGGGCGACAGCGCACCACCTGGGAGACCAGGCTCGACGACCTCGGCGACTTTCTCGCCGAGCCCGGCCCATCAGAAGGGACCACATCATGACCGTCACGCACACCACGTTCGACCTGGAACGCGTCTACCCCGCGGAACCGGCGCGCGTGTTCGCCGCCTGGGCCGACCCGGCCGCGAAGGCCCGCTGGTTCGGGTCCGGGGGCACTCATGAACTCGACTTCCGTGCCGGCGGGCGGGAATTGACCCGTGGCCGGACGCCGGACGGCAAGGATCTGGCGTTCGCCTCGGTGTACCACGACATCGTCCCCGATCAGCGGATCGTCTACTCCTCGACACTGACTGCCGACGACGCCCTTGCCACGGTGTCGACGACCACGGTCGAGCTCACCGCCGAGGGCGAGGGCACCCGGCTCACCCTGACCGAGCAGGCAACCTTCCTCGACGGCAGGGAGGAACCGAGCTGGCGGGAGCAGGGCACCAGCGACTGGCTGGCCACACTGGGCGAAGAACTCCAGGCATGAGGTGCCCGCCATGAGCGACGAAGACGTTGCCGCGCACGGGGAAGGCTGATCCGCGCGGTCAGCCGGTGGGTGTGAGCAGGTCCTGCGACAGTGTCCACAGGCGTCGCGCGTTGTCCGGGTCGATGGCGTACCGGGCGACGCCGTGCAGCGTGCCGGAGCGGCGGTCGACGACCTCGGTCTCATTGCAGTCGACGAAGTAGCGGCCGCCGACGCCGTCGAGGAGGGGCGAGGTGGCGAGGAGCACGGAGGTCGCGGCGCCCTGCTCGACGGTCTTGATCAGGTGGGCGGGGACCCGGCCGCTGCCCCGGCCGCCGGTGTGGCGCTGAAGGCTGGTGTAAATGGCCCCCGGCATCAGGGCGTTGGCCGTGATGTTGTCGTCGGCCCAGCGCCGGGTGGCCTCCACGGCGAAGAGGACATTGGCCGTCTTGGACTGACCGTAGGCCAGCCACGGGTCGTAGGGGCGGAAGGCGAAGTTGACGTCGTCCCACACGACGGGTGACTGCTGGTGGCCGGTGGAACTCACCACGACGACACGGGCGTTGCCATCGGCGGCCAGCGCGTGGTGCAGACCGGTGGCGAGGGCGAAGTGGCCCAGGTGGTTGGTGGCGAGTTGCCACTCCAAGCCCTGTTCGGTGTACTGCTCGGGGCAGGCCATGACACCCGCGTTGTTCACGAGCACGTGCAGCGGGCCTCGCCAGCCGGCGGTGAAAGCGCGGACCGACGCGGGGTCGGCCAGGTCGAGGTGTGCGACACGCACCTCCTGGTTGCCGGTCGAGGCGGTGATGTCCTTGGCGACGCGTTCGCCCGCCGCCACGTCCCGGACGGCGAGCGTGACCGCCGCACCCGTGATCGCCAGGGCGCGGGCCGTCTCGGCCCCGAGGCCGGAGGAGGCCCCGGTGACGATCGCGTGGCGGCCGGTGAGGTCGATCCCTTCCGTGACCTCGGCAGCCGTGCTGGAGAAACCGAACGGGGTGGTGATGGCACTCATGAGTGAACTCCTTGCTGTGGCTGAAGCGTGGACGACGGCGTTCAGGGTGTGAGCATCCGGTCCTGTTCCACCGGGGGTGTGCCGTCGTGCCAGGGCAGGACCTTGCCGAAACGGACCAACTCGCCGTACAGGGCCGGATGGACATGCTCGGCGAAGATCAGGTCGAGCACGGCTCCGGCAGCCTGGGCCGGCGACTGAGCCTGGCGGTAGTCGCTGAACCAGGGGCGCGAGGTGGCGGTGTCGACCATGCCGGGGCATACGGAGGCGATCAGGGTGCCGGTGGCGAGGTCGTGCTCGCGGCGTTCGGTGGCGACCGCGCGGACGGCGGCGACCTGGGCGACCTTCGAGGGCACGTTGAGCCAGGTGGGCCAGCCCGCCTGAGCGGCGGTCCTGGTGTGGATGGCGCTGCGCCAGGACTCGACGGCGTACTCCACCTGTTCGAGGCTCGCGCCGTCGAACAGGTGGTGCAGCCGTGGATCGAGGTGGCCCAGGGTGCCGAGGCTGCTGGCCACCACGAGCAGGCGGCCGCCCGGGCGCAGCACGGGGGCGAAGGACCGCAGGATCGCGTGGGTGGCGGTGTTGGCGACGTCGATGAACTCGTCGGCCCGCTCGGCCTGTGACTCCCCGGGCAGCAGCCGGGCGACCGCGTTGGAGACGACGACGTCGACACCGCCGTACCGTGCCCGGAGGTCCTCGGCGAGGCGAGCGATGGCGTCGGTGTCCGTGACGTCCAGAACCCGGCCCTCGACGCGGGCGCGGGTGCCGGGCAGCCTGGTGACCTCGCGGGCGGCGTCCGTCACACGGCGGTGGCCGCGTCCGGTGAGCAGGACGAGGTCGTCCGGGGTCATGCGGGCCGCCAGTCCTTCGGCGAGGGCGCGGCCGAGTCCTTGATTGGCGCCCGTGACGAGGGCGATGCGGGAAGCGTTCACGCATGCCACGCTAAAAACGCCGCGGCCATGAGTCCAACGAAACTTTGGCACGGCTAGTATGCGTGAATGTCATGGACTTCACGGATGTGTCGCTGACCGCGCTGCGGGTCTTCCGCGCCGTGGCAGAACAGGGAACCTTCACCGCGGCCGCCGCGTCGCTGGGCTATACCCAGTCGGCGGTGTCCCGCCAGATCGCCGCCATCGAACGGGCCGCCGGCGCGGAGCTGCTGGAACGGCGGCGCGAGGGGGTACGGCTCACCGCCGCCGGCCGTATCGTCATGCGCCGCGCGACGACCGTGCTCGACGAGATCGACGCGACCGCCCGGGAACTGTCCGGCCTGCCCGGACAGTCCGGGACGGTCCGGCTGGGCTGGTTCCCCAGTGCCGGAGCCGTCCTGGTGCCCCGAGCCCTGGCCGCGCTGCGCGGCACCGACCCCGGCCTGCGCATCGTCGGCCGGGAGGGCGGCACCCCGGCGCTGGTGCGCGCCCTGCGGGCCGGCAGTCTCGATCTGGCCCTGCTCGCGTCGGCGCCGCCGTTCCGGCCGCCCGACGCCGAGTCGCCTCCGCTCGCGCTTCAGACACTCACCGAACGCGCGCTGTGTCTGGCGGTGCCCGCCACCCACCCGCTTGCCCACGGCGACTTCGTCGACGTGGCCGACCTGCGCGGGCAGCGCTGGATCGCCGGCTCCTCCTCGGGCGACGACCGGATCATGGGCGTGTGGCCGGGGCTGGACGAGCGGCCCGAGATCGCCCACACCGCCCGCGACTGGCTCGCCAAGCTCCACCTCGTCGCCGCCGGCTGCGGGCTGACCACCGTGCCGGCCGCCCTCGCTTCCGCCGCGCCACCGGGTGTCCGCGTCCTCCCTGTCCGCGGCGGACCCCAGGAACAGCGGCGCCTGCTCCTGGCCCGTCTCCCCCATCCGCCGACCGAGCCGGTCGCCCGCGTGGGAGCGGCCCTCCGCGCCGCGGCCATCGACGCCGCCGGAGCCCTCACCGACACGGCGGAGAAGGGCGCCCGCACGGCCCGGGACATCGCGCGACGGCACGACGTCTGACCCCGACGCGTGGGTCTGCCCACGGCCCAACCCGAAGGACCATGAAACCGCGCGCTTCTTCGTTCCCTCCGGCTGTCTTGATCGGGCTGCTCGACGGGAGTCACGTACAGGTGCGGCTGGGTCGGGCCCGGGACGATGGTGTCGATGCCGGGGGAGGTCCTCGCGGCTTTGGCGAACGGTCCGTCAGAGCGAACGGTCCGTCAGACGGGTGCGGCGTCGAGGGCGTGCCCGGCGGGGCGGCGGGTGTGGATCCACACGGGCAGGGCGGTCAGTGCTCCGACTGCCGTCAGGATGACGAGTGCGGCGGTGAGCAGCCACGACGCCGGTGGCATGACCGTGTTGCCGAACAGCCAGTACAGGCCGAGCCCGGTCGGGACACCCACCGCCAATCCGGGTACGGCGAGGACGACCAGCGGCTTGTTGACCAGAGCACGGGCGATGGCGACCCGCTGCCGCTGCCCGCCGGACAGCTCCGAGGGCAGATGCCGGGCCCGCCCGGCGAGTCCGGCCTGGCCGAGGAGTTCGGTGGCACGGCGGCGGGCGGTGCGTGGGGAGGCGCCGGCGAGCAGTGCGGGCAGTTCGACGTTCTCCGCCGCGGTCAGCTCGTCCATCAGGTGGTAGGACTGGAAGACGAACCCGACGGCGCGCCGCCGCAGCCGGGCCAGCGCCCGCTCGCCGACCCCGTCGACGGCCCACACCACGCTCTCGTCCTCCCCGTACACCCGTGACAGGCCGACCGTCCGCAGCACCGGCGCGGTCGCGGCACCGGATTGGCGGCCGACCGGCGCCGCGCCCGGACTGCCGTCCGCGCCCCTCCGCCGCGACCGGCCCCTGACCCGCAGCCCATTCCTCGTCATTCGGTCCTTCCGCCCTTCTCCCCACGCGAGGCGCGCACGGACCAGGTCCGCTCACACGCCGCAAGCCAGCGCACATCGGCCTGCAACCGGAGGCCGACGCCCTCCAGGAGCAACCCGGCCTCCGAATCCGTGTCATGAGCGAGAGCGGCACGCTGGACCTCGGCGAGACTGCGCATCAGCTCCCGCCGCCGTCCGTCCACGAGCGCGAGCGGATCGGCCAGACCCGACTCGGCGGCGGCCACCAACTTCAGGTGGAACTCCGCCGCATCCGCTCTGGGCCCGGCCTCCTCGGCCAGCCACGCGGCCACCCGCTCCTGCCCGGCCGCGGTCAGCGCGTACACCTTGCGCCGCGGGCCGCGCAGCGGTACCTCATCGCCCTCCCGGACGACCAGCCCGGCCTTCTCCAGCCGGGTGAGCGTGACGTAGATCCGACCCGCGTTCAGCGTCTCACCCAGCGGTCCGAGCGCCGCCGCCAACCGCCTGCGCAAGTCGTACCCGTGCGAAGGTTCCTTGACCAGCAGCGCCAGCACCACGTCCTGCGACATTCGCCAAGAGCCGAGCGTTCCCGGCCCACCGATCGGGTGTTGACCGCCTTCGCCACGTCGCTTAACTTAACCCCACCGCATTCCATCTGACGGAACGGAGGTGTTGTTCAATGGAACGAAGTCACCAGGGGCGCATGGCGGGCCACGGCCGTCCCAGCCGACGCGGCGTCCTGCGGACCGGTGGTCTGCTGCTCGGGGCCCTCGGCGCTCCGGCGCTCCTGAGCGCGTGCGGCACGAACGCCGCCGCGGACGGGGCCGGCAACGTCCTGCGGGTTTCCCAGCCCGGGGACCCCAAGACGCTGGACCCGCAGAAGCAGGGCGACATGGTGTCCATGAACGTGCTGATCAACATGTTCGACACGCTCACCACCCGGGGCCGCGACAATCAGTTGCACCCCAGGCTCGCCGTCTCCTGGACGGCCACCGGCGCGCGCACCTGGCGTTTCGCGCTCCGCCCGGGGGTGACCTTCCACAACGGTGAGGCGTGCGACGCGCGGGCCGTCGCGTTCAGCATCGAGCGGCTGCTCGACCCCGCCACCAAGTCACCGATCGTCGAACTGCGTTACGTCAAGGGCGTCACCGTGGTCGACCGGCTCACCGTGGATGTGCACACCACCGTGCACGACCCGATCCTGCCCGCCAAGCTCTCCCTGTTCGGCGGAGTGGTCCTGCCGCCCCGCCACCTCGCGCAGGCGGGCGACGCCGCGTTCGCCGAACACCCCGTCGGCACCGGCCCGTTCACCTTCGTCAACTGGCGGCGCGACCACGAGCTGCGCATGCGCGCCTACGCCGGCCACTGGAACGGACGGCCGAGCGTCGACGGCCTGGTCTTCAGCCCCGCGCCCAACGCCTCGTCCTCCCTCGCCGCCCTCCAGAGCGGAGGGGTGGACCTCGTCGCCGGACTCACCCCGGACGCCGCTCAGCAGCTCGACGGCTACTCCGGTGTCACGCTGGACGGCTACACGGGGATCCGCACGTCCTATCTGTCCCTGAACACCCTGGAACGGGGCCCGCTCCAGGACCGCCGCGTGCGCCAGGCGCTCAACCACGCGATCGATGTCCCCCTGCTGATCAAGGCCGTGCTCGGCGGCAAGGCCACCGAGACACCCGCCCTCGTGCCGCGCGGCGCCTTCGGCTTCGATCCCACGGTCAAGCCCTTCACCCGCTCCCTGGAGACCGCGCGCACCCTCCTCGCCGAGGCCGGCCACCCGCATGGCTTCGCCACGACCCTCACCGCGTCCAACGTCGACTCCAACGTCGCCGAGGCCCTGTCGGGACTGCTGGCCAGGGCAGGGGTGCGGGCCCGGGTCAACCTGCTCGACCCCGGCACCTACGCCGCCCGGCTCACCTCTGACAACCGGGGCGCGCTCGGCCCGATCTACCTGGCGGCCAGCACCGTCTGGACGATGGACGGCCAGAGCATCGTCCAGTCCAACGTACGCAGCGACCGGCGCCAGAGCCGCTGGCACTCCAAGGAGGCCGACCGCCTCATCGACATCGAGGAGCTTTCCGAAAGCCCCGAGAAACGCAAGCGGGCATTCTCCGACCTTCAGCGGCTGATGCGCCGGGAAGCACCCTTCGTCTTCCTCTACCAGCTCGACAACATCTTCGCTCGCAACGACCGCCCCCACTGGACGCCGGGTTCCGCAGGTGTCCTCGCCATGGAGAGCGCGGAGGTCTCCTGATGAGCGCCCTCACCCTCGACAAGCCACCCACCCCGGCGGACACTCCGTCGCGCCACCGGGACACGGGACGGCTGCTGCGCACCGTCATCAGGCGTATGGGCACCGCGCTGTTCGTCCTGCTGTGCACGGCGACCGTCTCGTTCTTCCTGGTACGGCTCTCCGGCGACCCCGTGAAGATCCTGCTGCCGCCCGACGCCACGGCCCACCAGGAGAGCGTGCTCCGCGCGTCCCTCGGACTGGACCGGCCACTGTTCACGCAGTACCTCGACTACCTCTGGGGACTGCCCCGCCTCGACCTCGGCGACTCCCTGGTCTACGGCCGGCCCGTCAGCGAGATCCTCGCCGACCGGCTGCCCGCCACGATCGAACTGGCCGCCGCCGCCCTGGCGGTGACCCTCGTCATCGCCATCCCGGCGGGCATCTTCGCCGCGATGCGCCGCGGCCGCCGCTCCGACCACACCGTGATGACCGGTGTCCTGCTCGGCCAGTCCACCCCGCCGTTCTGGGTCGGCATCCTCCTCATCCTGGTCTTCGCCGTCTGGCTGCGCGTCCTGCCCGCCTCCGGATACGGCACCTTCGCCAACCTGGTCCTGCCGGCCGTCACCCTCGCCGTCTACTCGGTGGCCGTCGTCGCGCGGCTGCTGCGCTCCTCGCTGATCGACGTCCTGTCCTCCGACCACATCCGCAGTTCCCGCGCCAAGGGCTTCGGGCCGCTGAAGGTGGTGCTCCGGCACGGGCTGCGCAACGCCTCACTGCCGGTGGTGACCGTCATCGGTCTCGAAGTGGGCAACCTGCTCGGCGGGGCGATCCTCACCGAACGGGTCTTCTCCTGGCCCGGAGTCGGACAGCTCACCGTCGAGGCGATCTCCAACCGCGACTTCCCGCTCGTCCAGGCCACGGTCCTGTTCTTCGCCGCCACCTTCGTCGTGGTGAACCTGCTCGTCGACCTCTCCTACAGCTTCCTCGACCCGAGGGTGAGGACGTCACGATGACCCTCATTTCACCTGCCGCGACCGGCCATTCCCCGGCGGCGGCACCGGCCGGCGGTTCCCGGTCCGTCGTCCTGCGCACGCTGCTGCGCAACAAGCTGGCCGTCCTGGCGCTCGCCGTACTCGCCGTGCTGCTGGTCGCCGCCCTGTTCGCCCCGCTCGTCGCCCCCTACGACCCCAACGCGCAGAACCTCCTCCTGCGGCTGCGGCCGCCCGCCTGGCAGGACGGCGGCAGCGGCGCCCATCTCCTCGGCACCGACCAACTGGGCCGCGACATGCTCTCGCGCGTCATCTACGGCGCCCGGGTCTCGCTGCTCGTCGGCGCGGGGGCCGCCCTGCTCGCCGGTGTCATCGGCACCGTCGTGGGGCTGGCCTCCGGCTACTTCGGCGGCTGGGCGGACCGGGTGCTCATGCGGCTCGCCGACGTCCAGCTCGCCTTCCCCGCACTGCTCCTGGCCCTGGCCATCGTCGGTTTCCTCGGCTCGGGTCTGTGGTACGTGATCCTGGTCCTCGGCTTCACCGGCTGGGTGTCCTACGCCCGCGTCGTGCGGTCCGAGGTGATGTCGCTGCGCACCCGCGACTTCATCACCGAGGCCCGGGCGATCGGCGTCACCGACATCACCATCATGCGCCGTCATCTGCTGCCCAATGTGATGGCGCCGCTGGCCACCATCGGAACGCTGCACGTCGCCGCCGCGATCGTGGCCGAGGCTTCCCTGAGCTATCTGGGCCTGGGAGTGCCCAAGGAGACGGTCACCTGGGGTGCCATGCTCTCCGACGGCCAGCTCTATCTGGGCACCTCCTGGTGGGTCGCCGTATTCCCCGGCATCGCGCTGATGCTGACCTCTGTGGCCATCAACATCACCGGCGACGCCCTGCGGGACGTCGCGGACCCGAAGGCTTACCGCCGATGAGCATCGACCGACCGACAACCGATCCGTCCCAGCGGCCGGCGCACGAGCGGCCGCTGCTGGAAATCAACGGCCTCAGCGTCGACTTCAGGCTCGAGACCTCCGTCGTGCACGCCGTCCGGGACGTCTCCCTCCACGTCCGGGCCGGTGAGACGCTCGCCGTCGTGGGCGAGTCGGGCAGCGGGAAGACCGCCACCGCGCTGTCCGTCCCGCGGCTGAACCCGAGCCCTCCGTGTGTCTACGCGAGCGGCGAGATCCTCTTCGACGGACGTGATCTGCTGGCGCTCTCCGAGAGGGAACTCGGCCGGATCCGGGGCCGCGACATCGCCATGGTCTTCCAGGACCCGATGACCTGCCTCGATCCGCTCCAGCGCGTCGGCGCGCAGGTGGCCGAGGTGCTCAGGCACCACACCGGGATGTCCCGCGCCGAGGCCAGGGACGCCGCGCTGGACGCGCTGGACGAGGTCGGCATACCCGACCCGGCCCTGCGCTACCGGCAGTATCCGCATGAACTCTCCGGGGGGCTGCGGCAGCGCGTGATGATCGCGACGGCGCTGGTGGGACGGCCCCGCCTGCTCATCGCCGACGAGCCGACCACCGCCCTGGACGTCACCGTGCAGAGCCAGATCCTCGACCTGCTCGTCACCCTCCAGGACAAGCACGGCATGGCGGTCGTGCTGATCACCCATGACCTCGCGGTCGTGGCGGAGACCGCCGACCGCGTCGCGGTCATGAACCAGGGCAAGGTCGTCGAGACCGGCGACGTCCTCGATGTCTTCGACCGTCCGGCCGACGACTACACCCGCAAACTGCTCGCCGCCACCCCGCGATTGGAGGCGGTATGACCACCGAAGCCGCTGCGCCCGCGCCCCCGGCCGGAAAGGTGCTCCTGGAACTCGTCGGGCTGCGCAAGGAGTTCGGCACCAGGACGGTGAACGTGGCTGTCGACGACGTCTCGCTCGAGGTCCACGAAGGGGAGACCCTGGCCCTGGTCGGCGAGTCCGGCTGCGGCAAGACCACCCTCACCCGGCTGCTGCTGAGGCTCGTCGAACCCACCGCCGGAAGCGTGCGCTTCGACGGACAGGACCTCACCGCCCTCTCCCCCGCCGGGCTGCGTGCCGTCCGCCGCCAGATGCAGGTCGTCCTCCAGGACCCGTACGCCAGCATGAACCCGCGCATGCGCATCACCGACATCGTCGCCGAACCGCTGGTCACCCACGATCCGCAGGCCCGCGGGCGGCGTGCCCGGGCCCGCACCAGGGAACGGGTCGGGGAACTCCTGGAGGCCGTGGGCCTGGACGCGGGTATCCAGGACCGCTATCCGCACGAGTTCTCCGGCGGCCAGCGCCAGCGCGTCTCGATCGCACGGGCCCTGGCGCTCCGGCCCCGTCTGCTGGTGCTCGACGAGCCCACCAGCGCACTGGATGTCTCCGTGCAGGCCACCGTCCTCGACCTGCTGGCGGATCTCCAGGGGCGGCTGGGCCTCACCTATGTGTTCGTCTCGCACAACCTCGCCGTCGTACGGCAGGTGGCCGACCGGGTCGCGGTGATGCGCCGGGGGCGGCTGGTCGAGGTGGGCGCGACGGCCGCGGTGCTGCGCACCCCCCGGCACCCCTATACGCGGCAACTGCTCGACGCGGTGCCGGTCCTGGACCCGCGCAGGGGCCGCCGTGCCGCGGAGCGCGGGTCCTGGACGAGCGCCGCGGACCGCGGGTCCCTGACGGGCGACGAGAGCCGATGACCGCCCGCGCGCTACAGGTGCGAGACGACGAGACCGGCGCCGCCGAGCAGCGCCACGTCGTCGACGGCGGCCGTGCCGACGAGCACCCGCGGCTGCTCGGCGCCCGAGAAGGCGACGGCGTCCCGCAGCCGCTCCTCCACCACGGTGCGAAACCGCTCTCCGCCCTCGCGCGCCTCGCCGTGCAGGATGAAGAGGCCGGGTGCGAAGAGCTGCTGCACGTTCACCAGCCCCAGCGCGAGGTTTCGCGCGTACTCCTCCACCACCTGCCCGGCGAGCGCGTCCCCGCGGTGCACCAGTGCCTCCAGGGACGTCTCGCCGCCGAGCCCCATGGCGCGGGCCCGGGCCCGGAGCCAGCCGGTGGTGGCCACGGTCTTCCAGCAGCCGCGGTTGCCGCAGGTGCACCGCTCGCCGCTGGCCGACACGGTCATATGGGCGCCGCTGCGCCCGCCGGGCGGGGCCATCACCTCGCCGTCGTAGAGGATGCCCACGCCGAGTACCTCGCCCGTGGAGACCGAGGCGAAGGTGCGCCGTCCACGGCCGGCGCCGAACCAGCGGTCGCCGAGCACCTGAAGTCGCGCCCGATGCTCCACCCGCACGCTCGCCCCGGTGAGCGCGCCGAGCCGCTCGGTGACGGGGTAGCCGTGCAGTCCGGGGGCGTCGTTCACCTCCATGATCAGGCCCGTGACGGGGTCGACGAGCCCGGCGGCGGCCACCCCGATCCCCTGGAGTTCATGGCCGTGGAAGACCCCGGCGGCCCCGGCCAGCGCCGTGTCAATGTCCTCGGGGGTGGCGGTGGCCGCGTCGTACGACGATTCGGTGCGGTCCAGTATCCGGCCCGCCGTGGACAGTACGGCCGCCCTGACCCGACCGGGGACCAGCTCGACGGCCCCAAGCCGCCGCGGCGCCTGGGGAGCGGCCGGTTGCGGCGCGGCCTCGGGGACCAGTCGCAACGGAGAACGTTTGTGGGCCATGCGCCGACTCTGCCATGGCCCCGTTTCGGAGAGGTAGCACCGTGAGCCAATCGAGACTGACCGAACTCACCTGGCGCGAGGTGCGCCGGGCCGGCGAGGAGGGCATCGCTCTGCTGCCCATCGGTTCGCAGGAGCAGCACGCCTCGCACCTTCCGATGGGCACCGACACCCTCCTGGTCGAGGAGGTGGTGGACCGCGCGCTGGACATGCTCGCCCGGGAGGACGGGCCCGGCGTGGTGCGGCTGCCGGCGCTGCCGTTCGGGCACAGTCCGCACCACTTGTTCGCGGCGGCCGTCTCGCTCTCCGCGGCGACCTTGGGCGCGGTCCTGGATGACATCCTCGACTCGCTCGTGACCAGCGGATACCGCCGCATCATGGTCGTGAACGGCCATGGCGGCAACGACGAGATCATGCGGCTGGCGGTGAAGCGGTTCGCGCTGCGTTCCCCGGTGACGGTCGCCGCCTGCTCGTACTGGACGCTCACCGCGGGTGAGGACGGGGCGGGGCGGCCGGATGTCACCCCGGGGCATGCCGGATGGTTCGAGACGTCACTCATGCTGGCTGCCCGCCCGGACCTGGTGCGCACCCCCGTGCCCGCCCGCGCGCCGATCGAACCGCCGCCCCTGTTCGACACCCCGCCCTACCCGGGCCTGATGGTGGAGCGCCATGGGGAATGGGAGCGGGTCGGCGGCTCCACGGACGACGCCTGCGACGCCGACGCCGCCCGGGGCGACCGGCTGCTGGAGGACCGGGCGCGCGGACTGGCCCGGGCCGTCCATGCCTTCGACGCGGCGAGCCGGTCACCCCGATGATGCGAGGAGCAGCAATGAAGATCACTGACGTCGACGTATGGGTGGTCAACCTCCCCCTCGTCAACCCCTTCACCAGCTCGTTCGAGACCAAGACGGGCGAGACGCGCACCGTGGTACGCATTCGCACCGATGAGGGTGTCGAGGGCTGGGGCGAGACGATGTGGGGCGCGCCGGTCGCCGCGATCGTCCGGTCGATGGCCCCGGATCTGATCGGGACCAGCCCGTTCGCGCTGGAGAGCTTTCACCGTAAGCAGCACATGGTGCCGTTCTTCTACGGCTATCTCGGCTACGCGGCGATCGCCGCGCTCGATGTCGCCTGCTGGGACGCGATGGGCAAGGCCACCGATCAGTCCGTCACCGAGCTGCTGGGCGGTGCCGTCCGCGACGAGGTCCCGATCACCGCGCTCATCACCCGCGCCGACGCGCCGGGCGCGGACGGCGCGGGCATGCCCAGGGCGATGGCGGAGCACGCGGTGCGGGTCGTGGCGGAGGGCGGCTTCGAGGCCGTCAAGCTCAAGGGCACGAAGGACTGCGCGGGTGATGTCGCCATCCTGCGCGCGGTGCGCGAGGCGCTGCCCGAAGTGAATCTGCGCGTCGACCCGAACGCGGCCTGGCCGGTCCCCGACTCGATACGCGCCGGGATAGCCCTGGAGGAGCTCGATCTGGAGTATCTGGAGGACCCGTGCGTCGGCATCGAGGGCATGAGCCAGGTGAAGTCGAAGGTGCGCATCCCGCTGTGCACCAATATGTGTGTCGTCCGCTTCGAGGAGTTCGCCCCCGCGATGCGGCTGAACGCCGTCGATGTCATCCACGGTGACGTCTACAAGTGGGGCGGTATCGCGGCGACCAAGGCGCTGGCCGCGCACTGCGAGACCTTCGGCCTGGGCATGAACCTGCACAGCGGAGGCGAACTCGGCATCGCCACGGCGGCGCATCTGGCCGTCGTCTCCAGTACGCCCGTGCTCTCGCGCGCCATCGACAGCATGTACTACCTGCACGCCGACGACATCATCGAGCCGCTGCACCTGGAGAACGGCCGGCTGAGGGTGCCCACGGGACCGGGGCTGGGCGTGAGCGTGGACGAGGAGAAGCTCCGGTACTACGCCGCGGCCAACGAGCGGGACGGGGACCTGACGGGATGAGCGAGTGGGGGCTCGCCCGTAGTGGCGCGGGGGCTCGCCCGCACCGGCAGGAGACGTTCCGTTGAATCGTCCATTCGTTCCGGATAGTGGAACGACGATGGGTTAAGCTGAGTGACATGCCGAAGCCGGTCAATACCCCCACGAGCCACCGCGAGGATCCGCGTACCACCGCAAAGGGCCCCGTGGACAAGGCACTCGAGGTGCTGGACGCGCTGGTCCAGCCCGATGCCCCGCACCGCCTGGCCGACCTCGCCGCCCGCACGGGGCTGCCGAAGCCGACCGTCCACCGTCTGCTCCAGACCTTCGCCGACGCCGGGTACGCGGTCCCGGGCCCCGGCGGCAACTACCAGGCCGGACCGCGTCTGCTCGGGCTCGCCGCCACGACGCTGGCCTCCAGCCGCGAGCTGCGGCTGGCCCGCCCGGTCCTGGACGACCTGCGGCGGCGCACCGGCCATCTGGCCCACTTCTCGGTACGGGACGGGGCCATGGCGGTGCATGTGACGCACTCGGAGCCGTCGTCCACGTACCACATGGCGCCGGCCGCGGGCGGCGAAGTCCCGCTGTACTGCTCGGCGGTGGGATGGGCGATGCTGTCGGCCCTTCCGTCGCCGACGGCGGCGGAGCTTCTGGGCAGCGCGCCCCTCCCGGCCCGCACGCCACGGACGGCGACCGACCCGGCGGCCGTGCTCGCGGCGCTGCCCGCCGTGCGCGAACAGGGCTACGCGGTCGACGACGAATACGCGGAGCAGGACGTCCGCGCCATCGCGGCCCCGGTGCTGGGGCCCGGCGGCCAGGTCGCCGGCGCGGTCGGCATCGTCGGGCTGACGTTCACGCTGGACGAGGGCAGCGTGGCGATGCTGGGGCCGATGGTGCGCGCCGCCGCCGGGGCGGTGTCGGCGGCGCTGCGCGGCGGCGCGGGGACGCTGGGGATCGTACGGGGGCGGGAGTGAGCGGGGCCGCGGACGGTCGGGCCACCCCGGGGGCGGAGCGGACGGGAAGGGCCGGACCGCGCCCGGCGGACGAACCGGCGCCGCTGAAAGGGCTCCTGGCAGCCGGCCGCCGGACCGGGATCTACTCCGCGGCCGCCTGGTCGGTCGGCACCGCGGCCGGGCGGACGGTCCATGGGCATCTGGGCACCCGCAGTTGGGGCGGTGCGGAGCTGAACGGCACCGAGCTGTGGGACCTGGCCTCGGTGACGAAGCCGATCGTGGGCCTGGCCGCCCTGCGGCTGGCGGAGGCGGGAGCGCTGCGCCTCGACGAGGCGGTCGGCGCGTATCTGCCGGAGTACCGCCACGTGCCAGGCAAGGCCGACATCACCCTCGCCCAGTTGCTCGCCCACACCTCCGGACTGCCCGGTGGCACCCCACTGTGGCGTGCGCACTCCGACCGGGACGGGCTGCTGGCCGCCCTCCGCGAGCTGCCGCTGCGCGGGGCGCCGGGCACGGTGGTGGAGTACTCCTCCGCGGGCTTCATCCTGCTCGGCCTGATCCTCGAACGGGCCACCGCCACCGGCCTGGACGAGCTGGTGGCACAGCAGGTGTGCGAGCCGCTCGGGATGCGCGAGACGGTGTTCGCGCCGGGACCCGCGGCCCGCGAGCGCGCGGTCTCCACGGAGCTGTGCACCTGGCGCGGCCGTCTGGTGACCGGCCAGGTGCATGACGAGAACGCGGTGGTGCTCGGCGGAGTCTGCGGCCACGCCGGACTGTTCGCGTCGCTGTCCGATGTGGACCGGCTGGGCCGGGCGCTCGCGGCGGGCGGCGACGGTCTGCTGAGCGCGCCCGGTTTCGCCCGGATGACCGCCTGCCACACGGAGGGCCTCCCGCTGCGCCGCTGCCTCGGCTGGCAGGGGCGGGACGCGGTGGGCTCGCCGGTCGGTACGGCGATGGGCCCGTCCTCGTACGGCCACACGGGCTTCACGGGGACGAGCCTGTGGGTGGAGCCGGGGGCGGACGGCGCGGAAGGCCGCTACTACGTCCTGCTCACCAACCGCGTCCACCTCAGCCGCGAGCCCCGCCGCTTCCCGGCGGTCCGCCGCGCCTTCCACCACCATGCGGCGGCGCTCGCCGGCGCGGCGGACGCGCTCTGACCCAGGCTCAGGTTTGTTGGATTTTGATGGGTGACAAGGGCGTCATGTTCCCTTGTGGTTCGTTGTGTTGACACATGTCGTGATGAGTGTGACGGTTGCGGAGCTCGGTCCTGGTCTGGATGTGCACTGTTCGTTCTTCAACGGAAGTGAGACGCATGAGCTCAGGAATACGGCGCCGCAGCCTTCTGTCCGCGGCCGCTCTGGGAAGCACAGCCGGTGCGCTCGGTCTCTCCGTCCCGGCGTCGGCACAGCCGCTCCACGCCGCCGAACCGCCCGCGGCCACGTTACCCGCCGAGGACGGATACGACCTGTGGCTGCGCTACGGACGGGTGGCGGATCCCGGTCAACTGGCGGGCTACCGGGCCGCGTTGGGCACCCTGGTATGGCAGGGCGGCGGCCCGCTCCAGCAGTCGGCGGTGGAGGAGTTGGTCCGCGGGCTCACCGGGCTGCTCGGCACCCGCGTGGCGCCACGCACCAGCTCTCCCTCGCACGCGGCACTGGTGGTGGGCACCCCGGGGAGTTCCGCCCTGATCCGGGAGCTCGTCCCCGCGGCCGACCTGGCCGAGCTCGGAGACGAGGGCTATGTCGTCCGCCGGGTCACCCGGCGCGGCGGGGACTTCACCGTGGTGGCGGCCCACGCCGACCGCGGTGTGCTCTACGGCGCGTTCCACCTGCTGCGGCTCGTGCAGACCCGACGGCCGCTGGAGCACGTCGACCTCACCGAGCGCCCGGCAGCCCCGCTGCGCATGGCCGACCACTGGGACAACGACGACGGTTCGATCGAACGCGGCTATGCGGGCCGGTCCTTCTTCGACTGGGAGAAGCTGCCGCGACTCGACGCCCGGTACACGGACTACGCACGGGTCCTGGCCTCGCTCGGCATCAACGGCGCCGTGATCAACAACGTCAACACCCCGGCGGACTACCTCGCCGAGCCCTTCCTGACCAAACTGGCCGCGCTCGCCGGGGTACTGCGCCGCTACGGCGTGGCGCTGTACGTCACGGCGAACTTCGCCGCCCCCATCGACCTGGGCGGGCTGAACACCGCCGACCCCTTCGACCCCGGGGTGCGCGACTGGTGGACGAAGAAGGCCGAGGAGATCTACGGCAAGATCGAGGACTTCGGCGGCTTCCTGGTGAAGGCCAACTCCGAGGGCCGCCCCGGGCCGCTGGACTACGGACGCACCCACGCCGACGGGGCCAATCTGCTGGCGGGCGCGCTGAGACCGTACGGCGGGATCGTGATGTGGCGGGCGTTCGTGCACGACACCGACGAGAAGTGGGACCGGCAGGCTTATCTCGACTTCACGCCGCTGGACGGGAAGTTCGCGGACAACACCGTGGTGCAGATCAAGAACGGGCCCATCGACTTCCAGGTCCGCGAGCCCGCCCACCCGCTCTTCGGTTCGCTGCCGCGTACCAACTCGATGATCGAACTCCAGGTGACACAGGAGTACACGGGCCACGCCACCCATCTGTGCTATCTGGTCCCGCAGTGGAAGGAGGTCCTGGACTTCGACACGCTCAAGGCCGGCGAGGGCAGCACCGTGGCCCGTGTCGTGACCGGCCGGGTGCACTCCTCCACCCACTTCGGATTCGCCGGGGTGATGAACTTCGGCGATGCCAGGAACTGGACCGGCTCACATCTGGCCGCCGCCAACACCCATGGCTACGGGCGGCTGGCCTGGAACCCGGACCTGTCCGCGCAGGACCTGGCCGCCGAGTGGACCCGGATGACCTTCGGCAACGACCCGCATGTCATCGAGACGGTCTCCGCCCTGCTCCTGGACTCCTGGCACACCTATGAGGACTACACCTCGCCGCTGGGCACGGGATATCTCACCCATCCGCCGGACGGCTCGGTGACCGGGCACTTCGACCCCAGCCCGACGACGACCACCCAGTTCCACAAGTCGGACCGCGCGGGCATCGGCTACGACCGCACCGCCGCCACCGGCGACGGCTTCACCGAGCTGTACGCGGCGGCGACACGGGACACCTACGAGTCGCTGGAGCGCTGCCCCGAGGAACTGCTCCTCTTCCTCCACCATGTCCCGTACACCCACCGACTGGACAGCGGCACGACCGTGATCCAGCACATCTACGACACGCACTTCTCCGGCGCGGCGCGGGTGGCGGACATGCGCACCGGCTGGGAGGGGCTGCGCCGCCGGGTCGACCGCCGCCGGTTCGCCGAGGTGCACCGCCGGTTCGGGGAGCAGGTCGCCGAGGCCGCCAAGTGGCGGGACACCCTGGTGGCCTACTGGTTCGATCTGAGCCGGATCCGCGACGAGCGTCGCGCCTGGCTCCAGGCGATCGTCGCCCCGGCCGACACCGTGCTCCTCGGCGGGGAGCGCAACGAGCTTCCGGTGCAGGTCCTCAACGCGACGGGCTCCGGGCTGCGCACGGTGACCACACTGGATGTGCCCGAGGGCTGGCGGTCGGAGGAGGTGGCCGCCTACGTGGCCTCGCGGGAGGGCGAGACGGTGAGGATGCCCGTCCTGCCGCCGCCGGCGCCCGCGCTCGCCACCCTGCACGCGCGCCCGAGGTCGGGCGCGGTGCCGGTGCTCGACTCCTCGCTGCGCAGCCTGGCCAAGGCCGTCGTCGTGCCACCCGCCGCGCGCTGCGTACACGCGCTGGACGCCGGGCCCGGCTCGGCGCCGCTGCTGAAGGACTACACCCGGCTCTCACCGTCGAGCGGCTGGCACGAGGGCGCCGGCTTCGGCTGGGTCGGCAACACGCCCGGCGCCACGGACACCGGACTCTTCGATGTCGTCCGCCGGGATTACGTGCGCGACAGCGCTCCGGCCGTGCTGCGGCTGAAGCTGCCCGCCGGACGCTGCACCGCGCATCTGCTCACCGGCGACCCCAACACCTTCAACAGGTCGCTGATCGTCCGGGTGGACGGGATCGAGAGGGCCCGCAGCGAGCAGCTCGACGGCCGGGAGTTCACCTGGCTCCGGATCCCGCTGGACGGCGGATCCTCCGGACGCGAGGTGGATCTGGAGCTGTCCGCGAAGGAGGACGAGACCTGGCATCTCAGCGCCTGCGTGGTCGTGGCGGACGGGCCTTCCTAGCCCGTGGTGGTGGCCACCTTCTTCGCGATGGCCCGCAGCAGGTCATGGCGGATCATGCCGCTGCCCGCCCGCATGAAGCCCCAGTACAGGGTGAAGGCGCGGCGGGTGGCGGGGTCGGTGTTCAGGACCCGGGTCTCGGTGGACAGCCACGTGCCGTCGCCCTCGGGGATGAGGCGGAAATTCATCACCACCTTGGACCAGCCCGCCTCGTCGAAGTGTGCGAACGCCTCCGGATCGCCGCGTTCGACGTCCGGGCGGGCGGGGCGCAGCGCGGTGTAGCGGGCGATGTCGCCGAGCACCACCTCATGGGGCGGGTCGGCGGCCATCTCCCGGGGTGCCATCGAGTCCAGGACCCGCAGGTCCATGCCTTCGTGGGCGCCGGTGTCGACACCGTTCACCCAGGTCTTGGGGCCGCCACGCACCCGCATCAGGCCGAGGGTGATGGCGAGTTCGCCGACCCGCAGGTCCATGAGTTCCCGCCAGACCCGCTCCGGCGGGGCGTCGATCCGGCGGCTGTGGTGTTCACGCTTGTCGAAGGTCGGCAGCAGTCGTTCCAGCGTCCAGTGCATCGCTTGTCCTCGTGTCCTGGCTCCGCAGGGCCAGCAGATCGTGTGTGCGTTCGACGTATGACAGCGCCGACAGCAACTCCGAGCTGCCGACGGTGTGTTCGCGTGTTCCGCCGGTGATGCCCCGGATGGGCATCGAGCCGACGGATGCCCAGCGCAGCCGCCCCGCCTCGTCGATGTAGCCGCGGGCACGTCCGTGGTTGTCGGAGTGCAGACAGTACGGCACATCGAGATAGCCCTTGGCGAAGGCGCGCACCAGGGCCTGTCCGACGTCCGGGTGGAGGTCGAGCACGGCCTCGATGAGCTGCCTGGCCTCGGCGGCGATACCGGTGTCCGGGACCCGGGCGGGGTCCGGGGGTGTCCTGGTGGCTTCGGCCGCCGCGGCGGCGCCCGCGAACTCCAGCGCCTCGACGTTCTCCTCGATGGTGGGGATGCGGTACGACTCGGCCGGTGTCTTGACGATGAGCCGGGTGGCACCCGTGCGCACGGCGAGTTCGGCGGCCGCGCGCAGCACGAGGAGGGCACCGCCGTGGGTACGCGGGTACTTGCCCATGTAGGTGTACACCACGATGTGCCAGTCGGTGTCGTCCGGCAGGAACGCGGTGGCCAGCGACCGCAGCGCGGCCACCGCCTCCTCGTCCTGCCGGGCGTCGGTCTGCTGGGCGTAGCTGAGCGAGATGCTGCGCAGCCCGTGCCGGTGGAAGAAGAGCCCTTCGAGCACGGTGATGGCGATGAGCAGTCCGGGCGGGCACATCTGGCCCATCATGCACCCGCCGAAGCTCTCCAGGTGGGGCTCGACGCCCCGGTCCCGCAGCTCCGCGAACCGCTCGCAGGAGCGTGCCCAGCTCGCGGTGGCCTCCCGCAGCGGGACCCGGCTGTAGGGCAGGCAGTACGAGACGGGCCCGCCCTCGGTGGCGTCCAGCCCGGCCGTGACGAGCGCGGCGATGATGTCGTCCGGCAGCGGCGACCCATGTCTGACCTGGACCGGGAAGCCGGGGCCCTGGATGCCGTCGAGGACGGCACGGGTGGTGTCCGGGCCGTGGGTGACCAGCGGATAGCCGTTGAGCGGATAGCCATCGGCCAGGGCGCGCTCGGCCGTGTCGTAGTCCTTGACCCGCGTATAGCTGTCCAGGGTGAGGGTGCCGACGGTGGCCGCCCGCGCCCGCCGGACGGCCGCCAGCCCCGCGCGCATCCATCGTGGGTCGCTGAAGCCCATTCGCGGCTGGACCAGCAGCCCGGCGGCGCGCCGGCGGGCGGCCAGCCCGGCGAAGGAGCCGGATGTGCTCATGAGGCGGCGACGGGATGGCGGGGTGCGGGGTGGTCCAGGGAGGCCAGGAACCGGCCGATCTCGGCCGGTTCCGCGTCGTCCTGGAACACGGCGCTGAAGCCCGCCGAGACGAGCCGCCGCGCCATGCCGTCCGCCTCGGCGCCCCCGGTGATGCCCAGCTTTCCGCCGATCACCACCGGGGTGTCCCGGGTCCGCGGCTCGGATCGGAGCTTGCCGATCAGCCGCGCGCCGTCCACCTGCCCATGACCGTTGACCGTGCTGATCACCACCAGGTCGGGACGGATCGCGGAGCATTCCCGCACCAGCAGTTCGTCCGGCACACACGCACCGAGGTTGATGACGCGGTGGCCCATCTCCTCCAGCAGCAACTGGAGGAAGACGAGGTTCCAGGTGTGGGAATCCGAGGACACGCTGCTGAGCAGTACGGTGCGGCCGCGCGGGGCGACGGCCGCGTTGAGGGGGTTCATGAGCATGGGATCTCTCCTGGCCTCAGCCGCAGCCGCCGGCCGAGTCGGAGTCGTAGGCGCCGACCCGCTCCAGCAGTGCGGCCGGCAGCGGGTCGTCGATGGCTTCGGGCACCGGCTCGGCCACGTCCACACCGGCCTTCCGCAGCGCCGGGATCAGCTCGTCGAGAAAGCCGTCGACCCGGTCCAGGCCCCAGAAGCGGTGGCGTCCGACCTTGAAGTACGGGATGCCGAACACATCGTCGTCGTAGGCGGCGGCGAGGGCGTCCACGCCTTCGGCACGCAGTGCGGGGTCGTGGGCGGCGGCCACCATCTCGTCGCCGTCGAACCCGGCCGCCTCGGCCACCCGGTGCAGCACCTCGGTGTCGCAGATGTTCTCGCCGCGCTCCCAGCGGGCCGCGGACACCGCCGCGTAGAAGTCACGCTCACGGCCGAGGTGGCGCGCCTTGAGCCAGGCCAGATGCGGCAGCTCCCACCACGGGTCGACGTCCACCGGCCAGGACATGGTGTATCCGTAGCGGGTGGAGAGCCGCTTGGTGTCCTGGAGGATGTACAGGTGCTTGGCCTTGCTCATCTGGGTGTAGTGGAAGCCGGAGTCACGCTCCTCCAGCGCGGCCCGGGTCTTCTCGTCCGGGTCCCAGTACGGGTAGTACTCGATGACCTCGGGGGCCTGCGGGAAGCGCTCCTCCAGCCGCTTGAGCCCCATCCAACTGAACGGGGAACGCAGGTTGAAGTAGAGGCGGGGCCGTCGCTTCATCGGGCGTCCCCCAGCAGCGCGGCGCGGGTGGTGTCGTCGAACTCGGCGAGGCTGCCCGCCAGTTCGCCGCGGCTGACGGCGTAGCCGTGCATGATGCTCCCGGTGGCGGTGTGCACCAGCCGTCCGTCGCGGTGGACATAGGTGTCGAAGGTGGCGGTGTACATCACGTCCTTGAGAATCTCCTGGACGGTGAACACGGTGTGCAGGGTCTCTTCCATGAGGGCGTCGGCGAGCATGTGCACCCGGGCGCGGGACACCACGGGGATCCAGCCGCGCTCGACCAGCATGGTGCGGATGGAGATGCCGCGCTCCTCCAGGAAGCGGTCCACGACCTCCTCCAAGGCCCGGACGTAGCCGGAGTGCTGGAGCCGGTCGGAGAAGTGGCAGTAGAAGTACGGGATCCGCCAGGACCACAGGAAGGCGCCTGAGCCGGCCGGGGTGAGAACGGCGGACAGCTCGCTGTCGGAGACGGTCCGCGGCTCCTGGTCCGCGGCGTCGGCGAGGGCGGCCACCTCGGGAACGGTGTAGGGCTCCAGATGCGCGGGGACGGGCTGGATGTCGGCCGGGGCGTCCTTCAGGACGACCAGGGCGACCCGGACCTTGCCGGTGAGGACGGTGACGGTCTCGCCGTCCCGCTCGACGGTCAGCCGGAGCTTGAACGGGGCGCCGTGGCCGGGCTTGGGCTTGCCCGGCTCCACGATGGCGGTGACCTCGTCGTCGATGCCGAGCGTGGCGGGCAGGCTGACCGAGTGGTCGACGATCTCCAGGCCGAGGCCGTAGGTGTGGTACAGCGTCTCCGCGCCCGCCCCGCGCTCGCGGAAGTACTGGAGGACCGCCTCCTCCGTCAGATACATGAAGTGCTTGAAGCCGATCCAGGTGCGGATGTTGGCGCCCTCGTAGCGGGGCCTGCCCACGGGGGTGGTGAGGGTGCCGTCCAGCAGCTCCGTCATGGTCATTCCTTTGTGGTGAGAAGGGTGGTGGCGAGGGAGGTGGCCGCCGGGAGGGCGGTGAGGAAAGTCCAGGAAGCCGGTGATGTCCGCGCCGACGTCCCCGGGCTGCTCCGCATGGCAGAAGTGGGTGTAGCCGGGGCGTCTGCGGACCGTCGCCGCGGGCATCGCGGCGGCCAGGGCCGCCGCGCGGGCATCGGACAGCGAGGGGTCACCGTGTCCGGCCAGGACGAGGGTGGGCACGGTGACGGCGCCCAGGTCCAGTTCGGTGGTGCCGGTGAACTGGAGGAACAGGGTGAGGAATCCGACCGGGCCGATCCGCTCCACGGTGGTGTCTGCCATGGCGGCGAGCACCTCGGGGTCGAGCTCCTGGGCCCGCCTCCCCAGTCCGACGCGTACGCCGTCGGCGATGATCTGCCGGAAGCCCGCCAGCGCCGCGTCGTGCAGGGGCCAGTCCACCCGGAGGGATTCGGGGCGGAAGAACGGGGCGAGGAGCACCGCGGCGCGCGGCTGGGGCGCGCCGTCCCGGTCGGCCAGGTGCTCCAGGACGGCGTTGGCGCCGAAGGAGTGGCCGATCAGGATGTCCACGGGCTCGGGGACCAGGGCCAGCGCCTCGCGCAACCAGTGCGCGGGGGTGCCGTGGTGCCGCCAGCGGTAGCGGTTGCCCGCGCGCCACGGCAGGTCGAGCGCGTAGGTCCGGCAGCGGCCCGCCAGCTCTCCGGCCAGCGGCTGCCATCCGGCCCACCCGCCTTCGAGACCATGTACCAGGGCCACCACGGGCGGGCCGGGGTGCGGTGCCGGGGACGGCGTCCCCAGCACGGCCAGCCGCTCCCGCGCCCCGCGGACCTCGGCCTCGGCCTCGGCCACCGGTGTCCACCAGACGGGCGGGGGTCCCGGGCGCGCCCCGTTCGGCTCGGTCATGTCACCCGCCTCCCGCGAGGGCGGGGACGACCGCCGGGTCGAGCCGCACCGAGGCGTAGCCGTCCTCGCCGTCACCGCAGGTGATCAGCGCCCCGCCCGGTCCGGACGGCTGCCCGGAGCCCAGCCAGGCGGCGGCCACGGCCAGTTGGACCACGCCGAGGGCACCGTAGACCTCGCCCAGATGCGCGGTGAGGTCGATGCCGCCACCGGCTCCCGGGGCCCCGGGAGCGGTGAGCCGCAGCGCGGGCGGCTCGAGGGCCTCGGCGATGTCGTCCGGACGGGTGTGCCGGCGCACATCGCCCAGGAGCGGTCCGCTCCCGCCCAGCTCCAGTACGACGCAGGCGGCGGCCGCCCGGAGCGGGACCGGCAGCGTGGTGCCGGGTGCGGCGGGGCGTAGGGCGGCCAGCCCGCGGGCCACCTCGTCGTCGGGTTCGACCCCGACCACCACGACCCGGCGGGCGCGTTCGCCGCGCAGCAGCAGGGCGCCCAGCCGGACGGCGTCCAGACCGGAGGTGGCGCCGGAGCACACCATCAGATTGGGCCCGGTGAAGCCGTAGCGGATGGCGAGGGTGCTGGCGATCACATTGCTGGAGGCGCTGGGACCGTTCAGCGGGCTGACGTCGTGGGCGGAGCCGGCCCGCATCTCGGCCACGATGTCGCGGACGGTGCGGGCGTTGCCGACGTTGGAGCTGACGACGACGGCGGTGTGTTCCGCTCCGGGGAGCGGTTCGGTGAGCTTGCCCGGGGGCAGTGCGAAGGCACGGTGGACGGCGCACAGCGCCAGCCGGGTCGCGTCCTCCTTGAACAGCAGCCCCTTGCGGCCCAGTACGGTGTGCGCCTGGTCCGGGCCGCAGGCCGGTTCCGGGGCCACGGAGGAGAAGAGGTCCCCCGCCGCGGTCGCCGCGAAGCCGCCGATCGGATCGGGCACATGGAGGGCGTGTGCGGTGACGGTCACCCGGTCGGGGTTCATGGTCATCGGTCCACCCCGATCACGCTGACGGCGTTGACTCCGCCGAATCCGAAGGCATTGACCTGGGCCAGCCGGGCGTCGCAGGGCGCGGGTTCGCCGACGACCAGCCGCAGTCCGGCGGCCGCCTCGATCGGCTCGGCCAGCCCCACGGTCGCGGGCACCGAACCGGAGCGCATCGCCTCGGCGGCGACGAGCAGGCTCATCAGCGCCGCGCTGCCGGAGGTGTGCCCGATGGCGCCCTTGATGCCGGTCACCAGCGGGCCCGGGGCAACACCGGCGAAGACCGTGTCCAGGGCGGCGGCCTCGGTCGGGTCGTTGAGCGCGGTGCCGGTGCCATGGGCGAGGACCAGGCCGATGTCGTGCGGGGAGACCCCGGCGCGGCGGTGGGCGTCCCGCATGGCCGCCACGATGCCGCCCACGTCCGGGGCGGTCTCATGGTGGGCGTCGCAGGAAAGCCCGGTGGCCAGGACGGTGGCGAGCGCGCCGGGCCCGGCGTCGGCGGCCCGGCGCAGCACGACCGCCACCGCGCCCTCGCCCAGCAGGACACCTGCGCGGCCCTCCTGGAAGGGCCTGAGTGCGGGCGTGGGGGCGTCGGCCACCCGGCCGATCATGGTGAGCATGGACTCGCTCATCGCGTCGCAGCCCGCGGCGACGACCGCGTCGGCCTCGCCCGCGGCGAGCAGGTCCTGGGCGAGCGCGAGGGCGTGGCCGGACGCGGAGCAGGCGTTGGACACCGTGATCACCTCGGTGACCTCGGGCAGCACCTCCCGGACCGCGGTGGTGAAGTGCAGATCCCGGCGGCGCACCGGGACGCCGTCCACGGCCCAGCGCTCCATGGCCCGCAGTTCGCGCAGTCCGGTGCCGACGATGACGGACACCCGCTCGACGGCCGGGTCCACCCCGGCCTGGCGGACCGCGCCGAGGACACAGCGGGCGAGCCAGCGCCCGGCCCGCAGCGGCAGTTCCGGCTCGGGGTCGTCGGAATCGTCGACGTGGTAGCCGCGGGTGACGTTGATGCGGTCGGTGTCGTAGAACCGCAGGCCCTGGCTGCCGTCGACGCCCTTGGCCAGGGCGGCGAAGGTGGTGTCGGTGCCGCCGTGGCAGGTGAGCAGCTCAGCCCCGGTGATCGCCACGTGCACGGTGCCACCCCCTCACGACGGCCACGCCGACACCGCCGTCGGGCGAGACCGAGGTGACCACGGACACCGCGCCGTCCAGCTCCGGGTGGCCGCGGTGGCCGGCCAGCAGGGCGGCGAGCTGGAGCGAGCCGGAGGCGCTCTGGCACTCGCCGACCCACTCACTGGCCCGCACCCGCCACACCTCGCCGCCGAGCGCGCTGTCGACGCCACGGCGCTCGATGTCGTCCAGGCGGGCGATTCCACTCTCGCCGGTGGCGACCGCCCGCACCTGGGACGGTTCCACCGCGGCGCGGCGCAGGGCGCGGCCGATGCGGTCGGCGAGCCCGGCTCCGGCGTCGGGCTCCCGGCCCGGCGCCCCGTAGCTGCCGACCTCGACGGCCAGGACCTCGGCGTCGGGGGTGCGCCCCTGCGCGCGCACCGCCTCGGCGTTCTCCACGACGAAGACGGCGGAGCCTTCGCCGACCTTGACCCGGCCCTCCTCGGCGGAGTGCTGGCGGTGGCTGAACCAGGCGGTGTGCGGGCTGAACTCCTCGGCGGAACCCACGAGCAGGGCGTCCGCGTAGCCGCGCCGGATCTGGTTGCGGGCGTAGCGCAGGGCGCTCAGCCCGGCGAGCCGGCCGCCGGCGACGGTGGCGTTGACGCCCTTGAGCCCCAGCCAGATGGCGGACTGGCCGGCGGCGCAGTTCATCACGGTGTTGGGGAACAGCACCGGATTGACCCGGAACGGCTTGTCGCCCTCCAGGGTTTCGCGGCTGTAGTCGCTGGTGGCCTTGATGCTGCCGGCGGTGGTGCCGAGGACGATGCCGAACCGGTCGCGGTTGTCGTCGGTGACGGTCAGGTCGGTGTCGTCGAGGGCGAGAGTGCAGCCCAGCAGACCGAGGGAGGTGCTGCGGTCGAAGAAGCTGGTGCCCTTGCGGCCGAGGTGGTCGCGCACCTTGAAGTCGGGCATGGCGAACGCCTCGTGCTCGGGCAGCTCTTCGTCGAACATGCCGGTGACCTCGCGCAGCCCGCTGCGGCCTTCGCCGATGGCGGTGGTGAACTCATCCGCGCCGATGGCCAGGGAGGTGACGACGCCCCAGCCGGTGATGGCCAGGGTGTTCTCGCGGACGTCCTGGTGGCCGGGGGTGTCCGGGGTGATGGCGGTGGCGTTCATGCGACCCGTCCGAGGATGGTGATGGCGTTGTTGCCGCCGAAGGCGAAGCCGTTGTTCTGCACGACCTTGGGCTGTGCCGGGCGGCTTTCGTTCGGCACGGGGTCGATGGCGGGCAGTTCGGGGTCGGGGGTGCGGTAGTTGGTGGTCGGGGGCAGGAAGCCCTCGTCGATGGCGAGTGCGGAGGCGATGGCGCCGAATCCGCTGGCCGCGCCCATGGTGTGGCCGAGCATGGACTTGATGGAGCTGATCGGCGGGGGCCGGGTGCCGAAGACCTCGACCACGGCCTGGGCCTCCATCGCGTCGTTGGCCGGGGTGCCGGTGCCGTGGGCGCAGATGTAGTCGACGTCGGCGGGGGCGATACCGGCGTTGTGGTGGGCCCGGCGCATGCACTCGGCGATGCTGACCGGGTCGGGGGCGACCATGTGGTTGGCGTCGCAGTTGAGGCCGTAGCCGAGCACCTCGGCGTAGATGTGGGCGCCGCGTTCGGTGGCGGACTCCAGGGACTCCAGGAAGAGGGCGGCCCCGCCCTCGCCGGTGAGGATGCCGGAGCGGTCCTTGTCGAACGGTGAGCAGACCTTCTCGGTGAGCGCGCCCAGCCGGTAGAAACCGGCGTGCGCCCAGCGGCACACCGAATCCGCGCCACCGGCGATCATGTAGTCGGCGTCGCCGGTGACGATCTGGTCATACGCGTAGCCAAGTGCGTAGTTGCTGGCCGAGCAGGCGGTGGACAGGGTCACCGCCTCGCCGGTGAGACCGAGTTCCTGGTTGACGGCGGCGGCCAGCCGGGAGGCCGGGACCTGGGCCGCGTACGCCGGGGTGATCTGGTCCAGCCCGCTGTGCACCCACTCGGCGGTGAGCGCCTCGATGACCTGGGACTCTCCGCTGGTGGTGCCGATGCTGGAACCGGCGGCGGCGCCCGCGAGCACCTTCTCGTCGATTCCGGCGTCCTCGACGGCCAGCCGCGCGGCCGCGGCCGCGAACAGGCTGGTGCGGCCCCACTCGGACGTGGCGAGGGTGCGCAGCAGCGCCTTGGGGTCGAAGTCGAGGACCTCACCGGCCATGTAGTGCGGGAAGCCGGAGGAGTCGAAGCTGGAGATGGCGGAGATGCCGCTGGTGCCGGCGCGCAGGGCCTGGCCGAACGCCGTGACACCGGTGCCGATGCTGGAGACCGGGCCGAGCCCGGTGATGACGACTCGTCGGTTCATGGCTGATCAGTCCTGCCAGCCGGCCTGGTGGGCCACGACGTCGTAGACGGCCTTGAGGTTCTCCATCTGCGGCAGCTCGGACTGCGGGATGTCGATCTTGTACTTCTTCTCGATCCGGGCGAGGATCTCGATCGCCCGCAGCGAGTCCGCCTCGTGCTCCTCCACGAAAGAACCGGTCTCGGTGATCTCCTCCGGCTCGACCTCGAGCACCTCGGCGACAATCTCGCGCAGCTCGTCCAGATGCTTCTCACGCGCTTCGGACATGGGAATTCTCCTGAATTCGGCAGGGGGACGGGGGCGGCTGGCAACAGCCTGGGGTGGGGTGGGGCGGTGTGCGGAGGGTCATGAGCCGGTGCCGACGGCGAGCCCCTCGCGTACGACGGCGAGAACCGAGCCGAGGGTGGCGATGCGGCGGTCGCCCACCCAGGTCTCACCGCGCATGAACGCGTTGTCGCCGATGAGCTGGTCGATCTCGACGGTGTGGCGCAGCACATCGCCGGGGTAGGCGCGGCCGGTGATCGTCACCTCGCGGGCGGAGCCGAAGATGAGGGTGCCCTCGCTCCGCTCCCCGGCCATGGCGGCGGAGTACAGCCACAGCACGGCGCCGGTCTGGCCGAACGACTCGACGAGCAGGGAGGCCGGATAGGCGTAGGCGGACGCGGGAAGGTCCTCCTCCAGCCCGGCGTAGCAGGGTTCGCTGCCGGTCACGGTCTTGGTGGCGACGATGCGCGACCCCGGTTCGAGCTCCAGGACACGGTCCACGAGCAGGACGGGATGGCGGTGCGGGAGGATGCGCCGGATGTCGGCGTGTTCAAGCGTGATCATCGCCGTCCCTCCGGTCGATGCGCAGTTCGAGGGTCATCCGGGCGGACAGGGCGCCGTCGCCGCGGTGGCAGCGGACCTTGGCCCGCACCGTCGCGGGGGTGTCGTCGCGTGTCGTCAGATCGCAGCCGATGCGCAGGGTGTCCCCGGGCAGGAGCGGGGCCGCGAAGCTGATCGAGGTGATGGCGGCCAGTTCGGCGACCGCACCCGGGCCGTGCCGTTCGGTGGCCCAGTGGCGGATGGCCTGGTGGACGGATTCGAGGGTGAACACACCCGGGTAGATGGTGAAGTCCGGGTAGTGGCCGACGAGATACGGATCCTCGCCGGCGATCCGCTTGACCGCCTCCACCCGTGCGCCGTCCGGGGCGTCCGCGATGTCCACCGTGTCGACCGCGGTGAGCGGGGCGGCGAACCGGCGGCTCACAGGACGATGCCCCCGTCGACCTGGAGGATCTGCCCGGTGATGTAGCCGGCCCGGTCGGACACCAGGAACGACACCAGTTCGGCCACGTCCTCGGGGGTGCCGAAGCGGCGCATGGGGACCAGCTCCATCGCCTGGGCGCGCACCTTGTCGGTGAGGCCCGCGGTCATGTCGGTCTCGATGAACCCGGGGGCGACGACGTTGACCCGCAGGCCGTAGGGGGCGAGCTCCTTGGCCAGCGCCTTGCTCATGCCGTTGATACCGGCCTTGGCGGCGGAGTAGTTCGTCTGCGCCTTGTTGCCGTAGACGCCGGCCACCGAGGAGACATTGACGATGACGCCCTGCTTGCGCTTCATGAAGCCGAACGCCATCGACCGGCAGAAGTTGAAGACACCGGTCAGGCTGGCGTCGATGACCGCGTCCCAGTCCTCCACCGGCATCAGCACGAGGGGGTTGTCGCGGACGATGCCGGCCGAGTTGACGAGGGTGTCGATGGGGCCGAGGTCGGCCTCGGCCTCCTTGATGAAGGACTGCACGGCCTCGAAGTCCGCGACGTCACAGGGCGCGTGGAAGCAGCGCACCCCCAGCTCGCGGATCCGCTCGGCGGTCTCCTCGGCGCGCTCCTTCTCACTGCGGTAACAGAACGCGACGTCCATTCCGTCCTGGGCGAGGCGGAGGGCGACACTCGCGCCGATACCGCGCGATCCCCCGGTGACAAGGGCACGGCGTTGTGTGGACATGGGAATTACCTCATGCTTCGGGGCCGGATATGGGCCGGTGGGTGGTGGGAGGAGGGCGGGTCACAAGCCGGTGGCACTCACCAACAGGTGGCGGTCACCAACAGGTGGCGGTCACCAACAGGTGGCGGTCACCAACAGGTGGCGGTCACCAACAGGTGGCGGTCACCAACAGGTGGCGGTCACCAACAGGTGGCGGTCACCAACAGGTGGCGGTCACCAGCGGGTGGTCTCGCCGAAGAATCCTTCGATGGCGGTGGCCTCGTTCGCCTCGAGGGCGGCCCGGTGCACGAACGCGCCCACGGCGAGGTCCAGCACGCCGAGGCCGAAGGGCGAGAAGATCACGGGCCGGTCGGTGGCCACCTTCCGGCGGCCGCGGAGCACATCCGCGAGGGTGCCGTTGATGAACTCCCGGTGGCCGAACTTCTGCTCGGCCAGATGCGGCGAGGTGTTGGCCGTGAGGCAGTGGTCGATGTCGTCCAGGATGTTGCAGGCGCCCACGATGATCTCCGGGTCGATGTCCCGCAGGGAGATGTTGAGGACGATCTGACCGGGGGCGAAGGTGCCCGGCCGGGTGATGTAGGGCTCTCCTGCCGTGGTGGCGAGCACCACCAGATCGGCCTCCGCGATGGCCTTGTCCCGGTCGGGGGCGACGCTCGCGCGGTGGCCGAGGACGCCGGACACATGCTCGGTGAGCGATTCGGCGTAGCGCGGGTCCCGGTCGTGCACCAGCACCTCGTCGAACTGCCAGTCGCGGTCGGTGAAGAACTCCAGGATGTTGCGGGCGATGATGCCCGCGCCGATCACCAGGAGCCGCCGGGCGGTCCGGGAGCCGTGCAGCGTCTCGGCGGCGAGCACGGCGGAGGCCGCGGTGCGGGCGGCGCTGATCTGGGCGGCTTCGAGGCAGGCGAACGGATAGCCGGTCTCGTAGTCGTTGAGCAGCAGGACCGCCGAGGCGCGCGGCACCGAGCGCTCGATATTGGCGGGGAAGCTGGCGATCCACTTGATGCCGGCGACCGAGTGCTCACCGCCCAGATAGGCGGGCAGGGCGATGATGCGGCTGTCGGGCTTGTCGGGGAAGCGCAGGAAGTAGCTGTTGGGATTGACCGAGTCACCCAGGTCATGGGTGAGGTAGGTGTCCCGTACCTGGTCAACGATCTTCGACCGGGAGCGGCCGATCACCCGGCGGGCGGTTTTGCCGCTGACGACATGGAAGTCGAACATGTCAGCCTTTCAGGAGCAGTGAGCCGTCGGCGTCCGGATGGTCGTCCGCGCCCGCCGGGGCCAGGACCTGGTGTCCGAAGCGTTCCTCGACCCAGGCGTCGTTGTAGATGGTGTTGAGATAGCGGTCCCCGGTGTCGGGGGCGATGGCCACGACGGTGGATCCGGGCGGCAGCGACGGGCCCCTGCGCGCCACGGCCGCCAGGACCGAGCCGGTGGAGCCGCCGGTGGCGATGCCCCGGCTTCTGGCGATGGTGCGGCACATGCGGATCGCCTCGGCCTCGGGGACGATGACGATGTCGTCGACGAGCCGCGGGTCGCACAGTTCGGGCTTGCGGCTGGTGCCCAGCCCGGGCAGATGCCGCTTGCCGGGCGGGAAGCCGAAGGTGACGGATCCCGCGGTGTCCACCGCGACGATCCGGGTGTGCGGGGAGCGTTCGCGGAAGTAGGCCGCGCAGCCCATCAGGGTGCCGGTGGTGCCGGCGCCGATGAACAGGTGGTCGACCTCGGGGACCTCCTCGAGGATGGCGGCGGCGGTGCGCTCCCGGTGGATCCGGGGGTTGGCCTCGTTCGCGTACTGGTTCGGCCAGAACAGGGAGGGGTCCTCCCGCAGCCGGTCGTGGATGTGGTCGATCCTCGACTGTAGATAGCCGCCGTTGGCGTCCTTCTTGTCGACGACCACCAGCGTCGCCCCGAAGGCCCGGATCAGGGCCGCGTTCTGGGGTGAGGTGTTCGGGTCGGTGACGCAGGTGAAGCGGTATCCCCTGGCGGCGCACACGGAGGCGAGCGCCACTCCCAGGTTGCCCGAGGACGATTCGATGATGTGGCCGCCGGGTCTGAGCAGATTCCACCGCTCGGCGTCCTCGACGAGTCCGATGGCGGTCTTCAGTTTGATCGAACCGGCCGGATTGAAACCCTCGATCTTGAGCAGGAGCCGGATATCGGGGACGAGTCCATCGATCCGCAGGAAGACATGGTCGAAGACCAGGTCCTGCGCGCTGTCGTACATCAATTTCCTCCGCGCCTTTCCGGGCGCCGCGGATGGTTCATGACATAGGTCCGGGTGGCGAGGAAGAGCAGGATTCCCCACACCAGGAACGACATGTCCCAGACGAACAGGCGCCACAGCAGCGGCTTCCACTCGACGGGGTCGGACGGGGTGAGCACGCCGAACGCCACCAGCAGCAGGCTGCCGACCTGCAAGGCGCCGTAGACGGTCAGCAGCACCGCGCCGCCCCAGCCCGCGAGAAGCATCAGCGGGCGGGGGACGACGCGGCCCCACGGCCGCACGAGCGACAACGAGAACAGACCGCCCAAGACCTTGAGCGCGCCGGTGATCCAGACGACCGCGAGGAAGCCGGAGTCCCGGCGCTCCGCCATCCGCTGGATCGCGCCGCCCAGGGTGTCGATGCCGAAGGTGCCCCCGGCGGCCCAGTAGAAGCTGAACAGGCCGAAGACGATGGCCAGTACCGCGGCCGTGTATCCGGCCCAGGCCATCTGCCGTCCCCCGGTGTCCCGGGAAGCTGGAGCATTCATGTCGGTGATCCGCTTTCTTCCCTCGTGACGTCGTCGTCGCCGTGGTGTGCGAAGGGGTCAGTCCTGCCAGCCGGCCTGGTTGGCCACGACGTCGTAGACCGCCTTGAGGTTCTCCATCTGCGGCAGCTCGGACTGCGGGATGTCGATCTTGTACTTCTTCTCGATCCGGGCGAGGATCTCGATCGCCCGCAGCGAGTCCGCCTCGTGCTCCTCCACGAAAGAACCGGTCTCGGTGATCTCCTCCGGCTCGACCTCGAGCACCTCGGCGACGATCTCGCGCAGCTCGTCCAGGTGCTGCTCACGCGCTTCGGACATGGTGTGCTCCTTCGGGTGTGTTTCTCGGTGTGTTTCTCGGGTGGGTGTTCTTGTGGTGCGAGGGGGGTGGTTCGTGGGCCGTGCCGTCAGGAGGCGGCCGCGTCCATGGCCTCGACAAGGCTCTTGGGGCGCATGTCGGTCCAGTTCTCGTTGATGTGATCCAGGCATGCCTGGCGCCCGTCGGGGCCGTGGACGCCGGTCCAGCCCGCCGGGACCTCGGCGAAGACCGGCCACAGGGAGTACTGGCCCTCGTCGTTGACCAGCACCAGATACATGGCGTCCGCGTCGTCGAAGGGGTTGCTCATCTCGCGTCTCGTCTCTCTTCCGTGGACAGGTCCGTGGAGGGGTCCGTGGAGGGTCTGTGGAGGGGTCTCAGGTGAAGTCGCGGAGCCGGGCGGCGAGGATCCGGCCGATCCCGGCCAGCGGCTCCGGCTGGGTCATGTCGTCGTGGGTGGACTCGACGGGGTGGCGTTCGATGGAGCCCTCCAGGAAGGGCGCCCACACCTCGGGCCCGGGGGCGTCCCCCGGCTTGCCGAGCGTCGCCTCGAAGAAGATCAGGTCTCCCACGTAGGTTCCGGGTACATGACCCCGTGCGAGCCGTGAATTGTTCTCGAACACCTCGTACAGGGCCGCCACGTGCCGCTCCTCCAGGCTGCCGAGGATGCCGCCCTGGCCGCGGAGGATCTCCGCCACCCGGCCGTACTCCAGCGGCTCCCCGTCCCACTGGGCCCGCTCGTAGCCGGCCAGGTCGAGCATTCCGCCGAGGAACTCCCGCTGGGACAGGACGGCGTCCTCCTCCCCGGCCCGCACGGTGCCGCCGTGGCTCGCGGGGAGCCGGGGGAAGGAGTCGAGCATGGCCAGCAGGGCGACCCGCTCACCGGCCCGCTGGAGCTGTTCGGCCATCGCGTGCGCCACCAGTCCGCCGAAGGACCAGCCGAGCAGCAGGTAGGGGCCGGTGGGCTGGACGGTGCGCACCTGCTTCAGGTAGTCGGCGGCGATCTCCTGGATGCCGGTGGGCAGTTCACCGGGTTCGGCGATGCCACGCGACTGGAGGCCGTAGATCGGGTAGTCGGGGCCGAGGTGGCGCATCAGCCCGGCGTAGGACCAACTGAAGCCACTGGCCGGGTGGACGCAGAACAGCGGCGGACGGCCGCCCTTGCGGCGCAGCGGCAGCAGGCCATCAAACGCTCCGTAGGCGCCCTGGCCGTCGTCCTCCCCGGTGCCGAGCCGCTCGGTCAGCTCCGCCACCGTGGGTGCCTCGAAGAGGGTGCGGATGGCGATGTCCACCCCGAAGGTGGCGCGCACCCGGCCGATGAGCCGGGTGGCCAGCAGGGAGTGGCCGCCGAGGTCGAAGAAGCCGTCGTCGACGGAGACCCGGTCCATCCCGAGGACCTCGGCGAACAGCTCGCACAGCAGCCGCTCCTGGCGGGTGCGGGGCGCCCGGCCGCCGGAGACCGCGGAGGACTCGGGAGCGGGCAGGGCCCTGCGGTCCAGTTTGCGGTTGGGGGTCAGCGGCAGTACGTCCAGCGGGACGAAGGCGTTCGGGACCATGTACTCGGGGAGGTCGGCGGCGGCGTGGCGGCGCAGCTCGGCGGGGACCGGGAGCCCGGCGCCGGGCGCGGGCACCACATAGGCGACCAGGCGCTGGTCGCCGGGGCGGTCCTCGCGCACGATCACCGCGGATCCGGCGACGGCGGGGTGGCGGTCGACCACGGCCTCGACCTCGCCCAGCTCGATCCGGAAGCCGCGCAGCTTGACCTGGTCGTCCACCCGGCGCAGGAAGGACAGCGTGCCGTCCGGGTTCCAGCGCACCACATCTCCCGTGCGGTACATCCGGGAGCCGGGGGCGCCGAACGGATCGGGGACGAACCGGGCGGCCGTCATATCGGGGCGGCCCAGATAGCCGCGGGCCAGGCAGTCGCCCGCCACGTACAGCTCTCCGGCCGCGCCCGGCGGCACCAGCTCCAGGCGGTCGTCGAGCACATGGAACCGGGTGTTGGGCATCGGGCCGCCGATGGGCAGCGGTCCCGGCGGAATCGGGGTGTCCGGTGCGATGCGGTACTGGCTGCAATTGACCGTGGTCTCGGTGGGCCCGTACATGTTGAGGACGGTGGTGCCGGGGTGGTCGGCGCGCCAGGCGTCGACCCGCTCGCCCAGCAGCAGCTCACCGCCGAGGAGCAGTTCGGCGGTGGGCGCGAACTGCTCGGGCAGCGTGGTGAGGACCGGTAGATGGCTGGGCGTGGCCTTGAGGAAGGTGCACGGGCGGGTGCGCAGCGCCTCGGCGGTCCCCGGGTCCGGGTCCTGGAGGTCGCTGACGACCTGGACGGTGCCGCCCACGGTGAGCGGCACATGGGTGGCGGTCACCGACAGGTCGAAGGAGATCGAGGAGTGCAGCAGCGCGGTGCCGCGCACCCCGTCGTAGTCGCCCCCGGCGAAGACCAGGTAGTCGGTGAGCGAGGTGTGCTGGATGACGACGCCCTTGGGCCGTCCGGTCGAGCCCGAGGTGTAGATGACATAGGCGGGGTTGGCCAGGCGCAGCGGTGCGAGCCGGTCGCCGTCGTCGGGGTCGGTGGCGTCGAAGCGGGCGAGGTGCGCGCCGGTGGCGGGGTCGTCCAGCAGGAGGTGCGGGATGTCCTCGGTGTCCTGCGGCAGCGTGGCGGCGGTGTCGGCGTCGGTGAGCAGCAGCGCCGGGCCGGTGTCGGAGAGCATGAACCCGATCCGCTCGGCCGGGTAGGCCGGGTCCACCGGCACATAGGCGCCGCCGGCCTTGAGCACCGCGAGCAGGGCCACCACCAGGTGTGCCGATCGGGGCAGGGCGACGGCGACGAACCGCTCCGGGCTCACACCGCGGTCGATGAGCAGGCGGGCCAGCCGGTTGGCGCGGGCGTTGAGCTCGGCGTACGACAGCTCCTCGGCGCCGAAGACCAGCGCGGGCGCGTCGGGGGTGCGGGCCACCTGGGCCTGGAACAGCTCGGGCTGGGTCACCTCGGGGACATCGGTGGCGGTGTCGTTCCAGGTGACCACCATGCGGGTCCGCTCGGCGGGGTCGAGCAGCCCGATCCGGCCGATCGGCTGGTCCGGGTCGGCGACGGCCGCCTCCAGCAGCCGGATCAGCCGGGCGACGAGGGTGGTGACGGTGTCCGCGTCGAACAGGTCGGCGCTGTAGACGACATGGCCCTCGATGCCCTGGTGGCCACCGTCCTCGTCACGCCGGTCGCCGAGGCTGATCGACAGGTCGAACTTGGCTCCCGCGTTGCCGAGCGGTTCCGCGGCCACGGTGAGGCCGGTGACCTCCTGGCCGACCACGGTGGGGTTCTGGAAGGCCAGGGCGATCTGGAAGAGCGGGTGGCGGGAGAGCGAGCGGGGCGGGTTGAGGACCTCCACCAGCCGTTCGAACGGCATGTCCTGGTGGGCGTAGGCGGCCAGATCGGTGTCCCGGACGCGGGCCAGCAGCTCCCGGAAGGTCGGGTTGCCCGAGGTGTCCGTGCGCAGCACCAGGGTGTTGACGAAGAAGCCCACGAGGTCGTCCAGCGCCTCGTCGGTGCGGCCCGCGATCGGGCTGCCCAGCGGGATGTCGGTACCCGC
>NZ_JAHLEM010000001.1 GCF_018883605.1 Streptomyces niphimycinicus | reverse complement strand
GGACGGCGGGTCCAACGGCATCACCGCGCCCAGCGGTGCCGCGCAGCAGGCCGTGATCCAGCAGGCGCTGGCCGACGCGGGCCTGTCTCCCGCGGACGTGGACGCGGTCGAGGCCCACGGCACCGGTACCAGCCTCGGCGACCCCATCGAGGCCCAGGCGCTGCTGGCCACCTACGGACAGCACCGGCCGGCCGAACGGCCGCTGTACCTGGGGTCGGTGAAGTCGAACCTCGGTCACACCCAGGCGGCGGCGGGCGTGGCCGGGGTGATCAAGATGGTGCAGGCGATGCGGCACGGCGTACTGCCCCGCACCCTGCACGTCGGGCAGCCGTCGTCCCATGTCGACTGGACGGCCGGCGCGGTGGAACTGCTGCGCGAACAGCGGGCCTGGCCCGAGACCGGCAGGCCCAGGCGGAGCGCGGTGTCCTCGTTCGGCATCAGCGGCACCAACGCACACGTCGTACTCGAAGAAGCGCCCGTGACCGACGCGCACGACACCGCCGTGGCCGACACCGACGCGCACGACACCGCCGTGGACGAGAAATCCCCCGGCCCGCTGCCGCTGCCGTGGGCCGTCGTGTCGGCGAAGAGCGAGCCCGCGCTGCGCGCGCAGGCGGCGAAGCTGTACGACCACCTGGACCGGCGACCGGGAGCGACCGTCCCCGACGTGGCCCGTGCGCTGGTGACCAGCAGGTCGCTGTTCGACCACCGGGCCGTGGTCACCGCCCACGACCGGGGCGAACTGCTGGCGGGTCTGCGCTCGTTGTCCGCGGGGACGCCGGCCGACCGGGTGGTCACCGGCGTGGCCGGCCGGGCCCGGACGGCGGCGCTGTTCACCGGGCAGGGTGCGCAGCGGCCCGGCATGGGGCGTGAGCTGTACGAGCGGTTCCCCGTGTTCGCCGAGACGTTCGACGCGCTGTGCGACCGGTTCGACGCGCTCCTGCCCACTGCGCTGCGCGCGACCGTCTTCGCCGAGCCCGGCACCCCCGAGGCCGCCGCGCTCGACCTCAGCGGCTTCGCGCAGCCGGCGCTCTTCGCCGTGGAGGTGGCGCTGTACCGGCTGTACGAGTCGTTCGGCCGGACCGCGGACTTCGTGCTCGGGCACTCGCTCGGCGAGATCTCCGCCGCGCACGTGGCCGGCGTACTGTCCCTGCCGGACGCGGCGCGGATGGTCGCGGCGCGCGGTTCCCTGATGCAGGAACTGCCGGGCGGCGGGGTCATGAGCGCGCTGCGCGCGGGCGAGCCCGACGTACTGGCGGTACTGAGGGACCTGCGCCGGCCGGTGGACATCGCCGCCGTGAACGGCCCCGAATCGGTGGTGGTGTCCGGCGCCGAGGACGAGGTGGCCCTGGTGGAGCACGCCGCGTCCGCCCGGGGCTGGAAGACCACGCGGCTCGCCGTGACGCACGCCTTCCACTCGGCGCTGATGGACCCCATGCTCGACCGGTACGCCGAGGTGCTGTCCGAGGTGTCCTTCGGCGAGCCGGTCACCGGGTTCGTGTCCACGACCCGGGGCCGGGTGGTGTCCGGCGCGGAACTGGGCACAGCGGAGTACTGGCTCGACAACGTGCGCCGCACGGTGCGGTTCGCCGACGCGGTGCGCGCACTCGACGCGACAGGCGTCGGCACCTACCTGGAGATCGGCCCGGACGCGGTGCTGTCCCCGCTGGCGCAGGACTGCGTCCCGGACCCCCGGCGCGCCGTGTTCGTGGCCACGCAGCGCCGGGACGAGGGCCAGGCGGAGACGTTCGAGCGGGCGTTGGCCCGGCTGATCGTGCGGGGCGGCCCGGCACCGGCGCCGAGTCGGGCCGAGGGCGCCCGGCGGCGGCACGTCGAGCTGCCCACGTACGCGTTCCAGCGCGACCGGTACTGGCTCGGCCCGACGCTCTCGTGCGCCGCACCCGCCGACGACGGGCCCAACTGGCACTACGGGATCACCTGGGAGCCGCTGTCGGCCGCGCACCCGGCCCCGGCCCTCGGCGGCACCTGGCTGCTCGCCGTTCCGGAGGACGGCGCAGGCGGCGGCGTCGCCTCGGCCCTCACCGCCGCCGGCGCTCATGTGTCGCGGCTGACGGTCGCCGACCCCGACCGGGCGGCGCTGGCCGACCGGCTCGGTGCGCTGCCCACGGCGCCGACCGGGATCGTGTCCCTGCTCGACGGCGCCACCGACCCGCTCCCCGGACTCGTGGGCGTGCCGACCGGCCTGGCCACCACCCTGGTCCTGGCGCAGGCGCTCGGCGACGCGGGCCTCACCGCACCCCTGTGGTGCGTCACCGCCGGCGCGGCCTCGGTGTCCGGCGAAGCGGTCAGCGGCCCGGCGGGCGCGGCGGTCGCCGCACTGGCGAGGGTGGTGGGACTGGAGCACCCCGAACGGTGGGGCGGCCTGGTCGATCTGCCCGCCACGCCGGACGGCGCGGACCTGACCGCCCTCGCGGACGTACTCGCCCTCGACCCCGGCGAGGACCAGGTGGCGATCCGGCCGTCGGGCCGTTACGCACGCCGCCTCACCCGCACCCCCGTACCCCGGGGCCGACAGCCGTGGCGGCCCACCGGAACCGTGCTGATCACCGGCGGCACCGGCGGGCTCGGCGGGCACGTGGCCCGCTCGCTGGCCAAGGGCGGAGCCGAGCATCTGGTCCTGCTCAGCCGACGCGGCCCGGACGCACCGGGCGCACCGGCACTCCGCGACGAACTGGCCGCGCTGGGCGCCCAGGTCTCCATCGTGGCCTGCGATGTGCTCGACCGCGACCGGCTCGCCTCGGTACTGGCCGGACTGCGCGCCGACGGCAGCCCGGTCCGGGCCGTCGTGCACACCGCGGGGGCCCCGCAACCCGCCCTGCCGGTCGCACGGACCAACCCCGGACACCTCGCCGAGGTGATGGCGGCCAAGACCGCCGGGGCCGTCCTGCTCGACGAGCTGACCGCCGAGGACGACCTCGAAGCGTTCGTCCTGTTCTCGTCGGCCGCCGGAGTGTGGGGGAGCGGCGGACAGGGCGGCTACTGCGCGGCCAACGCGGTGCTCGACGCCGTGGCGCAACGGCGGCACGCGCGCGGCCGGGCCGCCACCTCGATCGCCTGGGGCGTGTGGGCCGGTCCCGGTATGGCCGAAGGAGCCGGCGACCGGTACGCCGTCCGGGGCCTGCGGCCGATGGACCCCGACCTGGCGGTACGGGCGTTGCACCGGGCCGTGGCGAGCGGCGCCCCGGCACCGGTCGTCGCCGATGTGGACTGGGCCCGGTTCGCGACCGGTTACACCGCGGCCCGGCCGCGCCCGCTGATCGCCGGCCTGGTCCCGCGACCCGCCCCGGCCGCCCCCGCCGCCCGGTCCGACCTGCGCGCGAGACTGGCCGGACAGTCCGGCCAGGAACAGCGGGACACACTGCTCGACGTCGTGCGGCGGGAGGTCGCCGCGGAACTCGGGCACGGTTCGGCCGACGCGATCGAACCCGAACGGCCGTTCCATGAGCTGGGCTTCGACTCGCTGCGCGCGGTCGGCCTGCGCGACCGGCTGACCGAGGCGACCGACCACCCGCTGCCCACCGGCCTGATCTATGACCATGAGACGCCGGCCGCGCTCGCCGAGCACCTGACCACGCTGCTGCGCGAGGAGACGCTGACCGGCCCGGACCCCGGGACCGAGGACGGCGGCGGGCTGCACGCGCTGTACCGCAGACTGGCGCTGCTGGGAAAGATGCAGGAGATCGAGTCGCTGTGCGTCGGGGTGGCGGGCCTGCGGGAGACCTACGACGACCCCGCCGACTTCGATCCGGCACCCCGCCTCGTACGCATGGCCCACGCCGACCACGGACCCACCCTGTTCGCGTTCCCGCCGTTCGCCCCCGTCGAGCCGGCGATCCAGTTCGCCCGGCTGGCCCACTACTTCCAGGGCCGCACCAACCTCGCGGTGGTCCCGATCCCCGGCTACCGGGCCGGTGAACCGCTGGCGGCCACGGTCGACGCGCTCGTCGGGGTGCTCGTCCGGCAGGTGCTGCACGCCCGCGGCGACGAGCCGCCCGTCATCCTCGGCTACTCGTCCGGCGGCTGGCTCGCCCACGCCGTGGCCGAGGGACTGGAGGCGGCCGGTGTACGGCCCTCCGCCCTGGTGCTGCTCGACACCTACCTGCCCGACGGCATGTCGCCGGCGCTGCGCCGCGCCATGAACTACGAACTCGTGGTGCGCCGGGAGACCTTCGCCCGGCCCGACGTGACCGCCATCACCGCGTACGGCACCTACCGGCGCCTGTTCCGCGACTGGCAGCCGGGTCCGGTCGCCGCACGGACCTTGTTCCTACGGCCGCGGGACTGCGTACCCGGCTCACCGGACGAGCCCGCCGTCACGGACTGGCGCTCGCACTGGCCGCCCGGCCACGAGGCCGGTGAGGTCCCCGGCGACCACTGCACGATGGTCGGCGATCACTCCGACACCACGGCGGCGGCGGTGTGGTCCTGGCTGTCAGCGCTCCAGCAGCACGACAAGCCGCACGACAAGCAGCACGACAAGCAGCACAAGCAGCACGACAAGCAGCACGACGGCAACAGGAGGACCCCGTGAGCGAGACCCATAGGCTCCAGCCAGGTGAGACGACCCAGCTCGACCCCCAGATGCTCATCGAGCGGGCCGCCGTCACCGATGTGGTCGTCGCGGCCGGGCTGCTGTTCGACTCCGGCGAGTTCGAGACGCTCGGCACTCTCTACACGGCGGACGCGCTCTTCGAGATGATCCCCGCGCCCGAAGGCTTTCCCGCCACGGTCTCCACCCGGGAGCAGATCACCGACGGGCTGGCCCGGCTCTGGCAGCACAACCGGGAGACGGTGGGCGTCCACTCCCGGCACGCCACCTCCAACCTGCTGGTCACCAGGCTGGACGCGGACACGGCCGAGGTGTACTCGATCTTCACCGTCACCGGCCTCTACACCGACGGTCGGCTCGGACTGCGCCGACTGGGGAACTACGTCGACCTGCTGCACCGCGAGGGCACGGCGTGGCGCATCGCGCATCGCCGGTTGTACATGCAGGGGCCGCCGCCGGTGTGGCCCGCCGCCGGGCGCGGTACCGATCAGCCCGGCTCCGATCAGCCCGGCTCCGATCGGCCCGGCACCGAGCAGCCCGGCACTGAGCAACTCGCCGCTGAACAGCGCGTTTCCGAGCAAGTCGAGGAGCCGGGGGCGTGAAGGCGACGAACGACCCGAACCCACGCACCGGCCACCCCGGCGAACCCATCGCCGTGGTGGGCATGTCGTGCAGGCTGCCGAGGGCCTCCACGCCCGACCGGTACTGGCAGATGCTGCGCGACGGCGTGGACGCGGTGGGGGAGGCGCCCCCGGACCGCTGGCCCGGCTCCGCGCTGCCCCACCGCTTCGGCGCCTTCCTCGACGACATCGCCACCTTCGACGCGGCGTTCTTCGGTGTCTCCCCCCGTGAGGCTGCCGCGATGGACCCACAGCAGCGACTGCTGCTGGAACTGAGCTGGGAGGCCCTGGAACACGCCCGGATCGTCCCGGCACGGCTGCGTGGCACCGCGACGGGCGTGTACGTCGGCGCGATGTGGGACGACTACGCGACCGTGCTGCACCGGGCCGGTACGGACGCGATCGACCAGCACACGATGGCGGGCACCGGCCGGGGCGTCATGGCCAACCGCGTCTCGCATACGCTCGGGCTGCGCGGCCCCAGCATGACCGTGGACACCGCCCAGTCGTCCTCGCTGGTCGCCGTGCATCTGGCCTGCGAGAGCCTGCGCCGCGGCGAGTCCGCCACCGCCATCGCCGGCGGGGTGAACCTCAACATCCTCGCCGAGACCACCCTGGGAGCGGCCAGGTTCGGCGGACTGTCGCCGCAGGGCCGCTGCTTCACCTTCGACGCGCGGGCCGACGGCTATGCGCGCGGTGAGGGCGGCGCGCTGCTGGTGCTCAAGACGCTGTCCGACGCCCTCGCCGACGGCGACGAGATCCACAGCGTCATCCTCGGCGGCGCCGTCAACAACGACGGCGGCGACACCCGGCTCACCGTGCCCAGCGCGGCGGCCCAACGACAGGTCGTCGAAGAGGCGCACCGGCAGGCGGGCGTCGACCCTTCGGACGTGCTGTACGTCGAACTGCACGGCACCGGCACCAGGGTCGGCGACCCCGTCGAGGCGCGGGCGCTCGGCTCGGCACTCGGCGCACACCGCCCGCCCGACCAGCCGCTGCTGGTGGGCTCGGCCAAGACCAACATCGGCCACCTGGAGGGCGCGGCGGGCATCGCCGGCCTGCTCAAGGTGGTGCTGAGCATCCGGCATCGGCAGTTGCCGCCCAGCCTGAACTTCGAGCGGGCGAACCCGGAGATCCCGCTGTCCGAACTGCGCCTGCGCGTGCAGACCGAACGGGACGCCTGGCCGTCCGGGCGACGACTCCTCGCCGGGGTCAGCTCGTTCGGCATGGGCGGCACCAACTGCCACCTCGTGCTCGCCGAACCTCCGGCCCGCGACAGCGCACCGCGCGCCCGCTCCGAGGGTGAGGTGCCGTGGCTGGTCTCGGGCCCCACACCGGACGCCTTGCGCGCCCAGGCGTCCGCCCTGCTGTCCTGGCTGGACGCCTGCCCCGAAGCCGACCCCCGTGCCGTCGGGCTGTCGCTCGCCCTGACCAGGACGCACTTCGAGCACCGCGCCGTGGTACGTGGTCCGGGCCTCGCCGAGTACCGGCGCTCACTGGCCGACCTCGCGGAGGGCCGGCCGCCGGCCGACACCGGGACCGAGTGGCTGACCGGACTGCCCGGCGACCCGGCCGGCTTCACCGACCTCCCCACGTACGCCTTCACCAGGCAGCGGTACTGGGCCGGCGAGAGCGCGGTGCCGGTGCCGAGGGCCGCGCCGAAGGACCTGCTGGAGCTGGTCCGCACCCAGGTCGCGATCGAACTGGGTTTTGTCACCGGCGAGTCGATCGACCCGGAGCTGACCTTCGAGGACCTCGGGGTCGACTCCGTCGGCCTGACGAAGATCAGCGCCGCCCTCAGCACGGCCACCGGCCTTCGCCTGACGTACCGCCCGATGTTCCGGTACCCGACCCCCGAACGGCTCGCGGGCTTCCTGCGCGCGGAACTGGCGGGCGCCCGGCCCACCGAACCGATGCCCGCCCTGACGACCGCGGACCCGGCCCCGGCCCCGACGGCGGACGACCCGACCTCGGACGACCCGATCGTGGTCGTGGGCATGGCCTGCCGCTACCCCGGTGGCGTGCGCTCGCCGGAGGACCTCTGGCAACTGGTCAGCGAGGGCCGCGACGCCATCACTCCCTTCCCCGCCGACCGGGGCTGGGACATCGAGCGGCTCTACGACCCCGACCCCGACCACCCGGGCACCTCCTACACCCGGCACGGCGGCTTCCTGCACGACGCCGACCGGTTCGACGCCGACTTCTTCGGCATCAGCCCACGCGAGGCCGCCGCGATGGATCCGCAGCAGCGCCTGCTGCTGGAGGTGTCCTGGGAGGGCATCGAGCGGACCGGGACGGACCCGACGACCCTGCGCGGCAGCCGCGTCGGGGTGTTCGTCGGCGCGACCTCCCAGGAGTACGGCCCCCGACTGCACGCCGCCGACAGCGGCACCGAGGGCTACCGGCTGACCGGCAGCACGGTCAGCGTCCTGTCCGGCCGGGTCGCCTACACGCTCGGCCTGCTCGGCCCGGCCGTCACCGTGGACACCGCGTGTTCCTCGTCGCTGGTGGCCGTGCACCTGGCGACGCAGGCGCTGCGCCAGGGCGAGTGCACGCTGGCCCTCGCCGGCGGGGTCACGGTGATGGCGAACCCGGGCATGTTCGTGGAGTTCAGCCGCCAGCGCGGGCTGGCACCGGACGGCCGTTGCAAGCCCTTCTCGGCGAGCGCCGACGGCACCGCGTGGGCCGAGGGCGCGGGTGTGCTGGTCCTCGAACGGCTGTCCGACGCGCGGCGCAACGGCCACCGGGTGCATGCCGTCCTCGCCGGCTCGGCCATCAATTCCGACGGCGCGAGCAACGGACTCACCGCGCCCAACGGCGCCGCCCAGGAAAGCCTGATCCGCCAGGCCCTCGCCGCCGCCGGACTGGCCGCCCACGAGGTCGACGCGGTGGAGGCGCACGGCACCGGCACCACCCTCGGCGACCCGATCGAGGCCGAGGCCCTGCTGTCCACCTACGGCCAGGGCCGGCCCGCCGGACGTCCGCTGTGGCTGGGCTCGCTGAAGTCCAACATCGGACACGCCCAGGCCGCGGCCGGCGTCGCCGGCATGATCAAGATGATCACCGCCATGCGGCACGGGTCGCTGCCGGGGACCTTGCACGCAACCGCCCCGTCCCCGCACGTGGACTGGTCGGCGGGCGACATCGCGCTGCTGCGCGAGTCCGTGCCATGGCCCTCGTCCGGCCGGCCGCGCCGCGCCGGGGTGTCCTCGTTCGGCATCAGCGGCACCAACGCGCACGTGATCCTCCAGGAGCCTTCGCCCGACGAGCGCCCGCGGCCGCCGCGCCCCGCACCCGGCGCCGTACCCGTCGTGCTGAGCGCCAAGAACGACGACGCCCTGCGCGAGCTGGCCGGCCGGCTGTCCGCGCTCGACGCCGAGCCGGTCGACCTCGCCTTCTCGCTGGCGACCACCCGTACCGCCTTCCCCCAGCGGGCCGCCATCGTGGCCGAGGACCGGGCGCGACTGCGGGCCGGACTGTCCGCGCTCATCGAGGGCAGGTCCACGCCGGACGTGCTGCGGGCGAGCGCGAAGGCCGCGGGCGGCACGGCCTTCCTGTTCACCGGCCAGGGCAGCCAACGGGTGGGCATGGGGCGTGAACTGTACGTCGCGTACCCGGCCTTCGCCGACGCGCTCGACGAGGTGTGCGCGCTGTTCGACCCGCACCTGGACCGCTCGCTGCGCGAGGTGATGTTCACCGACGAGTCCGGGCTGCTCGACCGGACCCGCTACACCCAGGCGGCCTTGTTCGCCCTGGAGGTGGCCCTGTTCCGGCTGGTGGGGCACTGGGGCCTGCGCCCGGACCACCTGCTGGGGCACTCGGTCGGCGGGATCGTCGCCGCGCATGTGGGCGGCGCGCTGTCGCTGCCGGACGCGGTCCGGCTGGTCGAGGTGCGCGGCCGGCTGATGCAGGCGCTGCCCGCCGGCGGCGCGATGTTCACCGTACGCGCCTCCGCCGAGGAGGTCGCCGCGCTGCTCGACGGCCACGAGGACTCGGTGGGCATCGCCGCGGTCAACGGCCCCGGCTCCGTGGTGATCTCGGGCGACGAGGGCCCGGCGCGCCGCATCGCCGAGCAACTGGGCGGGCGGGTACGGCGGCTGCGGTCCAGCCACGCCTTCCACTCGCCGCATATGGCCGCGATGCTGGAGGACTTCCGCCGGGAACTCGGGGAACTCCACGCCACGGCCCCGCACATCCCCGTCGTCTCCGACCTGACCGGCGGCCTCGCGACACCCGCGCAACTGGGCTCACCGGACTACTGGGCCCGGCACGTGCGCGAAACCGTCCGGTTCGAGGCGGGCCTGCGCCACCTCGACGCCCAGGGCACGACGGGCTATCTGGAGCTGGGGCCGGACGCGGTGCTCGCCGTACCGGCGGGTGAGGTCGCCACCGATGCCACCGCCGTCGCCGTCCCCGCGCTCCGGCACGACCAGTCCGAGGTGCGGACCCTCGCCACCGCCGTCGCGCATCTGGGCGCCCGCGGTGTGCCGGTCGACTGGCCGGCGTACTTCGCCGGCCGGGAGCCGCGCCAGGTCGAGCTGCCGACCTATCCCTTCCAGCGCCGGCGCTTCTGGCTCACCGGCGCCGCCTCCACGGCGGCCGGGCATCCTTGGCTGACCGACGTGACCGAACTGGCCGACGAGCAGGGCTGGCTGGCCACCGGACGACTGTCCGCCCAGGACACCCCGTGGCTGTCGGAGCATGTCGTGGCGGGCAGGGAACTGCTGCCCGCGGTCGCCTTCGCCGAACTGGCCCTGTACGTCGCCGGCCGGGCCGGTGCCGAACACATCGCCGAACTCACGATCGAGCAGCCGCTCATCGTGTCCGAAGCGGACGGCACGGACCTCCAGGTGGTCGTACGGCCGGTGAACGCGTCCGGCCAGTACCCGTTCACCGTGTTCGCCCGGGGCGAGCACGACCCCGACTGGACCCGACACGCCACCGGCGCCCTGGATTCCGGCGCCGCCGCACCGCCGCCCCCCATGCCCGAGCAGTGGCCGCCGGCCGGTGCCGAGCCGCTGGACCTGACCGACGCCTACCCGCGCCTGGCCGGGCTCGGCTACGACTACGGCCCCGGCTTCCAGGGCCTGCGCGCCGCGTGGCGGTCCGGCGCCGACGTCTATGCCGAGGTCGAACTGGCCGCCGAGCCGGGCCGGTTCGGTCTGCATCCCGCCCTGCTCGACCCCTGTCTGCACCCCGTGGTGCTCGGATTGCTCGGCCGGGCCCGTACCGGTCTGCTGCCCTTCTCCTTCACCGGCGTGACCCGGTACGCCGTAGGCGCGAGCGCACTGCGCGTCCGGCTCACCACGACCGGCGACGACACCGTCGCGCTCACCGTCGCCGACACCTCCGGGGAACCGGTCCTGGCCGTCGCGTCGCTGGCGCTGCTGGCCATGGACACGAGCGTGCCCGACGCACTGCACACGGTCGAGTGGGTGCCCCGCACCACGGACGGTACGGGCGTCCGGGCCGAGGGCCGGACACCGGTGGTCGCGGAGACGACCGTGTCCGCCGGTCTCGACGCCGGCACCCCGGCCGCGGACGTCCTGCTCGTCGACTGCGCGTCCGAGCGGCCCTCGCACGACGTCATCGGCCGGGCGCACGCCCTGACGGCCGGGCTGACCGCCCTGATCCAGGACTGGCTGACCCAGGAGCGGTTCGCGGGCACCAGGCTGGCGGTGCTCACCAGTGGCGCGGTCGCCGTGGAGTCCGACCCGGAGATCGAGGATCCCTCGGGCGCGGCGGTCTGGGGCCTGGTGCGCACGGCCCAGCTCGAACATCCCGGGCGGTTCCTGCTCATCGACGCCAAGCCGGCCGACCGGGCGGACATCCATGCCGCTTTGGCGGGCGCCCCGGCCACTCCAGTTGTCGGCGAGCCCCAGTTGGCGCTGCGCGACGGCCGGCTCTTCGTGCCGCGCGTTCGCCGTCTGCGCCCCGTCCGCGAGGACTCGCGGAGCCTGAACGGCACGGTCCTGATCACCGGCGGGACCGGTGGCCTCGGCGGACTGCTCGCCCGGCACCTCGTCACCGCCCACGGGGTGCGCGACCTGGTACTGACCAGCCGGGCCGGCCGGAACTCGCCCGGCGCGGCCGAACTGGAGGCCGAGCTCACCGCATCGGGCGCCACCGTGACGGTCGCGGCGTGCGACGCGGCGGACCCGGGCGCGCTGGCGGACCTGCTCGCGACACTGCCCGACCTGGACGCCGTCGTCCACACGGCCGGTGTGCTCGACGACGCCACCCTCACGTCGATCACCCCGCAGCAGATCGCCACCGTCATGCGCCCCAAAGTGGACGCCGTCGTACACCTGGACCGGCTCACCCGCGACCGCGACCTGTCCGCGTTCGTCGTCTTCTCCTCCGCGGTCGCCGCACTCGGCAACCCCGGACAGGCGGTCTACGCGGCGGCCAACGCGTTCCTGGACGCCTTCGCCCGGCACCGCGGTGCACAGGGCCGGCCGGCGCTGTCACTGGGCTGGGGACTCTGGGCCGACGGCGTCGGCATGGCAGGGCAGATGAATCCGGCCGAGGAAGCCCGTATGCGACGCGGCGGACTGGGGGCGATCAGCGCGGCGGAGGGACTCGCCCTCTTCGACGCGGCCCTGTCCGGCGAGCACGCCCATGTGCTGCCGGCCAGGCTCACCCGCCGCAGCCCCGCACGGTCCACGCCCACACCGGGCGACGGCCTGCCCGGTCTGCTCGCACGCCCCGAGCCCGAGCGCGCCCGCGCCGCACTCGACCTCGTCCGCACGGAAGTGGCGGCCCTGCTCGGCCACTTCGATCCGGGGACTCTCGACCCGGATCACTCCTTCAAGGACCTCGGGTTCGACTCCCTCACCGGGGTCGAGTTCCGCAACCGGCTGCACACCCTCACCGGGCTCCGGCTCCCCGCCACGATCGTCTTCGAATACCCGACCCCCACCGCGCTGGCGGGTCATCTGCTGGACGCGATCGCCGGAACCGGGTCCGCCGACGAGCCGGACCGCACCCCCGTGTCGCCTTCCCCTTCCACCTCCACTTCCCCTTCACCTGCCACCTCCACCTCCACCTCCACCGACGACGATCCGATCGTCATCGTCGGCATGGCCTGCCGCTATCCGGGCGGGGTGCGCTCCCCGGAGGACCTGTGGCGACTGGTCGTCGAGGGCACCGACGCGATCTCGGACTTCCCCACCGACCGGGGATGGGACCTCGCAACGCTCTACGACGAGGACCCGACGACGACCGGCACCAGCTACACCCGGCACGGCGGCTTCCTCTACGACGCGGCCGACTTCGACGCCTCCTTCTTCGGCATCGGGCCACGGGAGGCCCTGGCCACCGACCCGCAGCAGCGCCTGCTGCTGGAGACGGCGTGGGAGGGCCTGGAGCACGCCGGGATCGTCCCGGCGTCCCTGCGCGGCAGCGCCACCGGTGTCTTCACCGGCGTCATGTACCACGACTACGCGGGCAGGCTGCTGTCCGCTCCCGACGACCTGGAAGGCCATCTGCTGATCGGCAACCAGGCGAGCGTCGCCTCCGGCCGGGTGGCGTACGTGCTCGGCTGCGAGGGGCCCGCGGTCACCGTGGACACGGCCTGTTCCTCGTCCCTGGTGGCGCTGCACCTGGCCGCGCAGGCGCTGCGGTCCGGCGAGTGCTCGCTGGCTCTGGCGGGCGGTGTGGCCGTGATGGCCACGCCGCACACGTTCGTCGAGTTCAGCAGGCAGGGCGCGCTGTCTCCGGACGGCCGGTGCAAGTCCTACGCCGACGCCGCCGACGGCACCGGCTGGTCCGAGGGCGTCGGCATGGTGGTGGTGGAACGGCTGTCCGACGCCCGGCGCAACGGACATCAGGTGCTGGCGGTGGTCCGGGGGAGTGCCGTCAACCAGGACGGCGCGTCCAACGGGCTCACCGCGCCGAACGGCATGGCCCAGCAGCGGGTGATCCGGCAGGCGCTGCACAACGCGGGTCTCACCGCCTCGGACGTCGACGCCGTGGAAGGACACGGCACCGGAACCCGGCTCGGCGACCCGCTCGAGGTGCGGGCGCTGCTGGCCACCTACGGCCGCCGGCGGCCGGCGGACCGCCCCCTTTGGCTCGGCTCGGTGAAGTCCAACCTCGGCCACACCCAGGCCGCCGCGGGCGCGGCGGGCGTCATCAAGATGGTGCAGGCGATGCGGTACGGCGTACTGCCGCGGACCCTGCATGTCGACCGGCCGACATCCCAGGCGGAATGGTCGACGGGATCGCTGCGGCTGCTGACCGAGCCACAGGCGTGGCCGGACGCCGACCGGCCACGGCGGGCGGCGGTGTCCTCGTTCGGCGTGAGCGGAACCAACGCACACGTCGTCCTCGAAGCCCCGGAACCCGCCGACACCGCCGCACCGGTGGGCACCGACGAGATGGCCCCGGTGCCGTGGGTGCTCTCGGCCAAGTCCCCCGAGGCACTGCGCGCGCAGGCCGCCCGGCTCCTGGACGTCGTCGACGAACGGGACGTCACGGACGTCGCCCTGTCGCTGGCGACCACCCGCACGGTGTTCGAACACCGTGCCGTCGTCGTCGGCGCGGACCACGCCCGTCTGCGGGCCGGACTCGTGGCCCTGACCGAGGGGCGGGAGGTGCCGGGCGTGCTGACCGGCGCGGCGAGCGAGGACCGCCCGGTGGTGTTCGTGTTTTCCGGGCAGGGCACGCAGTGGGCCGGAATGGCGGCCGAACTGCTCGACGCCTCACCCGTGTTCGCCGCCCGGATGGCCGAGTGCGCCACCGCGCTGCGCCCGTTCGTCGACTGGTCCCTGCTCGACGTCGTCCGGGACCGGTCCGAACTGGACCGGGTGGACGTGGTCCAGCCGGTCCTGTTCGCGGTCATGGTGTCCCTGGCCGAGCTGTGGCGCTCGTACGGAGTGACCCCGGCCGCCGTCGTCGGACACTCCCAGGGCGAGATCGCCGCCGCCTGCGCCGCGGGTGCGCTGTCCCTCACCGACGCGGCCCGGGTCGTGGCCGAACGCAGCAAGTGCCTGCGCCGGCTGTCCGGCACGGGCGGGATGCTGTCGGTCACGCTCCCGGCCGACGAGATCGCGCGGCTGCTGGAACCCTTCGACGGCCGGCTGTCGATCGCGGCGGTCAACGGCCCGGAGGCGGTGATCGTCTCCGGCGACGTCGGCGCGCTCGAGGAACTCGAACGCGAGCTGTCCCGCCGGGGCGCACTGCGCTGGCGACTGGCCGGAGTGGACTTCGCCGCCCACTCGGCACAGATCGAAACCCTCCAGGAGGAGATCGAGACCGTCCTCGCCGCCGTCACACCCCGGACGGCCACCGTCCCCTTCCACTCCAGCGTCACCGGCCGGCGGCACGACACCTCGACCCTCGACGCCGCCTACTGGTACCGCAACCTGCGTGAGCCGGTGCGGTTCGCCGAGGCCGTAGGGGACCTGGTCGGCCGGGGACTGACGCATTTCGTCGAGGTGAGCCCGCACCCGGTGCTGCTGCCCGCGGTCCAGGACGCCATGGACGCGGCCGGTGTGCCGGGTGCCGTGATCCCCTCGCTGCGGCTCGACGACGGCGGGCCGCAGCGGTTCCTGACGTCGCTGGCCGAGGCGCATGTGCACGGCGTCCCGGTCGACTGGACACCGGCGGCCCCCGGCGGGCACCGGGTCGATCTGCCCACCTACGCCTTCCAGCACCGCCGTTTCTGGCTGGAGCGGGGCACCGCGCCCACAGCGGACCCGGCCGGTCATCCGCTGCTGAGCGGTTGCGTCGTCCTCGCCGATGGCGCGGGCCTGGTGCTGACCGGCGACTGGTCCCCGGCCACGCATCCCTGGCTCGCCGACCACACGGTGCTGGGCTCGGTGGTGGTGCCGGGCGCGGCGCTGATGGAACTGGCCGTGTGGGCGGGCGACCAGGTCGGGTGCGACCTCGTCGAGGAGCTGGTCCTCCAGGCGCCGCTGACGGTGCCGGAGCACGGTGTCCGGGTGCAGATACGGGTGGGCGCGGCGGACGGGACCGGTCGCCGTGAACTGACCGTGCACTCCCGATCGGCCGACGAGGACTGGCGACTGCACGCCGACGGCTCCCTCACGACCTCCGGGCCGTACACCGTGGACCCGCCGGCGTGGCCACCGGACGGCGCCGCGCCGGTCGACGTGAGCGGGCTGTACGGGCGGCTGGCGGACATCGGCCTCGACTACGGGCCGGCGTTCCGGGGCCTTCGCGCGGTGTGGCGGCGCGACGCCGAACTGTTCGCCGAGGTCGAGCTGGCGCACGGCCTGGCAGCGGACGGGTTCGGTGTGCACCCGGCCCTGCTGGACTCCGCGCTGCACGCCCTCGAACTGGCCGCCGTCGAGGACGGCACACCGCTGCTGCCGTTCTCCTGGAACGGCTTCCGCCTGCACGCCACCGGCGCCTCGGTCCTCCGGGTCCGGCTACGGCCCGGCCGGACCGGCGGGATGTCGCTGACGGCGGTCGACCGCACCGGCGCACCGGTGATCTCGATGGACTCGCTGAGCACCCGGGCGGTGGCGGGGGTAAGGCCCCGCGTGGCCTCGCTGTACCGCGTGAACTGGGTCGAACGTACACCGGCGGTGGCGACGCCTCCCGGCGCGCGCTGGGCGGTCCTCGGCGCGGACGGCGCACTGCCCGGCGAGTCCTTCGCGGACCTCGACGCGGCGGCCGGGGCCGCGCCGGACGTGGTGCTCGCGGTCTGCCCGGTGTCCCAGGACGTGGTCACGGGCGTGCACGAGTCGGCCCACTGGGCGCTGTCGCTGCTGCGGTCCTGGATCGAGGACGAGCGGTTCTCCGCCGCACGGCTCGTGGTCGTGACGCGCGGTGCCATGGGCCCCGGCGACAACGTGGCGGCGGCACCGGTGTGGGGACTGGTCCGCTCGGCCCAGGCCGAACACCCGGACCGGTTCGTGCTGGTGGACCTCGACGACCACGAGGCGACGAGCGCCGTTCTGCCTGCCGCGCTCGATCTGGGCGAACCCCAACTCGTGATACGGCAGGGCACGGTCCGGGCACCCCGGCTCGAACCGGCGCCGACGCAGACGGCCGTATCGCCGACGGACCCCGACAACACCGGCGCCGCATCGCCGACGGACCCGGACAACACCGGCGCCGCATCGCCGACGGACCCGGACAACACCGGCGCCGTATCGCCGATGGACCCCGCCGGCACCGTCCTGATCACGGGAGCCCCCGGCGCGCTGGGCAGCCTGGTCGCCCGCCATCTCGTCGCCGAACACGGTGTACGGCACCTGCTCCTGGCGAGCCGGCGCGGCCGGGCGGGCGACGACGCGGCCGCTCTGGAAGCCGAGTTGACCGCCCTGGGCGCCGAGGTCCGCCTCGCGGCATGCGATGTCTCCGACCGGGCCGCCCTGGCCGCGCTGCTGGCGACGGTGCCGGCGGAGCACCCCCTGGTCGCGGTGGTGCACGCGGCGGGCGTACTGGACGACGGCGTGCTCTCGTCGCTGACCGACGAGCGGATGGACCGGGTGCTGCGGCCGAAGTCGGACGCCGCGTGGTGGCTGCACGAGCTGACCCGTGAGGCCGACCTGTCCGCGTTCGTCCTGTTCTCCTCGGTGGTCGGGGTGCTGGGCAACCCGGGCCAGAGCAACTACGGGGCGGCGAACGCGTTCCTGGACGCGCTCGCCGAACTGCGCCGCGATCAGGGGCTGGCGGCCCAGTCGCTCGCGTGGGGGCTGTGGGCCGAGACCGGCCGGATGACCGAGCATCTCGACGCCACCGAGCTGCGCCGACGGCTCGCCCGGACCGGCGTCTCCCCCCTGTCCACAGCGCATGGCCTCGCGCTCCTGGACGCGGCCCTCGGCCGGCCGGACGCCGTACTGGTGGCCGCCCGGCTGGAGACGGCCGCCTCCCGCTCCGCCGACACCGGCCCCATGCTGCGCGGCCTGATGCCGGCACCCCTACGGCGCGTGGTGGACGACGGCGCGGCCGGGACGAGCCTGGCGGAACGCCTGGCCGCCATGCCGGAGGCCGCGCGCGAACGGACCGTGATGGATCTGGTGCAGCGGCAGACGGCCCTGGTGCTGGGCCACGACCGACCCGACGCCGTCCGGATGGACCGGGCCTTCAAGGAGATCGGGTTCGACTCGCTGGGCGCGGTGCAGCTCAGGAACAGACTGGGCGCGGAGACCGGGCTGCGGATATCCGCGTCCGTGGTGTTCGACCACCCGACCCCGCTCGCGCTCGCCACCCACCTGCGCGGCGAACTCCTCGGTGGGCGACCCCCCGTAGGGGAAGCCCCGGCCACGCGGAGCGCCGACGCGGTGTCGGCGGCCGACGAACCGATCGCGATCATCGGCATGGCGTGCCGGCTCCCGGGCGGTGTGCGCTCCCCCGAGGACCTGTGGGAGCTGCTGCTCCGGGGCGAGGACGCCATCGGCGAGTTCCCCGCCGACCGCGGCTGGGACGTCGGTGAGCTGTACCACCCCGATCCCGACCGCCCCGGCAGGAGTTACACGCGCGCCGGCGGCTTCCTCTACGATGCCGCGGACTTCGACCCGCAGTTCTTCGACATCAGCCCGCGCGAGGCGCTCTCCACCGACCCGCAGCAGCGGCTGCTCCTGGAGACCTCCTGGGAGGCGTTCGAACGGGCCGGAATCGACCCCGAGACGGTGCGAGGCAGCCGCACCGGGGTCTTCGCCGGGATGATGCACCAGGACTACGGCTCCCGCCTGCGCAAGGTGCCCGAGGAACTGGAGGCGTACATGGGCATCGGCAGCGCGGGCGGTGTGGCCTCCGGCCGCGTGGCCTACACATTCGGCCTGGAAGGCCCCGCGGTGACCGTCGACACCGCGTGCTCGTCCTCGCTGGTGGCGCTGCACCTGGCCGCGCAGGCGCTGCGCAACGGCGAATGTTCGCTGGCGCTCGCGGGCGGGGCCACGGTGATGTCCACGCCCAGCCTGTTCGTCGAGTTCAGCAGGCAGCGGGCGCTGTCCCCGGACGGCCGGTGCAAGTCGTTCGGCGAGAGTGCCGACGGGGCCGGCTGGGCCGAGGGCGTGGGCATGCTGCTCGTGGAGCGGCTGTCGGACGCCCGGCGCAACGGGCACACCGTCCACGCGGTGATCCGCGGGTCGGCGGTCAACCAGGACGGCGCCTCGAACGGGATGACCGCGCCGAACGGCCCCGCCCAGCAGCGGGTGATCCGTCAGGCGCTGGCGGCGGCCCGGCTCTCCGAGTCCGACGTGGACGTGGTGGAGGCGCACGGCACCGGCACGGCCCTGGGCGATCCGATCGAGGCGCAGGCCCTGCTGGCGACCTACGGCCGGGACCGGGAGCGCCCGCTGTGGCTCGGATCGGTCAAGTCGAACATCGGACACACCCAGGCCGCGGCCGGTGTCGCCGGAGTGATCAAGACGGTCCTCGCCCTGCGGCACGCGACCCTGCCCCGGACCCTGCACGCCGACACGCCGACACCCCACGTGGACTGGTCCGCCGGTTCGGTACGGCTGCTGACCGAGACCCGGCCGTGGCCCGAGGACGGCCGTCCGCGCCGCGCCGCGGTGTCCTCGTTCGGGATCGGCGGCACCAACGCGCACCTGGTCCTGGAACAGGCTCCGGCCGACGACCGGGCCGACCCGCCGACCGACGCGCGGCCCGCCGATCGGCTCGCTGCCGGGGCGCCGCTGCCGTGGATCCTCTCCGCGCGCACCGAGCCCGCACTGCGCGCCCAGGCCGCCCGCCTGCTGCCGGCCGCCGACCGCGCCGTACCGGACATCGGGTACTCGCTCGCCACCACCCGAAAGGCGTTCGAGCACCGGGCGGTCGTCCTCGGCAGCGACGCGGCGGCGATGCGCCGCGGGCTGACCGCGCTCGCCGCGGGCGGTGCCGACCCGGACCTGGTCCAGGGCGTGGCCGACACCGGCGGACAGGTCGCGTTCGTCTTCCCCGGCCAGGGCTCGCAGTGGCCCGGGATGGCCTCGGAACTGCTCGACTCGTCCCCGGTCTTCCGGCAGGAGATCGAGGCGTGCGCCGAGGCGCTGGCGCCGTACGTGGACTGGTCCCTGACGGACGTCCTGCGCGACGGACACGGCCTGGACCGGGTGGACGTCGTCCAGCCCGCGCTGTTCGCCATGATGGCGGGACTGGCCGCGCTGTGGCGCTCCTACGGAGTCCGTCCCGCCGCGGTGGCCGGACACTCCCAGGGCGAGATCGCCGCCGCGTACGTGGCCGGTGCGCTGTCGTTGCCGGACGCCGCACGCGTCGTCGCCCTGCGCAGCCGGGCCCTGGCGACGTTGTCCGGCAAGGGCGGCATGGTCTCCGTCCCGCTCCCGCTCGACCAGGTCCTGGCCCGCGCCGAGGCATGGGGCGAGCGGCTGTCCGTGGCCGCGGTCAACGGGCCGAGCGCGGTCGTGGTGTCCGGCGAGACCGGGGCCCTCGAAGGACTGCTCGCCCAGTGCCAGGCCGACAAAGTGCGCGCCCGCCGGATCGCGGTGGACTACGCCTCCCACTCGGCGCAGGTCGAAGAGGTCCGCGAACAGTTGCTGACCGACCTCGCGCCGATCACCCCGCGCCCGGCGGAGATTCCGCTCCAGTCCACGGTCACCGGCGAGCGCATCGACACCACCGTCATGGACGCCGCGTACTGGTACCGCAACCTGCGCCTGACGGTGCGCCTGGAGGAGGTCGTGCGCGGGCTCGCCGAGGCCGGCATCGGCGCCTTCATCGAGATGAGCCCGCACCCCGTCCTCACGGCCGCCATCCGGGCGACCGCGAACGACACGGCCGTGATCGGCTCGCTGCGAAGGGACGACGGCGGCCAGGACCGGTTCCTCGCCGCGCTGGCCGAGGCGTATGCGCGTGGCGTCGACGTGGACTGGTCCAAGGTCTTCGCCGGGCTGCCCACGCGCCGGGTGGACCTGCCGACCTATCCGTTCCAACGGCAGCGGTACTGGCTGCCGAGCGGCGAGGAGACTCCGGCGGACGACGCGTTCTGGACGGCGGTGGACAGCGGTGACGTCGACGAGTTGGGCCGGACGCTGTCGCCGTACGCCGTGGAGGGGGACCACGACCCGGAGGCGCTGCGCACGGTGATGTCCATGCTGGCCGCCTACCGGCGGACTCGGCGCGAGGCGACGGCCGTGGACTCGTGGCGGTACCGGATCGCCTGGCGCCCGATGCTCGGGACACCGTCGGCGTCGTTGTCCGGCACCTGGCTCGTGGTGGTCCCCCTCCACGGCGTACGGCGGGAATGGGCCGACGGCTGCCTGGACGCGCTGACCGCGGCGGGCGCACGGGTCGTCCCGGTCGAGGTGGACCCCGCCGGCACCGGCCGCAACGCACTCGCCGCCCGGCTCCGGGACGCCACCGATACCCCCGTGGACGGTGTGCTGTCGCTGCTGTCGCTGGACGAACGGCCGACTCCCGTCGTCCCGGCCGGTTTCACCGGCACGGTCGCCCTGGTGCAGGCGCTCGGCGACGCGGGCCTGACCGCTCCGCTGTGGTGCGCCACCCGCGGCGCCGTGGCGGTGGGCGACGGCGAACCCCTCGCCAGTGCCCGGCAGGCGCTGGTGTGGGGGCTGGGCCTGGTGGCCTGCGTGGAGCATCCCGACCGCTGGGGCGGACTGGTCGACCTGCCCGAGACCATGGACGCCCGCGCCGGGGCGGGCCTGTGCGCGCTGCTCGCCGCGACGACGGGCGAGGACCAAGCGGCGGTGCGCCCCTCCGGGGTGTCCGTGCGCCGGCTGGTGCGCGCCGGCCGTGCTCCGGACAGCGACTCGCCGTGGTCCCCCCGAGGGACGGTGCTGGTCACCGGCGGCACCGGAGCCCTCGGGGCGCAGGTGGCCCGCTGGCTGGCACGTCAGGGAGCCGAACACCTCCTGCTGGTGAGCCGCTGCGGCCCGGACGCACCGGGCGCGCCGGAACTCGAGGCGGAGCTGACCGGCCTCGGCGCCCGGGTCACCCTGGCCGGGTGCGACGTGTCCGACCGCGCGGCCCTGGCCGAACTGCTCGCCACGGCGCCCGACCTGTCGGCGGTGGTGCACACGGCCGCCGTGCTCGACGACGGCACGGTCGGCGCCCTCACACCGGACCAGTTGGACCGCTCGCTGCGGGTCAAGATGGGCGGCGCGCTCAACCTGCACGACCTCACCCGGGACCGCCGGCTCTCCGCGTTCGTCATGTTCTCCTCGTTCGGCGGCACCATCGGGCTGCCCGGACAGGGGAACTACGCGCCGGGCAACGCCTTCCTGGACGCACTGGCCCGGCACCGCGCGGACCTCGGTCTCCCCGCGACCTCCGTGGCCTGGGGAGCGTGGGCCGGCGGCGGCATGGCCCGTGGCGCGGTCGCGGGAACCCTGCGACGGCACGGGCTGCCGGAGATGGAGCCGGAATCGGCACTCACCGCACTGGGCCGGGCCCTGGCGGCCGGCGAGACGTACGTGGCCGTCGCCGACGTCGACTGGCGGCGCTTCCACGTCGCCTTCACCGCGCTGCGGCCCAGCCCGCTGCTGCGGGAAGTGCCCGAGGCCCGCGAGATCACGGCGGAGATGACGGTCGCGGCGGAACCCGGCTCCGGCGAGACGTCCCTGGCCGAACGGCTCACCGCGCTGTCCGAGGAGGACCGCGCCCGCCGGCTGCTGGACCTGGTCGGTGCGCACGTCGCGGCCGTACTGGGGCACGCACGAGGCGAGGTGGCGGCGGACCGCGCCTTCCAGCAGCTCGGCCTCGACTCGGTCACCGGAGTCGAACTGCGCAACCGGCTCGGCGCCGCGACCGGTCTGACGCTCCCGGCGACCATGGTGTTCGACCATCCGTCACCCACCGCGCTGGCCGGGTACCTCGCGAGCCGGTTCGCCGACGGCGCCGAGGCACCGGGTGACGAGTTCGACCGGTTGACGGCGAGGCTCTCGTCGGCGAGCACCGCCGAGCGCGCCCACCTCACCATGAGGCTGCGTTCCCTGCTCGTGAAGTGGGGCGACTTCGGCGAGAACGGCACGGACCCGGCCGAGTCCCTGCGGGAGGCCGAGGACGACGAGCTGTTCTCGTTCATCGACAAGGACCTGGGAGTGTCATGACCACGAGTAACGAGGAGAGGCTCCGCGACTACCTCCGCAGGGTCACGGCGGATCTCCACAGGACCCAGCGACGGCTGGTCGAAGCGGAGTCTCGCGACCCGGAGCCGATCGCGATCGTCGCGATGAGCTGCCGGTACCCGGGCGGTGTGCGTTCCCCGGAAGACCTCTGGGAACTGGTCCACGCGGGAGACGAGGGCATCTCGCCCTTCCCCGCCGACCGCGGCTGGGACCTGTCCGCCCTGTACCACCCGGACCCCGACCACCCCGGCACCACCTACGTCCGCGAAGGCGGATTCCTGCACGACGCCGCCGACTTCGACGCCGCGTTCTTCGACATCTCCCCCCGCGAGGCCCTGGCCATGGACCCGCAGCAGCGGCTGCTCCTGGAGACCTCCTGGGAGGCGTTCGAACGCGCCGGGATCGACCCGGTGTCGTTGCGCGGCAGCGACACCGCGGTGTTCACCGGTGTCACCTACCAGGACTACCGGTCCCGTCTGCGGCAGGTGCCCGAGGAACTCCGGGGCCATCTGGTGACGGGGAACACCGCGAGCGTCGCGTCCGGCCGGGTGGCGTACACCTTCGGCCTGGAAGGCCCCGCGGTCACCCTGGACACCGCGTGCTCGTCGTCCCTGGTGGCACTGCACTGGGCGGCGCACGCACTGCGCTCCCGCGAGTGCTCGCTGGCCCTGGCCGGCGGGGTGGTGGTGATGGCCTCGCCCGAGATGTTCGTCGAGTTCGGCCGGCAACGCGGACTGTCGCGGGACGGCCGGTGCCGCGCCTTCGCCGCCGACGCGGGCGGTTTCGGCTCCGCCGAAGGCGTCGGGCTGCTCCTGCTGGAACGCCTCTCCGACGCCCGCCGCAACGGACATCCCGTCCTCGCGCTGCTCCGTGGCTCCGCGGTCAACCAGGACGGCGCCTCCAACGGGCTCACCGCACCGAGCGGACCGGCCCAGGAACGGGTCATCGGACAGGCGCTGACCGACGCCCGGCTGGCCGCGTCCGACGTGGACGCCGTGGAGGCGCACGGCACCGGAACCCAGCTCGGCGACCCCATCGAGGCACGGGCACTCCTGGCCACCTACTGCCAGGGGCGGGAGCGGCCGCTGTGGGTGGGGTCGGTCAAGTCGAACATCGGGCACACCCAGGCCGCCGCGGGCGCGGCGGGCGTGATCAAGATGGTGATGGCCCTCGGACACCGGATCCTGCCCAGGACGCTGCACGCGGACGACCCGTCGCCGCACGTGGACTGGTCGGGCAAGCTCGCGCTGCTCACCGAGCACGTGCCGTGGGCGCGGGACGACGGACGCCCGAGGCGGGCCGCGGTCTCGTCCTTCGGAGTCAGCGGCACCAACGCCCATGTGATTCTCGAAGAGGCCGGGCCCGAAGCGGCGCAGGCACCCCCCGCCACCGCCCCCGACCTGGTGCCATGGGTGCTGTCCGGCAGGACGCGGGACGCGCTGCGGGGCCAGGCGGTCCGGCTGGCGCGGTTCCTGCGCGCCACACCGGACGTGCCGGTCGCGGACGTCGGGTACAACCTGGCGACGACCCGTGCCGTACTCGAACACCGTGCCGTGGTGGTCGGGAACGATCGCGAGGAACTGCTGCGCGGGCTCGACGCGCTGGGCACGGGCACGCCCGCGGCCCATGTGGTGTGCGGCGCCGCGACGGCGACCGGCCGGATCGCCCTCGTCTTCCCCGGCCAGGGCACGCAGTGGACCGGAATGGCCCGTGAACTGCTGAAGACGGAACCGGTGTTCGCCGCCCGGATGGCGCAGTGCGCCGAAGCGGTGGGCGAGTACGTCGACTGGTCGGTCCTGGACGTGGTGCGCGGCGCCGAAGGCGCGCCCGGAACGGACCGGGTGGACGTGGTCCAGCCCGTGCTGTTCTCGATCATGGTGTCGCTGGCGGAGGTATGGCGCTCCTACGGCGTCGTGCCCGAGGCCGTCGTCGGGCACTCCCAGGGCGAGATCGCGGCCGCCTGTGTGGCGGGAGCCCTGTCACTGAACGACGCGGCACGGGTGGTCGTGACGCGCAGCAGGGCGCTGCGGCGACTGTGCGGCCGGGGCGGGATGCTCTCGGTGGTCGCACCGGCCGCCGAGGTGAGCGCCCTGCTGCGGCCGTGGGACGGCCGGCTGTGGGTCGCGGCGGTGAACGGCCCCGCCGCGGTGGCGGTCTCCGGCGACGCCGACGCCCTCCACGAGTTCGAACGCGAACTGTCCCGCCTGGGCGTACTGCGCTGGCGGCTGGCCGGAGTGGACTTCGCCGCGCACTCCGCGCACGTTGACGACATCCGGGCCGAGATCGAGGCCGGTCTCACCGGCATCGCGCCGCGCGAGAGCGATATCCCGTTCTACTCCACGGTGGACGGGGCCCGGCTGGATACGACCGCGCTGGACGGCGAGTACTGGTACCGCAACCTGCGGCACGTCGTCCGCTTCGAGGCCGCGGTCCGGGCACTGATCGGCGACGGGTTCACCGCCTTCGTCGAATCGAGCGCGCAGCCCGTGCTGACCGTCGGCACGCAGGACACCGCGGACGCCATGGGCGTGGAGATCGCCGCCGTGGGCACGCTCCGCCGTGACCAGGGCGGGCTGCGGCGGCTGCTCACCTCACTGGCCGACGCCCATGTCGCCGGCGTCCGCATCGACTGGACCAGGGCGTTCGGCGACACTCCCAGGCCCCATGCCGACCTGCCCACCTATGCCTTCCAGCGACAGCGCTACTGGCTGGCGGACACCGCCGAACCCGCCGACGCGGCCGGCCACGGGCTCGACGCCACCGGACACCCGCTGCTGGGCGCCGCGCTGGCACTGCCGGAGTCCGACGGCGTGGTACTCACCGGACGGCTCTCGCCGCGCTCCCACCCCTGGCTGGCGGACCACACCGTCTTCGGCTCGGTACTGGTGCCCGGCACCGCGCTCATCGACATGGCCATCCGTGCCGGGGACGAGGTCGGCTGCGGTCACCTGCGCGAACTCACCCTGGAAAAACCGCTGATGCTCGCGGAGACCGCCGCTGTCCACATCAGGGTGTCGGTGCAGGCCGCGGACGAGTCGGGCGACCGGCCACTGAGCGTGCACAGCCGCCCCGAGGACGCGCCACCGGGCACCGGCTGGACCCGGCACGCGGTCGGAGCCGTGACGTCGAGCGAGCCGGCGGAGCCCGCGGCGTCGGTCACGGAATGGCCGCCCACCGGCGCCACACCGGTGGACCTGGACGGCTTCTACGACCGGCTGGGCGACGCCGGACTGGGCTACGGCCCCGCGTTCCGGGGGCTGCGGGCCGTGTGGCGGCTCGGTGACGAGATCTTCGCCGAGGCGGAGCTGCCGGAGAACGCCGAGACCCGCGGCTTCGGGCTGCACCCCGTCCTGCTGGACTCCGTACTCCAGGCCCTCCTTCCCGACCTGCTCGACTCGGGCGTCGCCGGGACCGGACCGGGACAGGTCCGGCTGCCGTTCTCCTTCGCCGGAGTGAGCCTGCACGCCGTCGGCGCCGGCCGCGTGCGCGCCCGGATCTCGCCCGACGGCCGCGGTTCGGTGGCCGTCGAGGTGACCGACGGCTCCGGACAGCCGGTGGCGTTGGCGCGGTCGCTCGTGACGCGGGCGGTCACCGCCGGACAACTGCGCGGGGCGGGCGACTCGCTGTACCAGGTGCGGTGGACACCTGTCGCGGCCGGGGCGCCGTACGCCGGCCGGTGCGCGATCCTGGGGCCCGACGCGCTCGGCCTGCGCGCCGGACTCGAAGCGGCGGGAGTCCAGGTGGACATGTGCCCCGCACCGGACGCGCTGGGGGAGGCCGTACCCGACGTCGTGGTCGTGCCGGTCGACGGTCGCGACGGCGACACGAGGACAACCCTGCGCGAGACGCTCGAACTCGCCCAGCGGTGGCTCGGCGACGAGGCGTCGGGCGGGTCGCGGCTCGTGGTGGTGACGCGCGGCGCCGTCGCCACGTACGCCGGAGAGGACGTGCCGGACCTCGCCGCCGCGCCGACGTGGGGCCTGCTGCGAACCGCGCAGTCCGAACACCCGGACCGGTTCGTCCTGATCGATGTAGAAGACCCAGAAGACGCAAAAGACGCAAAAGGCCCAGAAGACTCGGAGAGCCTGGATGACACGGCGACGGACCGCGGCCGGGCGCTGGCCGACGCGGTGGGCTCCGGTGAGCCGCAAGTGGCCATCCGCGGCGGCGTCCCGCTCGCCCCGCGGCTGGTCCCCGCCGCCTCGGCCGACCGCCTGACACCGCCGTCGGACTCACGCACCTGGCGCCTGGAGACGGCGCGGACCGGCACGATCGGCGGCCTTGCCCTGGTCGACCACCCGCGGGCACGCGAGCCGCTGCCCGCCGGGCACGTCCGGATCGCCCTGCGCGCCGCCGGGCTCAACTTCCGCGACGTGCTGATCACCCTGGGCATGTATCCCGGCGAGGCGGTCATGGGCACCGAGGGCGCCGGGATCGTGCTGGAGACCGCTCCCGGCATCACCGACCTGCGACCCGGCGACCGGGTGTTCGGACTGCTGGCCGCGGGCGCCGGACCGGTCGTGGTGGTCGACCGGCGCACGCTCGCGGTGATGCCGGACGACTGGTCGTTCGTACAGGCCGCGTCGGTGCCCGCCGCCTTCCTGACGGCGTACTACGGCCTGGTCGACCTGGCGGGTCTGCGGCCGGGGCAGTCCGTCCTGGTGCACGCGGCGGCCGGCGGTGTGGGCATGGCGGCGGTCCAACTGGCCAGGCACCTCGGCGCCGAGGTGTTCGGCACCGCCGGCCCCACGAAGTGGGACGTGCTGCGCTCCTCCGGGCTGCCCGAGCGGCACATCGCCTCCTCCCGTACGACCGACTTCGAGGCGCGGTTCCGCGAAGTCACCGAGGGCGCGGGCGTGGACGTCGTACTCAACTCTCTGGTCCGGGATCTCATGGACGCGTCACTGCGGCTGCTGCCGCGCGGCGGCCGGTTCCTGGACATGGGCAAGACCGACGTCCGGACCCCCGCCGACGTGGCCGCCGCGCATCCGGGCGTGACCTACCGAGCGTTCGACCTGCTGGACGCGGGCCCGGAACGGATCGGGCGGATGCTCGAGGAGATCGTGGAGCTGTTCGAGCGAAAAGCCCTCCGACATCTGCCGCTGACCACCTATGACATCCGCAGGGCACCCGAGGCGTACCGGCACATGAGCCAGGCGCGGCACATCGGCAAGATCGTGTTCACGGTCCCGGCCGCGCTCGACCCCCAGGGCACCGTGCTCGTCACGGGCGGCACCGGAACGCTCGGCCGCGCGCTGGCCCGCCACCTCGTCACCGGACACGGCGCACGGCGACTGCTGCTGCTCAGCCGGCAGGGCATGCGGGCTCCCGGAGCGGACGACCTGGCGACCGAACTGACGGAGCTGGGCGCGGACGTGGCCGTGACCGCGTGCGATGTCACCGACCGCGCCGCCCTCGCGGACGTTCTGGCGACCGTGCCGGCCGACCACCCGCTCACCGCGGTCGTGCACACCGCGGGAGCCCTCGACGACGGTGTGGTCGAGTCGCTGACACCGCGTCGGCTCGACACGGTGACCCGCCCGAAGATCGACGCCGCGCGCCATCTGCACGAGCTGACCCGGGGCGCGGACCTGGCGTTCTTCGCCCTGTTCTCCTCCGCCGCCGGACTGCTCGGCGCGCCGGGACAGGGGAACTACGCGGCCGCCAACACCTTCCTGGACGCGCTCGCCCACCACCGGACCGCGCATGGGCTGCCGACGGTGTCGCTCGCCTGGGGCCTGTGGAGCGAGCGCAGCGGCCTGACGGGCCACCTGGGCGCCGCCGAACTGCGACGCAAGGCCCAGCGCGGAGTTCTGGGACTGTCCACCGAGGAAGGTCTCGCCCTGTTCGACGCCGCGCTGGGAACCGGCGAACCGGTGATGGCACCGGTCAGACTCGACACAGCCGCACTGCGCGGCACCCGGCTCCCGATGCTCCAGGGCGTCCTGGGAGCGCCGTCCCGGCGAGCCGTACGGAGCGCGGGCGATCCGGACTCGCTGACCCGACGCCTGCTCCGACTGCCGCCCGGCGAACGGCACCAGATGCTGGTGGACCTGGTGCGCGGCCACGCGGCGGCGGTGCTCGGCTTCGCGGGGCCGGACGAGATCGCGGCCCGGCGCGGCTTCCAGGAGCTGGGTTTCGACTCGCTCACCGGGGTCGAACTGCGCAACCGGCTCAAGGCGGCGACCGGCCTGCGGCTGCCCGCGACCCTCGTGTTCGACCACCCGAGCGCGTTCGCACTCGGCGAGTTCCTGCACGCACAACTCGTCCCGGACGGCCACGCCGACGCGCGGGACGTGCTCGCCGCGCTCCATGGACTGGAGAGCACCCTGGCCGGGCTCCCTTCCGACGCCGCGCCCCGCGCCCAGGTGATGGCGCGGCTGAGAGCCCTCCTGTCGGCCGAGAACGGCGCCCCGCCCGCCGACGGGATCGACCTCGACTCGGCGACCGACGACGAACTGTTCCACATGGTCGACGACCAGGCCGGAGGGTGACGCCGCATGGCGAACGACGAGAAACTCCACATGTCGAACGATGAGAAGCTCCGCCAGTACCTCAAGCGGTCGATCGCCGACGCCCGACAGGCACGTCAGCGGGTGCGCGAACTGGAGGACCGGGACCGGGAACCGATCGCGATCGTCGCCATGGCCTGCCGCTACCCCGGCGGCGTGGTCTCGCCCGAGGACCTCTGGCGTCTGGTCGAGCGGGGCGAGGACGCGATCACGCCGTTCCCGGCGGACCGGGGCTGGGATCCCGACGAAGCGGCCGACCCGGGTGTGCGGCCGTCCGTCGGTGGATTCCTGCGGGGCGCCGACCGGTTCGACGCGGAGTTCTTCGGCATCAGCCCCCGAGAGGCGCTGGCCATGGATCCGCAGCAGCGGCTCCTGCTGGAGACCACATGGGAGGTCCTCGAACGGGCCGGAATCGACCCCGAGTCGCTGCGCGGCGCCCCGGTCGGCGTCTTCGTCGGCAGCGGCAGCCAGGACTACCTCCCGACGAACGGCCGGGCCCCGGCAGGCGCCGACGGATATCTGCTCACCGGGGCGTCCTCGGCCGTGCTGTCCGGCCGGGTGGCCTTCGCCTTCGGCTTCGAGGGGCAGGCGGTGACCGTCGACACGGCCTGCTCGTCCTCGCTGACCGCACTGCACCTGGCGAGCCACGCGCTGCGCCGGGACGAGTGCTCGCTCGCGGTGGTCGCCGGGGTGACCGTGATGGCCTCACCGGTCGTGTTCGCCGAGTTCGGCCGACTGGGCGGTCTTGCCCCCGACGGCCGGTGCAAGGCGTTCTCGGCCGCCGGGGACGGGGCCGGGTTCGCCGAGGGGGTGGGTGTGCTGCTGGTCGAGCGGCTGTCCGTGGCGCGCCGCGAGGGACATCCGGTGCTTGCCGTGGTGCGCGGCAGCGCGGTCAACCAGGACGGTGCGAGCAGCGGACTGACGGCGCCGAACGGCCCTTCGCAGCAGCGGGTGATCGGACAGGCCCTCGCGGGCGCCGGACTGTCGGCCGCGCAGGTCGACGTGGTGGAGGCACACGGCACCGGTACGGCACTCGGGGATCCGATCGAGGCACAGGCGCTGCTCGCCACCTACGGACAGAACCGGGACCGGCCGCTGCTGCTCGGCTCGATCAAGTCCAACATCGGCCACACTCAGGCCGCGGCGGGGATCGCCGGTGTGATCAAGATGGTCATGGCGCTGCGCGAGGGCCTGGCGCCCAGGACGCTGCACGTGGACGAGGTGTCGAGGAACGTCGACTGGTCGGCCGGAAAGGTGCGGGTGCTCAGCGAGGCGCAGCCGTGGCCGGACACGGGCCGACCGCGGCGGGCGGGCGTGTCGTCATTCGGGATCAGCGGGACGAACGGGCATGTCATTCTGGAGGCCGCGGGGGCCGCGGAGGCCGCGGAGGCCGTCGAGGCAGCGGAATCCGCTCCGGTCGGCGCCCCGGCACCGGTGCTGCCCTGGGTGCTCTCCGCGAAGAGCGAAGCGGCGCTGAGCGCGCAGGCATCGCGGCTGCGCGAATCGGTCGCGGCCCGGCCGCACCTCGGCCTGAACGATGTCGGGGCGTCGCTGGTCACGACCCGCTCGTCGTTCGAGCATCGCGCCGCCGTGGTCGCCGGGGACCGGGACGGCTTCCTGCGCGGGCTGACGGCTCTGGGGTCCGGTGACGACACGGCGGCCGGTGTGGTCCGGGGCGTGGCCAGGAGCGGAAAGCTGGCGTTCCTCTTCTCCGGCCAGGGCTCCCAGCGGGTCGGTATGGGCCGGGAGCTGGCGGCGGGGTTCCCGGTGTTCGAGTCCGCGTTCGCCGAGGTGTGCGCCCGGTTCGACCGGTATCTGGAGCGGCCGCTGCGGGAGGCGATGTCGGACGCCGCTTCGCTGGATCAGACCGTCTGCGCCCAGGCGTCGCTGTTCGCGGTGGAGGTCGCGCTGTTCCGGCTGGCGCGGTCGTGGGGTCTGCGCCCCCACGCCCTGGCCGGGCACTCGATCGGCGAACTGGTCGCGGCCCATGTGTCCGGAGCGATGTCGTTGGACGACGCCGCCGCGCTGGTCGCGGCACGCGGGCGGCTGATGCAGGCACTGCCGGCCGGCGGGGCGATGGTCGCGATCGTCGCCCCGGAGGCCGACGTTACGCCGCTGCTGACCGAGCGCGTGTCGATCGCGGCGGTGAACGGCCGCTCGTCGGTGGTGATTTCGGGCGACGAGGAAGCCGTACTCGCCATCGCCTCGCGGTTCAAGCGGACGCGGCGGCTACCGGTGAGCCATGCGTTCCACTCGCCCCTGATGGAACCCATGCTCGACGAATTCCGCCGGGTGGCCCGGGCGTTGTCGTACGGCCCCCCGCGGATCCCGGTCGTCTCCAACGTAACCGGCGAGCTGGTAACGGAGTTCACGGCCGACCACTGGGTACGGCACGTGCGGGAGACGGTGCGCTTCGCCGACGGGCTGCGCACCTTGGAGGCGCGGGGCGTGACGACGTTCCTCGAACTCGGGCCCGACGCCGTGCTGACGGCGACGGCCGACGACGCCGCGACGATCCCGCTCCTGCGGAAGGACCGTCCGGAACCGGAGGCCGCGCTGACGGCACTGGCGCGACTGCACGTCCGCGGCGTCGACGTGGACTGGCCGGGCTTCTTCGCCGGGTCCGGCGCCCGGCGCGTCGACCTTCCCACCTACGCCTTCCAGCGCGAACGGTACTGGCTGCCCGCCGGCCTCGGCCGCTCCTCCGCAGAGCATCCGCTGCTGGAGACGTCGGTCGAACTCGCCGGGAGCGGCGGCGCGGTGTTCACCGGACGGCTCTCCACCGCCACCCATCCGTGGCTCGCCGACCACCAGGTGCTCGGCAGCGTCGTACTGCCGGGAGCCGCCATGGTGGAGTTCGCGCTGCACGCGGCCGACCGCACGGGCGGCGACGGAGTGGCGGACCTCACGCTCGAAGTGCCGCTCGTGCTGCCGGAGAAGGGGGGTGTGGAGCTGCAAGTGACCGCCGACGACGGTGCGTTCGTCATTCACTCACGCCCCGCCGGAGCGAGCGAATGGACACGGCACGCCAGTGGCGCCTTCGCCGAGGACCGGCCGGAACCAGAACCCGCCCTGGCCGAGTGGCCGCCGAAGGACGCCGAACCGGCCGACGTGTCCGAACTCTACGACCGCCTGCGCACGGCCGGTCTCGCCTACGGCAGGACGTTCCAGGGCGTGCGGGCGGTGTGGCGGCACGGCGACGACGTCCTCGCCGAAGTGGCCCTGCCCGACGACGTGACCGCGGACGCCGGCCGGTACGGGATGCATCCCGCGCTGCTGGACGCCGCCCTGCACGCGGCCGGGCTGACCCTCGCCGACGACGGCACACGGCTGCCCTTCTCCTGGCGGGGAGTGCGCCTGCACGCCGTACGGGCGACGTCCTTGCGGGTTCGCCTCTCGCCCGTCGGCCCGCAGGAGTTCACCGTGTCCGCGGCGGACGAGTCCGGGGCGGCAGTGCTCTCGATCGGCACCCTGGCCCTGCGGCCCGCGTCGGCGGGCCTGCTTCAGGCGGCCCGCGCCAAGGCGACGCTGTTCCGGGTGAGCTGGGAGAACACACCGGCGACCGGCGCGGCGTTCGCGGGAACACGCGTGGTGCTCGGCCCGGACGAACTGGGTCTCGCGGACGCGCTCGGCGCCCCACAGGTCGCCGAGCTCGCCTCGGCCGACGGCTCGGTGTCCGACCTGGTGGTGTCCTGCGCGACCGGCGGCTCGGACGTTCGCGCCCGGCTCGACCGGGTGCTGCGGCTGACACAGGCATGGCTGGCCGACGACCGGCCGGCGGCGTCGCGCCTGGTGGTGGTGACCCGGGAGGCCATGGGACCGGACGCCATGGACCCGGCCGGCGCGGCGGTGTGGGGCATGCTGCGCTCGGCACAGTTGGAGCACCCGGGCCGTATCGTCCTGGTGGACCTGGACGGCCAGGACGCGTCACTGCGCGCGCTGCCCGCGATCCTGTCCCGCGCCGAGCCCCAGGTGGCCGTCCGCGCCGGCCGGGCGTCGGTGCCGAGGCTGGAGCGGATGAGACAGTCCGAACCGGGCCCTTCACCCTTCCGCCCCGGCGGCACGGTACTCATCACCGGTGGGACCGGTGTGCTGGGCAAGGCGGTGGCGCGCCACCTGGCCACGGCACACGGGGTACGTCATCTGCTGCTGCTGAGCCGGGGCGGGCCGGCGGGCGCCCTCGACCTGTCCGACCTCTCCGGCCTCGGCGCCGAGGTCTCGGTCGTCGCGTGTGACGTGGGCGATCGTGCATCACTGGCAGGGGTTCTCGCGTCGATCCCGGCCGACCGTCCGCTGACCGGCGTGGTACACGCCGCCGGTGTCGTCGACGACGGCGTGGTGTCGTCGCTGTCGCCGGGGCAGGTGGACACGGTGCTGCGGGCCAAGGCGGACGGGGCGCGGCATCTGCACGAGCTGACCGGGGACCTGGACGCCTTCGTGCTGTTCTCGTCGGCGGCGGGAACGCTGGGCTCGGCCGGCCAGGCCAACTACGCGGCGGCCAACGCCTACGTGGACGCCCTGGCACAGCACCGGCGCGCCTCGGGACTGCCGGCGACCTCTGTGGCCTGGGGCCCGTGGGAGGAACTCAGCGGGATGACGCGGGGTATGAGGGCGGCGGACCGTGCGCGGCTGACGCGGTCGGGTATCGCCGCACTGCCCACGGAGGACGCCCTGTCGTCCTTCGACGCGGCGGTGACGGCGGACGAGGCGGTGGTCGTGGCCATGCGGCTGGACACCTCGGCGCTGGGGGATCACGTGCCCGCTGTGCTGAGCGGGTTGGCCTCGCGGCGGCCCCGGCGCGAGGCGGCGACGGTCGGGTTGCTGGAGCAGCTCGCCCCGCTCCCCGCGGACGAACAGGACCGGAGGGTGATCACAGCGGTCCGCACGCAGGTGGCCGCGGTCCTCGGATTCCCGGGCCCCGAGCGAGTGGACACCGAACAGGGCCTGGTGGACATGGGTTTCGACTCCCTGACGGCGGTCGAGCTGCGGAACCGGCTGAACACCGCCACGGGCCTGCGGCTGCCCGCCACCCTGGTCTTCGATTACCCGACCCCCACAGCGCTGGGCCGCCATGTCGCGGCGGAACTACGGCGCGGCCGCGGCGGCGACGATCCGGGCGAGCCGGCCGCGGCGCTCGCGGTCCTGAGCGAAGTGGACCGGCTGGAGGGGCTGCTGTCCGCATGCTCACCGGGCGAGGACGGATACGCGCGGATCAGCGGCCGACTGCGTGAACTGATGGCGACATGGGACGGCCTCGCGCACCGGGCGCACACGACGCAGGAGCCCGGCAGGGAGCCGGAGAAGGAGCCGGAGAGGGAGCCGGACCGGAGCACGGTCACGGCGAAGTTGCAGTCGGCGTCGGCGGACGAAGTCCTCGCCTTCATCCAGAAAGAGTTCGGCAGGTAATGGGCGCGATGAACGAAGACACCCTCCTCGATCACCTGAAATGGGTGACGGCCGAGCTGCACGAGAGCCGGGAGCGGCTGCGCGCGGCGGAGTCCGTCGAGCGGGAGCCGGTCGCGATCGTCGGGATGGCATGCCGCTATCCGGGCGGTGTGCGCACCCCGGAGCAGATGTGGAGACTCCTCGCAGGCGGCGAGGACGCCGTCTCCGGCTTCCCCGTCAATCGCGGGTGGGACCTCACCCGCCTGTACCACCCGGACCCGGACCACCGCGGCGCGTCGTACGCGCGGGAAGGCGGGTTCCTGCACGACGCCGACCTGTTCGACGCCGAGTTCTTCGGGATCTCGCCGCGCGAGGCGCTGGCGATGGATCCGCAGCAGCGGTTGCTGCTGGAGACCGCGTGGGAGGCATTCGAAGATGCCGGTATCGATCCCGCCGCGGTACGCGGCAGCCGGACCGGCGTGTTCGCGGGTGTGATGTACCACGACTACGGCGCCCTCCTCGAACAGTCGGCCCAGGATTTCGAGGGCCACGTGGGAAGCGCGAACGCCGGCAGCGTGGCGTCCGGCCGGATCGCCTACGAACTGGGCCTGGAGGGGCCCGCCGTCACCATCGACACCGCCTGCTCGTCGTCGCTGGTGGCCCTGCACCTGGCCTGCCAGGCCCTGCGGCGCGAGGAGTGCACGCTCGCCCTGGCCGGCGGCGTGACGGTCATGGCCGACCCCCGGCCGTTCATCGAGTTCAGCCGACAGCGTGGCTTGGCGGCGGACGGCCGGTGCAAGTCGTTCGCCGACGCGGCGGACGGCACGGGGTGGTCCGAAGGCGTCGGTCTCCTCCTGGTCGAACGGCTCTCGGACGCGCGCCGCAACCGGCACCCCGTGCTCGCGGTGGTACGCGGCAGCGCGGTCAATCAGGACGGTGCGAGCAGCGGCTTCTCCGCGCCCAACGGCCCTTCCCAGCAGCGGGTCATCCAGCAGGCCCTGGCCGACGCCGGGCTGGAACCGTCCGAGGTGGACGCCGTGGAGGCCCATGGCACGGGCACGCGGCTCGGTGATCCCATCGAGGCACAGGCGCTGCTGGCGACCTATGGCCGGCGCCGTGACCGGCCGCTGTTCCTGGGCTCGGTCAAGTCCAACATCGGTCACGCGCAGGCCGCCGCGGGTGTGGCCGGGGTGATCAAGATGGTGCTGGCGATGCGGCACGGAGTGCTGCCCACCACCCTGCACGTCGACCGGCCGAGCCATCTGGTCGACTGGTCGGCAGGAGCCGTGGAACTGCTGACCGAGGCCAGGGACTGGCCCCGGGGCGGGCGGCCGCGGCGGGCAGGGGTCTCCGGGTTCGGCGTGAGTGGCACCAATGCCCATGTGATCGTCGAAGAGCCGGAGGCCGTGCCCGGGTCCGAGTCCGGACCGGACGCCGGGTCCGGGGCCGGACCGGACGCATCGTCAACCGCCCATCCCGCGGTCGTCCCCTGGCCGCTGTCCGGGCACACCCCACAGGCCCTGCGCGCACAGGCCGGCCGCCTCCTGTCGCACCTCCAGGACGGCGACGGCCTCGGCCCGCGCCCCGTCGACGTGGCCCTCTCCCTCACCACCACCCGCTCGGTGTTCAACCACCGCGCGGTGGTGACCGGCGAGGACCGCGCGGAACTGCTGTCCGGCCTCGCCGCGCTCGCCGCGGGCGACACCACCCCGGGTACGAGCGTCGCGGCGGCCGCGTCCGATGGGCCCACGGCGTTCGCTTTCACCGGCCAGGGCTCGCAGCGCCTGGGCATGGGCCGGGAACTGTACGAGACCTTCCCGGTGTTCGCCGCGGCGTTCGACGAGGTGAGCGCCGAACTGGACCGGTATCTGTCCCGTCCGCTGCGCGAGGTGATCTGGGGCGACACCGCGCATCTGCTGGAGCAGACCGAGTTCGCCCAGACCGGACTGTTCGCCGTGGAGACGGCGCTGACCGCGCTGCTGCGGTCCCTGGGAGTACGGCCGGACGTGGTCCTCGGCCACTCCGTCGGCGAAGTCGCCGCCGCGCACACGGCCGGGGTGCTGTCCCTGCCCGACGCCGCCCGGCTGGTCGCCGCCAGGGCCCGGCTGATGCAGACGCTGCCCGCCGGCGGGGCGATGGTGTCGGTAAGGGCCGGGGAATCGGCGGTGCTGCCCTTCCTTAACGAGCAGGTCGCCCTCGCCGCGGTGAACGGACCGGACGCCGTGGTCCTCTCCGGCCCCGAGGAACCCGTCCTCGCGGCCGCCGCCCGACTGGCCGCCGACGGCATCCGCACGAGGCGCCTGGCGGTGAGCCACGCCTTCCACTCGCCCCTGGTCGCCGGAATGCTCACCCAGTTCCGGGCCGTGGCGCAGACCGTGGCCTTCGCCCCGCCGGCCATCCCGTTCGTGTCCGCCGTCACCGGCACACCCGTGACGGCGGCCGAGCTGTGCTCACCCGACTACTGGACCGCGAACATCCGTGAAACGGTCAGATTCGGCGACTGCGTGGACAGCCTCACCACCCAGGGAGTCGCACGCTGTGTGGAGATCGGGCCCGACGCCGTCCTCGCGCCCATGGCGCGGTCGGCCGTGCCATGGGTGCCCGTACTGCGGGGGCGCCTCGCCGAGCCGACGGCGTTGCTCACCGCGCTGAGCAGCCTGTACGTGCGGGGGGCGACGGTGGACTGGCCGGCCTGGCTGGCCGGTGCCGGACACCGCGTACCACTGCCCACGTACGCCTTCCAGCCCAAGCGGTACTGGCCCGCCGCGGCCGTACGCGACCGGCATACGCACCGCACCGCCGACGCTCTCGACCACGGCATCCTGCACCACATGGTCGAGTCGCCGGACTCCGGCCGACTGGTGGTGACCGGCCGGCTGGACCGGCACGCCCAGCCGTGGCTGGCCGATCACGCCTTCGGCGGCGTGGTCCTGTTCCCCGGCGCAGGCTTCGTGGACCTCGCGGTCACCGCCGGGGCGCTGGCCGGCTGCCCGGTGCTGGCGGAGCTGACCGTCCGGGCACCCTTGCCCGTGCCCGAGGAAGGCGAGGTCGACCTCCAGGTCGTCCTGGACCCGGCCGATACGCAGGGCGCCCGCCAGGTGTTGGTGTACGCCCGCACACCGACCCGCCCCGACTGGACCTGCCACGCGACAGGCGCCCTGTCGGCCCGGGAAACCACACCGAACCCGGGCCCGGCCCACTGGCCGCCGCCGGGCGCCACCGAGATCCCCCTCGCCGGCACCTACGAGAGCCTGTACGAGCAGGGCTACGACTACGGCCCGGCCTTCCAGGGGCTGCGCTCGGCATGGCGGACGGACGACGCCGTGTACGCCGAGGTGAGCGTCGACGACGGCGCTTCACACAGCCTGCACCCCGCGCTCCTGGACGTGGCCCTGCACGCGTCGGTGTTCCTGCGGGCGGCCGGCGACCGGGGCGGGCTGCCGTTCGCGTGGAGCGGGGTCTCGGTGCACGCCACCGGCTCCTCGGTGCTGCGCGTGCGGCTGGCCCGGGCGGGCCAGGACGCGCTGACCCTGGAGGCGAGCGATGAGACGGGCAGCCCGGTCGTCCGCGTCGAATCGCTGGCCGTACGGCCCGTGGCGCCCGGCGCGCTGGCCGCCGTACCACTGGCGGACCAGGCGATGTTCACGCTCGACTGGCGCCCGGCGACGACCTCCGGCGCCACCTCCGGCGACGCTCTCGTCGTACGCCGTTGCGGCGGGGGCCCGGAGCCGGCCGAGGCCGGCCGGGTGCTGGGGCTGCTGAAGGAGTGGCTGGCCGGCGATCGGCCCGCGCACGAGCGGCTGGTGATCATGACCGGCGCGGCGGTGGCGGTGACCCCGGGCGAGGACGTCACCGATCTGGCGGGCGCGGGAGTGTGGGGCCTGGTGCGCTCGGCGCAGTCCGAACACCCCGGCCGTTTCCTGCTCGTGGACACCGATGGCACGCACGACGACACGGCGCTGCTGGCCGCGGCCGCCGCCGGTGAGACCCAGATCGCGGTCCGCGCGGGCCGGATGCTGGCGCCGAGGCTGGTCCGGGCCGCGGCCGCCGCACCGCTCACCCCGCCCGAACCCCTGGCGGACCCGGACACGACGGTGGTGATCACCGGCGGCACGGGCGGACTCGGCGCTCTTGTGGCCCGCCACCTGGCGACCGCATGCGGTGTCCGGAACCTTCTGCTGCTCAGCCGCCGGGGAATGGCCGCCGAGGGAGCCGCGGACCTGGCCGCCGAACTGGGGGCGCGGGTGGCCGCCGTGGACGTCTCGGACCGTGACGCCCTGGCCCGGGCGCTGGCCGGCATCCGCGTCGGCGGTGTGATCCACGCGGCGGGCGTACTCGACGACGCGGTGCTCGAGTCGCTGACCCCGCAGCGTGTCGAGCGGGTGATGCGCTCCAAGTCGACCGCCGCGCTGGCCCTGCACGAGCTGACCGAGGACCAGCCCGTGTCCTTCTTCGTGATGTTCTCCTCGGCGGCCGGGATCCTGGGCAGCCCCGGCCAGGGCGCCTACGCCGCGGCGAACGCGGTGCTCGACGGCCTGGCGGCGCGACGCCGGGCGCAGGGCCTGCCGGGCCAGTCACTGGCCTGGGGCCCGTGGGGCGGTGCCGCCGGGATGACCGCCGCGATGAGCGAGACCGACCGGACCAGACTGGCCAGGGCGGGCGCCGCGGCCCTGTCGCCGCAGGAGGGGCTCGCGCTGTTTGACGCCGCGCTCAGCAGGGACGACGTACTGCTGGTGCCGGCACGTTTCGACCTGGCCGCCGCCGGAACCGTGCCCCCGCTGATGCGCGAGCTGGTCGTCCGGCGGGCAGCGCACCGTACGTCCGAACCGCAAAACGTGCTGCACCGGTTGACCGGGCTGTCGCAGGAGGAGCGCCGGCGCGCGCTGCTGGACGTGGTGCGCTCTCACGCGGCCGCGGTGCTGGGGCATCCCGAGCCGGAGTCGGTGAGCGCCGAACGGGCCTTCAGCGACCTGGGCTTCGACTCGCTGATGGCGATCGACCTGCGCAACCGGCTGAACGCCGCGACCGGGCTGCGGCTTTCGCCGACGCTGGTCTTCGACCAGCCCACCGCGGCCGAACTCGCCGCGCACCTCGACTCGCTGACCGAGCCCCCGACCCCCGTTCAGCCGGTCCTGGAGGCGCTGGACCGCCTGGAGTCCCTGATGCCCACGCTGGCACCGGACGACGAGACCACGGCGCAGGTCGGCGGCCGTCTGCGCCGTCTCCTGTCGAACCTGGGGCAACGCCCGGCGTCCGGCCTGGACCTCGCCGATGCGTCGGCGCAGGAGGTGCTCGACCTCATCGACAGCAAGTTCGCACTGCCCGACCGGCCATGATCCGAAGACTCTTCGTGCCGTCCGACGGTCCGCCGCCTGCCAAGCGGGGGCGTGGTCCGCGCGGCCGTGTCATGCTGGAGGTGGAGGGGAGACGGGGTGCTCGCCCTCCGCCAAGGTTTCTTGATCTTGAAGGGACCAGCCATGCCGAACATCACCCCGTACCTGGAGCGCAACCGCGCTTTCGCGGCCTCCGGCGCCCAGGCCGACGTCCCCGAGGTTCCCTTCGTCCCGTTCGGACAGCTATACCTGATCACCTGCATCGACCCGCGCGTGGAGCCCGCGGCCATCCTCGGCGTCCGGCTCGGGGAAGCGATCGTCGCGCGCAACGTCGGCGGCCGCGTGACCCCCGCGGTCATCAAGGACCTCGCCTGGATCGTGCACCTGCACGAGAACAAGACCCCCGACGCGGACTGGTTCGAGATCGCCGTCATCCACCACACCGACTGCGGCTCGGGCCTGCTCGCCGACGACGACCTGCGCGCCGGCTACGCCGCACGTGGCGGCTGGGACGAGCGGACGTCCCTGCGGATGGCCGTCCTGGAGCCGGCCGAAACGGTCCAGGAGGACGTCGCCAAGCTGCGCTCGGCACCCGAGCTCGCGCCGGGCATCGGCGACCTCGCGGTCGGCGGCTACGCCTACGATCTCGCCACGGGGGAGGTCACCACGGTCGTCCGGTGAGTGATCGCGGCAGCAGCGGCCCTCCGTAGGTCCAGCAGGGGCCGCCGCCGGACGCGGCGGCCCCGCCGACGGCGAGAACCGTGTTGGCAGCGGGCTACCCGGCCGGGGCCTCGTCTCCGGTCAGCATCGGCAGCAGCGACGCCGCCGACCAACTGAAGTGGGGCGAGTTGAGCGGCGCGCCGCTGACCGGGTCGTAGTTCTCCATGATCGGACCGTTGCCGGAGAGCCCGGACGCATGCGCGAGGAGCCGGTCGGTGAGGGCATCGGCGTCCTTGCCGTAGCCGTAGCGGCGCAGGCCGCCGAGGGCGAAGTACGCCTGGTCGAGCCAGACGGGGCCGCGCCAGTACGCGGTCGGCGAGAAGTACGGGGAGCTCTTGGCGACCGTGGGGAACGGCACCCCGGTCGCGAACTCGCCGGGGTCCGTCAGCCGGGCGCGCACCGTCCGGGCCTGCGCCGCGGACGCCGTGCCGGTCCACAGCGGGATGGCGCCCTCGATGCCGCGCCCGCGCGCGGTGAGCGGCTTGCCGGTGCCGAGCGCGGTGTCGTGGAACCAGCCGTCGGCCGGGTCGTACATCGTCTTCCGTACCAGGGCGTGGGTGGCGGCCGACTTCTCCTTCCACCGCCGGGCGTCGCGGCCGTGCCCCACGACGGCCGCGATCCGCGCCAAGTAGCCCTGGTCCGCAGCGAGATACGCGTTCAGGTCGACGGACTCCTGGGCGAGGGAGTAGCCGAGGAGGGTGCCGTCCGCGGCCCGGTTGGCGACGACGGACGTGCCGAGCGCGGCGTCGTAGCGGGGCGCGTTGTCCATGCCGCTCTCCCAGGCCGCGGCCAGGCGCCGCTGTTCGGGCGAGTCATTGGCGGGGTCGACGGTGGCGCCGTACTCGGCGAGGCCGTTGTGGTCGTGGTCCCGGTTGCGGTACCACCAGTCCTGGTAGGCGGCGAGTTTCGGGTACATCTCGCGCAGGAACGCCGTGTCGCCGCTTCTGCGGTAGACCTCCCATACGGCCCAGGCGGCCAGCGGGGGCTTGGAGTTGCGCTCGTTCCAGTTGCCGCCGCCGCGCGCGGGGTCGTTGTAGAAGATGGCGTCCGGGATCATTCCGGCGTCCTGCGGCCGGGTCCGGGAGTCCGGCCGGATCTGCCAGTCGAACATGGAGCGGATCTGGGACTGGGCGAGCCGGGGGTCGAAGCGGGCGGTGCCGACCGCCTGCTTCCAGGTGTCCCAGGCCCAGAGGCCGCCGGTGAACCACTTGTACGAGATCGACGGTGTGATGCCGTCGTGCTTGATCTTCCCGGCCGCACTGCGCCGGTTGGTGACGAGTGTCTCCAGCGACTTCACGGCCATCCGCCGCCGGTCCGCCGGCACCCCGCGGGTCACGTCGCGGACATAGCGGCGCCAGCGCTCGTCGGCGGCGGCGGCCTCGGCCGAGGGGGCGGCGAGGACCTGCCGCGCCCGGTGCGCCTCGCGGGTGCGTTCGGCGGCGGTGAAGGTGTAGGACTCGGTCCAGTCGAAGCGGTGGGAGCGCCCGGGGGCGAGGGTGACCGGGGCCGTGGCCGCCGTCCGGTAGGTGTCGCCGTCGAGGGTGGTGCGGACGGGTTCCTTGTGGGTGATCTCGAAGCGTTCGGTGCCGTCCGTGAGGTAGTCCCACTCCTTGCGGACTCTTGCGAAGTCGACGCCGACGCCGGTGGGTGTGGCGGTGAGCGAGGGCGCGTCGCGCATCGGCGCGTCCTTGGGGCGCAGCAGGCTGCCGGTCCAGCCGGCGTGCAGGGTGCGCGTCGCGGTACCGGTGTTGCGCAACTCGGCTCGTACGAGTGCGCTGCGGTCGGTGGCGAACCGCAGCTCCAGCGTGAGGCGCAGGCCGCGTCCGAGGTCGTAGGACTGGCGCAGCAGCCCGGGCAGCGAGGTGAACCGGGGTGTGCCGCCCGCGGCGAGGTCCAGGGTGTGCCCGCCCTCACTGAGGCGGATGCGGCTGAAGGAGGTGCTGAGCCACCACGGGTATTCCTGGGCTATGTAGAGCGGCCCGGTGAAGCCTCCGTACGCGGCGCGGTCGCCCTTCTCGGGCAGGGCGTAGGCGTGCCAGGCGCCGCGGTCGGCGAAGACGGTGACGGGGTTGTTGTCCTTGTCGTCGCCGGGCAGGGCGGCGGTCGGGGTGCCGTGCAGATCGAGGACGTCCGCGTAGCGGGACGGCGGCCGCGGATGGTCCGCGGCGGAGGCGGGGTGCGAGGCGGCTTGCGAGGCGGCCTGCGGGGCGGCGAGCGCGCCCGCGGCGAGCAGGAGCGCCGTCAGGGCGTACAGGGGCCGGTGTCCGGTCACTGGTCGGTTCCTCCGGGGGAGTCGGGGGTGGGGGAGTCGGGGGCGGTGGAGCCGGGGGCGGAGGCGACGCGGATGACCGCGGCGCCGAGCGGTTCGAGAGCTATGTGGCCGTGAACGGCCCCTCCGGTGAGCAGATCGGTGCCACCCGCGGCGTACGCACCGGTCAGCGCGGTCCGCGCCGGCCGGTCGCCGTGGTTGAGGAGGAAGAGATACGTGTCCCGCGCACCGGCGCGGACCGTCACCTCCACGCCTTCGGGAGCGTCCAGGACGGGCCGTACGCCCGCCGCGGTCAGGGCCCGGTCGAGTATGTCGCCGATGTCCTCGCCGAGATGGCAGCTCACATACCAGGCGGTTCCGGAGCCGTACGGGTGCCGGGTGACGGCGGGCCGGCCGGCGAGCGGGCCCGAGGCGTACCCGTCGGCGGTCTCGGCGCCCTCGGTCACGATCCACTCGGTCCACAGCGTGGCCTCGGCTCCGGAGGCCAGGGTGACCGTCTCCCCGTCGGGGACCGGCCAGAACTCGTCCACCGACAGACCCAGTACCTCCCGCAGCGGACCGGGCGCTCCTCCGTCGTGGATGTGGTCGTGTCCGTCGACGACGCCACTGAACGGTCCGCAGACGAGGTGGCCGCCGCCGCGTACGTAGTCGGCGATCCGGCGGGCGTGCTCCGGGCGCAGCAGGTGCAGGTTGGGCGCGAGGACGGCCCGGTAGCCGTCGAGGGCGGCATCCGGCGGGACGAAGGTGATCGTGATGGAGCGGGCGTGGAGAGCCGTGTACCAGGGACGCAGCAGATCGGGCCAGCGCATCCGGGCCGAGGGGTGGTCGTCGCCCTCCAGCGCCCACCAGGAGTCCCAGTCCAGGACGATCGCGACGTCGGCGGCGAGCCGGCTGCCCGCGATGTCGCCGAGGCGGGCGAGTTCGGCGCCGAAGCGCACCGTCTCGCGCCAGCCGCGCGAGGCGGTGCCGCGGTGCGGCAGCAGGGCGCTGTGGTACTTCTCCGCTCCGGCGCGGGAGGCCCGCCACTGGAAGTACATGATGCCGTCGGCGCCGCGGGCCAGGGCCTGGAGCGACCACAGCCGCTGGAGGCCCGGCTTTTTGGGGACGTTCACCGGGCGCCAGCTCACCGCCGAGGGGGCCTGTTCGAGGAGCAGCCAGGGGGTACCGCCGTTGAGGGAGCGCATCAGGTCGTAGTTGAGGGACGCGGTGATGTGGGCGTGCGGATCGGCGGGGTCCGGGTAGGCGTCGTCGGAGACGAAGTCCTCGGCCTGCGCCCACTTCCAGTAGTCGAGCGCCTTGAACATCGACATGAAGTTGGTCGTCGCGGGAGTGTCCGGGCCGAGTTCCGTCAGAATCTCGCGTTCGGCGCGGTGCAGGGCCAGGAGCGCGTCGGAGCAGAACCGCCGCCAGTCGAGAAGCTGGGTCGGGTTGACCGGTCCGGGCGCGGTGCGCGGCGGTTCGATCTCGTCGTACGTGGTGTAGCGCTGCGACCAGAAGGCCGTTCCCCAGGCGTGGTTGAGGGCGTCGATGGTGCCGTAGCGCTCGCCGAGCCAGGCCCTGAAGTGGGCGGCCGAGCGGGGGCAGAAACACTCCGTGACGTGGTCGCCGTACTCGTTGTGGATATGCCACAGGGCGAGCGCGGGATGGTTCGCGTACCGCTCGGCGAGGGCGCGCGTCAGCCGCAGTGCGGCGGCCCGGTACTGGGGCGAGGACGGGCAGTAGTGCTGGCGCGAGCCGAATTCGAGGCGTACGCCGTCCGCGGTGACGGGCAGGATCTCCGGGTGGGCGCGGACCAGCCACGCGGGCGGTGAGGCGGTGGCGGTGGCCAGGTCGACGGCGACGCCGTGGGCGTGCAGCAGGTCCAGGAGCCGGTCGAACCAGGCGAAGTCCCAGGTGTCCGGGCCCGGCTGGAGCCGGGCCCAGGAGAACACGCCGACGGTCACCATGGTGACCCCGGCCTCCCGCATCAGCCTGGCGTCCTCGGCCCAGACCTCCTCGGGCCACTGCTCGGGGTTGTAGTCGCCGCCGTACAGCAGGCCGGGGACGCGGGTGAGACGGGTCCGGCCGGGGCGGCTCATCCCTTCACCGCCCCGCCGAGCAGTCCGGCCACGAACTGCCGCTGGAAGAACAGGAAGAGCGCCATGAGCGGCAGCGTCGCGAGCAGCGAGCCGAGCATCAGTCCCGAGTAGTCGACCCGGGAGAGACCGGTGAGGGTGTTGAGTGCGACGGGCACGGTGTATTTGTCCTCCGTGTTGAGCATGAGCAGCGGCCAGATGAAGCTGTTCCACTGGGTCATGAAGGTGAAGATCACCAGGGCGCCCAGTTGGGGGCGTACACACGGCAGCACGACCTGGTAGAAGGTGCGCAGTTCCCCGGAGCCGTCGACCCGGGCCGATTCGAGGAGTTCGTCGGGGAAGTCGACGAAGCCCTGCCGCATCAGCAGGATGCCGAACGAGTTCGCGAGGAACGGCAGGATCACGGCCTGGTAGGAGTCGATCCAGCCGACGCTCGCCATCATCTGGAACAGCGGCACCAGCAGCACCTGGAACGGGATCATCATCGTCATGAGCACCGCGCCGAGCAGCAGACCGCGGCCGCGGAAACGGTACTTGGCGAGCCCGTAACCGCACATCGCGGAGATCAGCGAGCTGAGTGCCGTGTGCACGACGGCGATCCCGACGCTGTTGAGGAGCACCCGGCCGAATCCGATGGTGTCCTGGAGGCGTACGAGATTGTCGAGCAGCCGCCCGCCGGGCAGGAACGGCGGCGGCGAGCGGAAGAGTTCCGGTGTGGAGTGCGTGGCGGCGATCGCCATCCACAAGAACGGCACCAGGCTGACCACGGCCCCGAGGGCGAGCAGCAGCCGTACCAGACAGCGGCCGGCCCGGCGGGCCGGATGGACCCGTGCCGGGGCGGGGGTAAGGGGGGTCACCGGCGGCGCTCCCTTCCGAACACCAGGTACTGGAGGGCGGAGATCGCGGCGATGAGCGCGACGACGACCCAGGCGATCGCGGCGGCGTAGCCGAAGTCGAGCTGCTGGAAGCCGACCTTGTAGAGGTAGACGACGGGGGTGAGGGTCGCGTCGTCGGGGCCGCCGCGGGTGAGGACGTAGTTCTCGTCGAAGAGCTGGAGGGTGCCGATGGTGGAGGTGATGACGCAGAAGAGCACCACGGGCCGCAACTGCGGCAGGATCACCCGGAGGTAGGTGGTCACCGTCCCGGCACCGTCGATCGAGGCGGCCTCGTACTGTTCCTTGCCGATCGCCTGGAGTCCGGCGAGCAGGATGACGGCGTTGTATCCGGTCCAGCGCCAGGTGAGGGACGCGATGAGGGAGACGCGGGCCCAGGTGGGGCTGTTGAGCCAGTCGACCGGGCCGGCGCCGAGCGCGCCGAGGATCTGGTTCACCAGGCCGCCGTCCGTCTTGAGCAGGACCTGGAAGACGACTGCGTACGCGACGAGGGTGGTGACGGCGGGCAGGAAGTAGACCGCGCGCCAGGTGCCGCGGAAGCGGAGCCATGACTGGTTGAGCAGGACGGCGAGGGCCAGTCCGAGGCCGATCATCACCGGGACCTGTATGGCGAGGATGACGCCGGTGTTGAACAGCGACTTCAGGAACGCCGGGTCGTCGAACATCCGCCGGTACTGGTCGAGCCCGACCCAGCGGGTGGTGCCCGCGTCCTCGGAGGTGAAGCTCTGGAGCAGGCTGGCACCCAGCGGATAGGCGAAGAAGAGGGCGAAGAGGGCGGCCGCGGGGCCCGCGAAGATCCAGGCGGCCAGGCGCGGGCGCCGTCGTCCGCCGCGGGCCGCGGCGGGTTTGCGTACCGGGGCGGGGCCCCGGTCGAGGGCGGTGGGGGCGGTGGGGGCGGCCATCGCGCTACTCCGCCCTCTTGCGGCCGGTGGCCCTGGCGAGTTGCCCGGCGGCCGAGCCCAGGGCGCGGCGCGGGTCCCGGCCGTGCAGCATCACGCCGGTGACGGCGGAGATCATGATGTCCGCGGCCTTGGCGTCGTCCTTGTCGTACTCGACCGGAGGGATGTTGCGGGCGAGGCGGGCGAAGACATCGAGGGTGCGCTGACCGTCGAAGTAGTCCTGCCTTTCGCTCAGATGGGGGTCGTCGAGCGCGGGCAGATAGGCGGGGAAGAGACCTTCGCGTTTGAGCATGGAGATCTGGTTGTCCTTGCGGGTGAGCAGGAACTCGATGAAGGCCCAGGCCAGCCGCGGATTCTTGCTCTGCGCGGGCACAGCGAGGGTGGATCCGCCGACGTTGGAGGTGCGGATGGAGTCGGCGGTGAAGCCGGGCAGCGGCACCACCCCGAACCTGCCCTTCAGCTCGGGCATTTCGGAGGTGAGGGTGCCCGTCCACCAGGCGGCGGTGGGTGTCGTTGCGGCCTTGCCCTCCTTGGTGCCGGTGACCAGTCCGTCCCAGCCCCTCTCGTAGGCCACCAGGCCCTCGTCGCCGAGGGCCTTCATCAAGGTCAGGGCCTTGACGGCGGCCGGGGTGTCGACGGCGACGCGGCCGCCCTTGAAGTAGTGCTGGCCCTGCTGTTGCAGCAGCATCGGGAAGATCCCGGCGTCCTTGTCCGCGGGGTCCTGGATGATCAGCTTGTGGCCGGTGGCCTTCTTGATGCGGATACCGGCCTTGACGTAGTCGTCCCAGGTGAGCAGGGAGCGGGGGTCGACACCCGCGGCGCGGAAGTGGTCGGTGCGGTAGTAGAGAGCGCATGGGCCGATGTCCCAGGGCAGGGCGAACAGCTTGCCGCCGGGGCCGGTGACCGTGTGCCATGCCGCGCGCTCGAAGTCGCCGCCGTAGCGACCGCCGAGGCTCATCAGATCGTAGAAGCCGGCCGGGAAGTTGGCTATGTAACGCGGCATGTGGGTGCCCTCGACCGTGAGGACGTCCGCGAGGCCCGTGCCTCCGCGCAGCCCAATGGTGATCTTGTCGTAGGCGTTGTCGTAGCCGATGTCGACGACGTCGACGGTGGTGCCGGGGTGGCGCTGTTCGAAGTCGCCGGCGAGGCGCTTCATGGCCTTGGCGGCCACATCCCACGACCAGACGGTGATCTTGCCGCTGACCTTTCCTCCCTTGTCGTCCGCTTTCCCGTCGATCTCGGGAGCCCGTCCGCCGCCGCCCACGCCACCCATGGCACAGCCGCTGAGCAGGGGTGACGCCGTGGCCGCGAGGCCCGTGGCCAGAACGGCCCGCCGGGTGGGTCTCGTTGACACTCTTGCCTCCTGGTGCCTGAATGCATAATGCTGTATTCAGAACACTGAATGACGGAGTCCGCCGTCAAGAGGTGTACAAGCAAAGACTTTTGAGACCGGCCGCCCCCGGCCGGGCCAAGCTGCTTGCCTACGCGAAAGGCACGGCATGACGTCGTCCGAGAACTTTGTCCACCCCTACATCCCGAACTCCGTGCCGTCAGTGCGGCAGGCGATGCTCGAAGAGATCGGTGCGGCGAGCATCGAGGACTTCTACGCCGACATCCCGGCCGGGATCCGGCTGCACCGCCCCCTCGACCTGCCGGCCGCGCTGCGTTCGGAAGTCGAACTCACCCGGCATATGGAGGAACTGCTCGCCCGCAACACCTCAACACGGCAGGTCCTCAGCTTCCTCGGCTCGGGCTGCTACCCGCACCATGTGCCCGCGGTCGTGGACGAGGTGGTCAACCGCAGCGAGTTCCTCACCGCGTACGCGGGCGAGCCGTATGAGGACCACGGCCGCTTCCAGGCGCTGTGGGAGTACCAGTCGATGATGGCCGAGCTGCTCGACGTCGAGGTCGTCAACGTCCCGGTGTACGACGGCTTCCAGGCCGCCGGGACCGCCCTGCGCATGGCGGGCCGCGTCACCGGGCGCCGCCGCGTGCTCGTCGCCACCGCGATCGACGCGGACAAGCTGTCCCGCATACGGGACTACGTCCGTCCCGACCATGACATCACCGTGGTCCCGGTCGACCCCGAGACGGGCTCCGCCGACCTCGACGCGCTGCACCGGGAGCTGGCCGCCGGTGACACCGCGGCCGTCTACGCGGACGCCCCCTCGGCCCTCGGCATCGTCGACTCTGCACTGCCGCGCCTCGCCGAACTCGCCCACGACGCGGGCGCCTTGTACGTCGTCGGCTGCAATCCGCTCACCCTCGGCGTGCTCGCACCCCCCTCCGCGTACGGCGCGGACATCGCCTGTGGCGACATCCAGCCGCTCGGCATCCACCAGAGCTTCGGCGGCGGCAACGCCGGCTTCATCGCCACCCGCGACGAGGAGCGGCTGGTCGCCGAGTACCCCTCGCGCCTGTTCGGGCTCGCGCCCACCTCGGTCGAGGGCGAGTACGGCTTCGGCGACGTGGCACACGAGCGGACCTCCTTCGCCCTGCGCGAGGAGGGCAAGGAGTGGGTCGGCACGGCGGCCGCGCTGCACGGCATCGGCGCCGGTGTCTATCTCGCCCTGATGGGACCGCAGGGCATGCGCGAGATCGGCGACACGATCCTCGCCCACACCGCGTACGCCCGGCAGCGCCTGGCCCAGGTGCCCGGCATCGAGGTCCCGTACGGCGACGCCCTGCACTTCGCCGACTTCACCGTGCGCTACACCGGCGGCAGGACCGCCGCCGAGATCCGGGCCGACCTCAAGGAGCGCGGCATCTACGGCTCCGTGCCCACCGGCGAGCACGAGGCCGCCTTCTGCGTCACCGAAGTCCACTCCAAGGCCGACATCGACCGGCTCGCCGCCGCCCTCGAGGAGATCGTCAAGTGACCGCCCACCACGCCCCCGCACCCGTCTCGCCCGAGGACGCGCGGATCGCGCCCAAGCCGCGTCTGCGCCGCTTCCAGCAGGCATCCTGGGACGAGAAGCTGATCTTCGAACTCGGTTCGCCGGGCGAACGCGGTGTCCTTGTCCCGGCGCCGGACCCCGCCATCGCCCCGGTGGAGATTCCCCCGGCGCTGCGCCGCGCCGAGCCGCCCGCCCTGCCCGAGATGTCACAGCAGCAGGTCCTGCGCCACTATCTGCGTCTGTCGCAGGAGAACCTGGGCGCCGACCTCAACATCGACGTCGGCCAGGGCACCTGCACCATGAAGTACAGCCCCAAGGTCAACGACCAGTTCGTCCGTGACCCGCGCATCGCCGCGCTGCATCCGCTCCAGGACGAGGACACCGTCCAGGGCGTCCTCGGCATCATCCACAGCCTGGAACTGCTCCTGAAGGAGATCTCCGGCATGGACCGGGTCTCCCTCCAGCCGGCGGCCGGTTCGGCCGCGATCTACACCAACGTGGCCATGATCCGCGCGTACTTCGCCGCCCGCGGCGAGCTGGAGCAGCGCGACGAGGTCATCACGACGATCTTCTCCCACCCGTCCAACGCGGCCTGCGCGAAGACGGCCGGATTCAAGGTCATCACCCTCCACCCGGACGCGGACGGCTACCCGGACATCGAGGCGCTCAAGGCCGCGGTCGGACCGCGCACGGCCGCGCTGCTGATCACCAACCCCGAGGACACGGGCATCTACAACCCGCGCATCGAGGAGTTCGTACGGATCGTGCACGAGGCGGGCGGCCTGTGCTCGTACGACCAGGCCAACGCCAACGGCATCCTCGGCATCACCCGCGCCCGCGAGGCCGGGTTCGACCTGTGCCACTTCAATCTGCACAAGACGTTCTCGACACCGCACGCCTGCGGCGGACCGGCGGCCGGCGCGTCCGCGGTGACGGAGGAGCTGGCGCCGTATCTGCCGCGCCCCACCGTCGAGTTCGACGGCGAGCGCTACCGTCTGGACGACGACCGGCCCGAGTCCATCGGAAAGATGCGGCCGTTCTACGGGGTGGTGCCGAACCTCGTGCGCGCGTACGCATGGATCATGTCGCTCGGCGCGGAGGGGCTGCGCTCCGCCGCGGAGACCGCCGTCCTCAACAACAACTACCTGCTCCACAAGGTCCGCCGGATCCCGGGGGTCTCGGTGCCGTACGCCCAGGGGCGGCCGCGCGTCGAACAGGTCCGCTATAGCTGGCAGAAGCTGCACGAGGACACCGGGCTGCACTCCGAGGACATCGGGCTGCGCGCCGCGGACTTCGGCACCCACTACTGGACGAGCCACCACCCGTACCTCGTCCCCGAGCCGATGACGCTCGAACCGACCGAGTCGTACACCCGCGCCGACCTCGACGAGTACGTGGCGATCCTCACCGAGATCGCCCGCGAGGCGTACGAGTCGCCGGAGACGGTCCGCACGGCCCCGCACCGTTCGACCATCCACCGGATCCGCCCGGAGACCCTGGAGGACCCGGCCACCTGGGCGGTCTCCTGGCGCGCCTACCGCCGCAAGATCCTTGGTGAGGCCACCCGTTGACCAGGATCGGCCTGGTGGTCAACCCGGTCGCCGGACTCGGCGGCCGGGTGGGCCTGGGCGGCACCGACGGCCGGGAGCGCCGCCACCGCGCCCTCGCCCTGGGCGCGAGGGCCCTGGCGGGGGAACGGGCGGCCGCGGCACTGCGTGAGCTGCGTGAGCTGCGGGCGGGATCGGGCGTCGGTGCTGGTGCTGGTGCTGGTGCCGGTGCCGGTGCTGGTGCCGGTGCGCTGGGTGGCGCGGTCGCGGAACCGGAAGTCGTCACCGCCGCCGGAGCCATGGGGGCCGACTCCGTCGCCGCGGCCGGGCTGACAGCGCGGGTCGTGTACGTCCCGGGGGCCGGGGACGAGACCTCGGCCGAGGACACCCTCGCCGCCGTGCGCGCCGTCGTCGCCGAGGGAGTCGACCTGCTGCTCCTGGCCGGCGGCGACGGTACCGCCCGGGATGTGCTCACCGCGCTCGACGGGGTGCACTGCCCGGTGCTCGGGGTGCCGACCGGCGTCAAGATGCACTCGGCCGTGTTCGGCGTCAGCCCGCGCGCGGCGGGCCAGGTCGCCGCCGCGTGGCTCGCCCGCTCCGGCTCCGTACGCCTGCGCGACGCCGAAGTGATGGACCGGGACGAGGATGAACTGCGTGCCGGACGCGTCGCCTCCCGACTCTACGGCTGGCTCCCCGTGCCCGACGTGCCCGTGCGCGTCCAGCAGCGCAAGACCGGCAGCACGGCCGGTGCGCCGGAGGCGGTCGGCGGCATCGCGGCCGAGGTCGCCGAGCGTGTCGGCGACGGACTGCTGGCACTCGGCCCGGGCAGTACCACCCGCGCCGTCGCCGCCGCGCTGGGGGCCGATGTCTCCCTCACCGGCGTCGACGTGCTCGCGCTGCGGCCCGGTCACCCCACGGAGGTCGTTCTGCGCGACGGGGGAGAGGACGCCCTCCTCGCGGCGGGGCCGTGCTGGATCGGCCTCTCTCCCATCGGCGGCCAGGGCTTTCTCCTCGGCCGCGGCAACCAGCAGATCTCGCCGCGGGTCCTGCGCGCGGCGGGCGGCCGGGAACGGCTGCTCGTGCTGTGCACCGAACAGAAGCTGGCGTCCTTGGGCGGCCGCCCTCTCCTCCTCGACACGGGCGACGAGGCGCTGGATGCCGAACTGGCGGGCCATCTGCCCGTCATCACCGGCCGCCGCCGCACGTCGCTGTACCGCCTGACCACCTGAACCGCCCGAACCGCCCGACCCCCTGAAGTGCCCGACCGTCCGAGCGCCTGAACCGCGCCCCAACCCGGTAAAGGAACCCTCATGATCACTCTCAACGGCAAACGTGCCATCGTCACCGGCGGAGCCACCGGTATCGGCCGGGCCACCGCTCATGTCCTCGCCGAACTGGGCGCCCGCGTCGTCATCGCCGACATCGACACGGACGGCGGCGAGCAGACCGCCAAGGACACCGGCGGCGTCTTCGTCCGCTGCGACGTCTCGCGACGCGAGGACTGCGAGTCCGTGGCCGCCGCCGCGCGGGAGTACTTCGGCGACGCCGACGTGCTGTTCAACAACGCCGGCATCATCCGCCGCTCCACCGTCTGCGAGATCACCGAGGACGACTGGGACCTGGTGATGGCCGTGAACGTCCGCTCCATCATGCTGATGAGCCGCCTGGTGATACCGGGCATGGCCGCGCAGGGCGGCGGCTCGATCATCAACACCGGCTCCGGATGGGGCATTTCGGGCGGCCGACGCGCCGTCTCGTACTGCGCCTCCAAGAGCGCCGTCGTCAATATGACCCGCGCCATGGCCATCGACCACGGTCCCGACAACATCCGCGTCAACTGCGTGTGCCCCGGCGACACGGCCACCGGCATGCTCGCCGAGGAGGCCCGGCAGCTCGGCGAGAGTTCCGACGCGTTCTACGCCGACGCCGCCGACCGGCCCCTCGGCCGGATCGGGCAGCCGAGGGACATCGCACAGACCGTGGCCTTCCTCGCGTCCGACGCGTCGTCGTTCACGAGCGGGGCGATCATCCCGGTCGACGGAGCCGGTACCGCGTGACTCGCCGGTAACGGATAATCGACCGGACGGAAGAGGAGGGCTCCCCCACATGCCAATCGAGAACCGCCCGCTGCGCGAACAGGTCAAGGAGGAACTGATCAAGCGCCTCGGGCGCGGCACCATCGCGACCAACGAGCCGATCAACGAGGGACAGCTCGCCACCGAACTCGGAGTCAGCCGCACTCCGCTGCGCGAGGCACTGATCACGCTTGAGCGCGAGGGCGTCATCACCAGCGACCGTGGCAAGGGCTTCCGGTTCACGCCGCTGAGCGCGCAGGAGTTCCGCGATCTGACCGCGATCGTGGCGGCGCTGGAGGCACTGGCCCTGGAGTCCAGCGATCCGGAGCGGCTGCGGGCGACGGCTCCCCGTCTCCTCGAGGAGGCACGGGCCTTCTCCGCGCCGCAGGCGCCGCACGACGTCATAGAGCGTTACGACGACGCGTGGCACGACCTGCTCCTGTCGGGCTGCACCAACGACCGGCTGATGAAGCTGATCACCTCGATGAAGGTGACGATGCACCGCTACGAGCGGGTGGCCCTCGGCGACACGGACACCCTGGAGCGCTCCGCCGTGGAGCATGAGCGGATCGCGGAGTGCCTACAGCGCGGCGACATCGACGCGGCCGTGGCGGCGCTCAAGGAGAACTGGAACAGCGGGATGCACCGGATCCTGGAGCACTTCAAGGACTGAGAGCTACCCCGGGGGCGGCCCGTCGTCAGCCTGTGCGGTCCCCTCCCGGCCGGTGCTGGCCGAGTCTCGGCCAGCACCGTTTGCTAATACTGCGCGGGGCGCAAGCGGATCGCGGTGCCGCCGCCCGCGACGAGTCGCAGTGTGAGCACCGTGGACGATCGCACCGTTGTGGTCCGGACATCGATCGGCAGCGGGTTGTCGTGGTCGTCGAGGACCCGGACGACCAGGTCCAGCCGTATCCCACTCGCCGACTGCACGGTCCGCACCACGCACTCCCTGGCATGGTTGCGGACGAGCGCGTCCGGACCCCACACCGGACGCCACGACTCCTCGATCGTCCTGCGCTTGAAGGATTCCACCACCAGCCCACTGGTGAGCGACGGCCGCCCGCCCAGGTCGAGCCGGAGCCCGGAGGGCCCGACCAGCACCCGGCCATCACGCACGACCTGATACCGAAGACCCCCGCTCGCCGTCAGAACGGTCACCCGCAACCGGCCATTCGGCGAGTGGACCGTGACGTGCCCGGACGCCTCGGCGAATGAGGCGGCGCCGGCGGGGGCGCTGAACACCCCGGTGAGTGCGGCGCCGGCGGTGGCGCCAAGAACCGTACGACGGCCTGGCTTGCTGACCACTTCACCCTCCATCAAGGCTGACCGGGTCGTGCACAACAGACGGGATACGTCCTGTCGGATGCGGGGGCTTGTTCCATGGTGCGGGGTGCGATGACGACAGTGCCGTCGTCACCCTTCCCCGAGCCACCGCCGCGAACCGGATGTGCGTGCCTCGGGTGTCCGGCTCCGCGCCCCGCCAGTGCCAGCACGATCCGAACGGGACGTGCGCACTCCTCAGGCCGGCAGCGAGGCAGGCATGACCATGCGTGCGCGGTCGTTCAGGTCGCGGGCAGCATGATTCTTCAGATGCGGTTTGATCAGTTGCAGCATGCTCTGCATGTTCTGCATCCGCTGATCAGCCCTCCCTGATTGGACCAGCGGGTAATCGTCGAGTGCGCTGTGCCAGGTAGCGCATGCTGCTTCCAGATGCCCTACTGCGATTTTCGCCTCCACGGTACCCGGGCGTGGCTCGGCAATCCCATCAAAGCGGCAAGCGAATGGGAGGCCCAGGAGTGGACTGCCCTGGCCCCCGGCCGACAACGCGGCGAGGTGCCGTGCCAGGCGTCGCGGGCCCGCGAAGATCCGCCGGACAGGGCCTAGCGCCGGCGCGGCCAGCGGCGTGGTTCGGGGCGTCTGCCCGGTGGCTGGGCGGGTTCGGGCAGGGCGGTCGGTGGCTCGACGGGGCGGGTCTGGGGTGTGCCCTTGGACAGGGTGATGACCTCGCCGCCGTGGCTGATCCGGAGCGGCTCGCCGTCCCGCAAGGTGTAGGTGACCTGCGAGCCCGTGATGTCGACCCGCAGACAGCGCTGCCGGATCAGCACGGAGAACGCCAGCCGGTTGAGGCTTTCGGGAAGCCTGGGCGCGAAGTACAGGACGTCCCCGTGGTCGCGCATACCGCCGAAGCCGGCGACCAGCCCTACCCAGGTGCCTGCCAGGGAGGCGATGTGCAGGCCGTCGCGGGTGTTCTTCTCCAGATCCGCGAGGTCCATCAGCGCGGCCTCGCCCAGGTAGTCGAAGGCGAGCCGCACATGGCCCACTTCGGCGGCCATCACACACTGGACACAGGCCGACAGCGAGGAGTCCCGGACGGTCAGCGGCTCGTAGTAGGCGAAGTTGCGCGCCTTCTGGTCGGCTTCGAAGGCATCGCCGCACAGATACATCGCCAGTACCAGGTCCGCCTGTTTGACCACCTGCTTCCGGTACAAGTCGAAGTACGGGAAGTGCAGCATCAGCGGGTACAGCTCGGGCGGCGTGTTCTTGAAATCCCATACGTCGAGGGCGGTGTAGCCCGCCGACTGCTCGTGCAGGCCCAGCGCACTCACATACGGCACGGACATCGCCTTGGCCGCGTCACGCCATCCGGCGGTCTCCTCCTTGTCGACACCGAGCGCCGCGGCCCGCTCCGTATGGCGCTCGGCCACATCGGCGGCGGCCAGCAGATTCGCCCGGGCCATGAGGTTGGTGTAGGCGTTGTCGTGTCCGAGCGCGCTGTACTCGTCGGGGCCGGTGACACCATCGATGTGAAAGCGGCCCCCGGAGTCGTGATGGCCGAGGGAACGCCATAGCCGGGCCGTCTCCACCAGCAGTTCCACACCGGTGCGCCGTTCGAAGTCGGTGTCGCCGCTGGCCCAGATGTAGCGCACGACGGCGGCGGCGATATCCGCGTTGATATGGAAGGCCGCGGTTCCGGCCGGCCAGTACCCGGAGCATTCCGCACCGTCGATCGTGCGCCACGGGAAGACCGCACCCCGCAGTCCTAGCTGCTGGGCACGCACCCGCGCCGCGGGCAGGGTGTTCTGCCGCCAGTGCAGGGCCTCGGCGACGCAGTTCGGCGAGGCGTAGGTGAGCAGTGGCAGAACGAATGTCTCGGTGTCCCAGAAGGCGTGTCCGTCGTATCCGGAGCCGGTCAGGCCCTTGGCCGGGATCGACCGCTGTTCGGCCCGGCTGCCCGCCTGAAGCACATGGAAGAGGGCGAAGCGGACGGCCTGCTGGATTTCCGCGTCGCCGTCGACCTCGATATCGGCATGGCGCCAGAAGCCGTCGAGATACTCGCGCTGCTGGTCGACCAGGCCCTGCCAGCCGGTGTCGCGCGCACCGGTGAGCGCGGCCTCGACCTGGTCCCGGATGGCCGGCAGCGAGCGGATCCCGGACCAGCCGTAGGAGACGAACTTCTCGATGCGCAGCGTCTCGCCGGGGTCCAGGACCGCGGTGACGGTGAAGCGGCTCACGTCATTCGCGCTCTCGCTGGAACTGCGGGTGGAGCCGGGGCCCCGCACCACATGGTCGGCCGCGGCCCCGATCCGCTGATCGCTCGCCGCCGTGTGGTGCACCAGGCGCAACCGCGTATCGACCGCGGCGTGCTCCTCGGGCCGAAGGCACGACTTCAGGGCTGCGGCGACCCGGGGATCGCCGCTGAGCGCGGGCAGTTGCTCATTGGCGACCAGCTCCGACTGGACGACCACGTTCGTCCGGGCGTCCACCGGCTCCACTTCGTAGGCGACCGCGGCGATGGCGCGCTGGGTGAAGGAGACCAGCCGGGTGGAGCGCACCCGTACCGTCCTGCCGACCGGCGATGTCCACTCGCAGACGCGGTGGAGCAGGCCGGTGCGCAGATCGAGCACGCGCTCATGCGAACGCAACCGCCCGTAGCGCAAGTCGAACGGTTCGTCGTCGACCAGCAGCCGGATGAGCTTGCCGTTGGTCACGTTGATCACGGTCTGGCCGGACTCGGGGAACCCGTAGCCGCCTTCCGCGTACGGCAGCGGATGCTGCTCGTGCACACCGTTGAGATAGCTGCCGGGGAGGGCGTGCGGCTCGCCCTCGTCGAGGTTGCCGCGCCAGCCGACATGCCCGTTGGACACGGAGAACACGGATTCACTCTGCGCGAGGACGTCCAGGTTGAGCTCGGTCTCGCGCAGACACCACGGCTCGACGGCGTAGGCATGGTGGCTGATCACTTTCGACCCTCCAACAGCTCAGCTCGTAGAGGTCCGACGCCACGACGCTCAATTTGTCCGGGAGGCCCAACTTCGCCGTATTCACGATTCTACCGGCGACATCACTGGCGTCCACCGGCGACATCCGCCGCGTCCACCGGCGACCTCACCCGCGCGCGGCGGCAGGCTCGCCTATGCCACCGAGTTCATCCCTGCTCCGGTCGACACACTGGGCGAGGCAACGCGTATGGGACAGCCCGAAAATTCCGTACAGCAGCACACTCAGCCCCAGCAGTGCCGGTACGAGCCAGAATCCGGCGCGCGGCTGCTCCCCGTAGAGCGTCACACCGAGAAAGAAGCTCACCGTGGCATCGCCGAGCGTCAAGGCGGGCTGCGAGCCGATCAGCGGGCCCCCTTGCATGGCGACCCCCAGCAGGAACAGGGAAAACGCGCCGACGGCCGCGAAGCTGTACGTCTGCCACGCGGCGAAGAAGGCGACCGCGCCCTGATCGGTGAGAATGTTCATGGCCGACTTGACCAGCGCCGCGGTGACGGCGTTTCCGATGGCCGCCGCTGCCGCGAGGAAGGCCGCTCGCATCAGACCGGTGGGGCGCCGCAGACCGGCCAGAACGAGGGTGGCGCCGATCCCTCCGGTGACCGCGAGCCCCGGCACCCACCAGATCCCGGGCACCTGGTCGCGCCCTCCGGTGGGGGCCAGCGAGAAGAGCACCAGCGCCAGCCCACCGACGATGCAGGCCACGCAGATCCATGCCTTGCGCGACACACCGACACGGAAGACCAGCCCTCCGATCACCAGAGCCAGCGGAAGTTCGAGAATGAAGATGGGCTGGACGGTGGCGAGCGATCCGGTGGCCAGCGCGAGGGCCTGAAAAAGGGCGGCGAAGACGACGCCGAGCATCCCGCCGAACCAGACCGGAGTGTGCAGCAGGTCGCGGATCAGCCCGAGGCGCAATGATCGTGACGCGGGAACAGTGAGCGCGGCGCGGCGCTGCAACACCGTCCCGAGCGCATTGCTGCCGGCCGCGAGCAGGGCGAACACGACGGACAGCACGATCGTCGTCGTCACCATGGGCACCACTCCCGGGCTCGCGTCCTTCTCTCCTGGTTCTCCTGATGCGCTCCCCGGGCCCTTCCGCCAGGCTACACAGCTCGGGCGCGGCGATGGCCTCCGCCGATCGCGGGCGGAGGCCATCGGAAGCCGGTACGGGCGGTGCCGCGGCTTCCCGTCCTCATGCGTCGGCCGGCACCGCCCCGATGCCGTGGAGCCGCCGGTGGTCGGCGAGGGCCGGGAGCGAGGTGAGTACCGGGGGAGCGGGGGACTCGACTTCCAGGTCGGAGACGTAGTCGAGGAGGACGCCCTCGCGCAGGCCCCAGGGGCAGGTGGTGAGCCGTTCCACCGCCATGACCTCCATGGCGGCCTCCGCGACGATCGCACCGGCGAGGGACTGATGCGCCCTGGAGGCGGAGATGCCGCGCAGCCTCGCCCGCTGCTCGTCCGTTTTGGCCGCGAGTTGGGGCACCCAGGGCCCCAGGTCCTTGCGGCTGAGACTGTGGAGCGCGGGCAGGCCATTGCGGGGGTGTGGCTTTCCGGCGAGGCGGGCCAGTTGTGTGAAGGTCCGGGAGGTGGCGACGCAGGAGAGGGGCGCCGGCTGGGCGCGCAGTTCGGCCGTGCACTGGCCGAGCACGGAGCGTACATGCCGGCGCAGCGCACTGACGTCCCGCTTCTTCACCGGTGTGGCATCGGGCAGATGGTGGCGGGTGAGCCGGTCGGCGCCCAGGGGCAGGGAGACGGCGAAGTCGGGGTATCTGCCGCTGCCACAGGCGATTTCCAGCGAGCCACCGCCGATGTCGAGGAGCAGGATCCGCCCCGCCGACCAGCCGAGCCAGCCGCGCGCCGCCCTGAACGTCAGCCGTGCCTCCTCCTCGCCGGTCATGAACCCCACGCGGATCCCGGTGGCGGCCTCGATCTCGCCGAGCACGGCGTCCCGGTTGGTCGCGTCCCGCACCGCCGAGGTGACGAAGGGGATCAGCCGGTCGACATGGTGGGCGAGCGCGGCCGCGGCACTCGCCGTGACGGCGCGGACCAGGGACCGGATCGTGTCAGGCCGGATCACCCCCTGGCGATCGGTCGCCTCGGCCACGCGGACCGGCTGTTTCCACGATGCCACCGGCTCCGGGGGCCTGTCCGGACCCAGGTCGGCGATCATGAGGTGGACCGTACGGGATCCGATGTCGATCACTCCACAGCGCATATGCCCTGAGTGCCCCACTCACCACAGGTTCAGACCTCCGTTGATCGCACTTCACCTGGAGAACACCTGGACAGGGGGTGCGCGGGGCTCGGGCGGGGGCGGCGACGACTTTGCGGCGACGACCTTGCGGCGACGGCTGTCTGCCGGGACGGCGGGGCGGGGGCCGGGGAGAGCTGTTACGGGGTGGTGGGCTCGTTTACGCTGTCGCTCGCTCGAGCGGTGAGAGACGGGGTGACGGGGAGCATGTCCCGATCGGAGCATGGTCGACCGGCGATACCGCCTGTTGACGCGGGGGGACGACCGGGGTGGCCGGCAGCTCCGCCACCCAACAGCCCACTGGGGCATGCCGATCCTGCCCAGGCCGGTCCGTACCGGCTGGAGGCGATATTGGGCGCGGGCGGGATGGGCCGCGGCTGCCTGGGGCGTACGCCGGCCGGCAGCGCGGTTGCGGTCAAGGTCGTACACCGCGAATACGCGGGCGACGCGACGTTCCGTAAGCGCTTCGAGCCGGAGGTGGCGGCGGCCCGGCGGGTCCAGGGGCTGTACACCGTGCCGGGCTGTTGCTGTGGAACGTGGCCACCCGCAAACCACGCGCCATCCTGCTGACCGGCGCGAAGGGGCCGGAGAGCACGGTCCGGGACGTGGCCTTCAGCCCGGACGGCCGCCTCGTCGCGGGCAACGACACCAAGCACCACAAGGTGTACCTGTGGAAGAACCCCGAATAGAGCGCGGTGAGAGTTCGCTGATGCGGGTTGCCCCTGACGCAGGGGCAACCTCGCAGCATGGGCGGCATGACGACGACGCGCCACTTCACAGTCCACCACGACGGCGTCACCATCCCGGTGTCCCGCGGCGGCCGGGGACAGCCACTTGTCCTGTGCCCCGGCCTCAGCTCCACCCAGGCCGATCTGCGCGAGCTGACCGAACTCCTCCGACGCGACCACGACGTGGTGACCTTCGACCTCAGGGGCCATGGCCTCGCCTCGGCCGCCGACCGGTATTCCTTCGACGCGTTCCTGAGCGATCTCTTCGCCACGCTGGCGGAACCAGAACGCCTCGACGTGCCCTCGCCGCCCGTCCTCGTGGGCTACTCGCTGGGCGCGGACCTGGCCGTGCACTACGCGGCCGAGCGTCCTGACGCCGTGGCCGGGCTCGTCCTCATCGACGGGGCGAACCCGCTGCCCGAACCGTTCATCACCGACGCCGACCTGCCGGAGTTCCGCGCCATGGCGGAGGATCCGGCGACCCGGCGGGAGATCGAGCAGGCCATGGGCACGGCCCGGCAGGTGCTGCTCACCGCCCGGGAGGTCCTCGACCTCCAGCTCGAGATGGATGTGGTGCGGTCCGGAATCCTCGACCGGTACCGAAAGATCGACTGCCCCATCCATATGATCATGTCGACGTCGATCGCCGGTGACAGCACGGAAGGGCGTGCGCCGCGGCACAACCGGCTCTGGCGCGCCGGTATCGATCGCCTCGTCCGCGAGCGCCCGCATATCTCCACGTCCTGGCTCGACGCCGACCACCGGCTGGTCTTCACCCACACCCCCGAGATCGCGGAGATCATCCGAGGCGCACACCCTCGTCCGACAGGCTGACTTCGCGAGCGACTCCGAGGAGACTGGGACCGATGCTGACCATCGGCGAGCTGGCGTCGTACGCCGGAGTGACGGTGCGCGCGGTGCGGCACTACCACGCCAAGGGGCTGCTGCCGGAGCCGGAGCGGGACCACTCCGGCTATCGGAGGTACGGCGCCGACGCCGTCGTCGATCTGATCAGGATCCGGATCCTCGCCGAGGCCGGGGTACCGCTGGCGCGCGTACGGGACTTGCTAGGGGCCGACGAGGAGGAGTTCGCCACGGCGGTCGCGGACATCGACAAGCGGCTACGGGCGGAGATCCGGGAGCGGCAGCGGCACCGCGAGCGCGTCGCCCGCCTCACCTCCGGGGACAGCCTGGCGCTGCCCCCGGAGGTGGTCGAGTTCCTCGACCGGCTGCGGGCCCTCGGGGTCGACGAGCGGATCGTCCAGGTCGAACGCGACGGCTGGATCCCGCTGGCCGCGCACGCACCCGAGCGGGTCCCGGAGTGGATGGCACGCAAGCGGGAGCAGATCGCCGACCCGCGGTTCATCGCCTTCTATCTCACCCTGGGCCAGGCACTCGACCGCACGGACGACGACCCACGGCTGGTCGAACTGGCCGACCAACTGGCCGCCTACCTCACGCAGATGGCCGAGGAACGGGGCGAGGACTACATCGACGACGCCGACATCGCGCCACCGCTCGCCAAGGTGATGGACACCCTCGCCTTCGACACCATGCCATCGGCCCGTCGGCTGAACGAGCTGCTGAAGCAGCGGGGCTGGACCGGCTGGACCAAGCTCGAGCGCGTGGCCGCGACCCGCGACCGCGGTCAGGCAGCAAGCGGCCCGCCACGAATATCCGGTGGCGGGCTCGGCCGCCGATGATGAGGATCGCGGGATGCATGTGTTTCTGGAGACCGAACGGCTTGTGCTGCGCCCGCTCGCCGAGGCCGACGCCGACCACCTCTTCGCGCTGGACAACGACCCCGACGTCATGCGCTTCCTCACCGGCGGCAAGCCGACGAGCCGCGAGACGCTCCACGCCCGGATCCTGCCGCGTCTTCTCCACGACCATCCGTGCTTCGGCACCCGCGGCTACTGGGCCGCCGAGGAGAAGGCCACCGGCACCTTCCTGGGCTGGTTCGAGTTCCGCCCCCTGGACGACCACAGCCCCGCCGTGGTGGAACTCGGCTACCGGCTGAACAAGGCCGCCTGGGGCAAGGGTTACGCCTCGGAAGGAGCGCGGGCCCTGATCGACAAGGGCTTCACGGACCTCGGGGTGGAGCGGGTCACCGCGGACACCATGGCGGTGAACACCCGCTCGCGACGGGTGATGGAGAAGGCGGGCCTGTCGTTCCTCCGGAACTTCACCGGGGACTGGCCGGACGCGATCGAGGGATCCGAGCACGGCGAAGTGGAGTACGAACTCACCCGGGCCGCCTGGGAGCAACGCCGATAGCCGCACCCGCGGTCGGCCGATCGGCGCGTGGGCCGGATCAGCCGTGCGTGGTGGCCGGTGGGCCGACGACGGTGGTGAGCTGGAGTTTGGTCTCGTCCTCACTGCCCGGCGCGGCGGTCATGATGACAATCTTGAGCTCCGTGTCGCCGTCGGTCAGGACATCGCAGTCCACCGTGACCGGGCCCACCGACGGGTGATCGACCCTCTTGTGGACCTCGCGGTTCGCGGTCACCTCTCCCGTCGCCCACAGCTCGGCGAACCTCTCGTTGCCTGCGTTCAGGTCGCGGACCAGCGCGGCCAGGCGGCTGTCCCGGGGGAAGCGGCCGGTGGCGCGGCGCAGATCGGAGACGAGGGCGGCGTCGGCGGTGTCGGGGTCCGTCTCGGTGACCGGCCACAGCGCGAGGGGGGTGTGATCGACGTCCACCGGGAACCTGTCGCGGGCGAAGTTGCGCATCCGCGGCGGCGCGGCCAAGGGGTCTCCCAGCAGGGCGGCCCACCCGTGGTTCCACCACACCAGTTGCCAGTCCGCCGCGAACACGGCCACCGGTACGTCTCCGAGGCGGACGAGTACCCGTTGCATACCGGGCGGGAGATGGTCGCAGATCGTGCCGTCCGCCGGCGGCACGATCCGGGCCAGCCGGTAGAGATGGTCCCGCTCGGCGGTGGACAGTTGGAGAGCGCGCGCCAGGGACGCCACCACCGACGCCGAGGGTGTCGTGGCCCGCCCCTGCTCCAGGCGCACGACGTAGTCGACCGACACTCCGGCCAGGTCGGCCAGTTCCTCGCGGCGCAGCCCGACAGCCCGGCGCTTGCGGACGACCGGCAGCCCAGCGGCTGACGGGGGCAGCCGGTTCCGCCACGTGCGGATCATCGCGCCCAGTCCAGCTCCGGGGGGTGTCGTCGTCATGCTCTCCATCCTCCCGCGTCCCCGATCACATGCGGGGGCGCGAGGGTGGTACTGGTCTTCCCACCGTCGAAGCGCCCCTGGTCCGGCTCCCTCGTCAAGGCAACTATCGAAGGCATGACGATCACTTTCATCACCGGAGCCAACAAGGGCATCGGCCGCGAGACCGCCCGCCGCCTCATCGCGTGCGGTCACACCGTTCTCCTGGGGGCCCGCGACCGTGAGCGGGGTGAGGAGGCAGCCGCCGCGCTGGGCGCACGCTTCGTCCCCGTCGACGTGACCGACGACGCGTCCGTGGCCGCCGCCGCCGCGGACGTCGCCGAGCACGAGGGCAGGATCGATGTCCTGATCAACAACGCGGGGGTCCAGGGTCCCTTCGGTGATCCCGGCGACCTCACCGCCGCCGACGCCCGCGCCGTCCTCGACGTCAACGTCATCGGCGTGGTCCGCACCACCACCGCGTTCCTGCCGCTGCTGCGCCGTTCGGACGACCCCGTGATCATCAACGTCAGCAGCGGCATGGGCTCCCTCGCCTTCACCCACGACCCCGGCCGGTCCGAGTCGCACGTCGTCGTGCCGCTGTACGCCTCCTCGAAGGCGGCGCTGACGATGTTGACCACGCAGTACGCCAAGGGGCTCACGGGCATCCGGGTCAACGCCGCCGACCCCGGCTACACCGCGACCGACATAAACGGTCACAGCGGCTCCCAGACCGTCACCGAGGGCACGGACGCGATCGTCGCCCTCGCCACCGAGGGGCCCGGCGCCGGCACCGGACGCTTCATCGACCGCCACGGCGAGATCGCCTGGTCCTGAAACAGCCATAACCGTGTGCCCGACCGCCGGGTGGCGACGGAATTCGTTGTGGATGCCCCCGTCCACGGGTCATATCCGCAGTGCCGAGCGGCTGGTGCTTACGTGTTTAATCACCGAGGCTGGCGGGTCATTACCTCATCACACTCAGGGAGTGAGCATGGGCTTTGACCTGGCCCGCCGTCGTTTTCTGTCGGCCGCGGGGGCAGCGGGTGTCGCGGGTGCCCTCGGACTGGGCGGCTCCGACGCGTTCGCGGCCTCCGGCCGTGGCTCGTCCGGACCCCGCGGCTCGTCGGGATCCCGCCGTTCGGCCGCGACGATCATCCACGGTGGGCGGGTGCTGACCGGTCTGCCGCATGTGCCGCAGCAGGAGGCCATCGCCGTGGGGAGGGACGGGAAGATCCTGGCGGTCGGCCCGGCGGCCCTGGTGCGGCGGCTGGCCGGGAGGGACACGGACTTCGTCGACGCGCGCGGTGGCACCGTCATGGCGGGGATCATCGATGCGCACGCACACTGCCTGGACGCCGGGTCGCGCTCCCTGAACCCCTCGCTCGGCGATGAGACGTACACCGTTGCCAAGCTCCAGGCGAAGCTCACCGAGTTCCTGAACGCGAGCAAGGACCAGGAGCCGGACGGCTGGCTGGTGGTGGAGGACTGGAACCCGGTCGGCCTGCCCGCCGGGACCGAGACCCACCACCGCATCCTGGACGCGCTGCCGACCCACCGGCCGATCGTGCTCAGGGGCTCGGACGCCCACAACACCTGGATCAACAAGCGCGCCCTGGAGCTGGCGAAGATCACGTCGAGTACCCCGGACCCGGCCGGTGGCCGCATCGTCCACGACTCGGCCGGAGCGCCGTCCGGACTGCTGAAGGACACCGCGCAGGACATCGTCGAGGCGGTGATTCCGCCGCCGGACAAGGACAAGCTGCTCGCCGCCGAGGCGAAGGCCCTCCGCCACGCGGCGTCCAGCGGCATCACCACGTACATGGACGCGGCCACCGAGGCCGAAGGACTCGGCACCTATGCGGGCCTGGCCGACTCGGGCCGGCTGCTCCAGCGGGTCATCCCGGCGCTGCGCCTGGACCTCGACCTCATCCGCGACCCGAAGGCCGCGCTGGCCTACGTCGAGGAGCAGCGCAAGAAGTACGCGGAGGTGCCGGGCCTGTGCTTCGGGACCGCGAAGGTCTTCCTCGACGGAGTGATCGAGTACCCCGCGCAGTCCGCCGCGCTGCTGGAGCCGTACCTCGACGGCCACGGCAAGCCCACCGACAACCGCGGCGATCTGTACGTCAGCTCCACCGAGTACGGGCGCCTGTCGGCCGTACTGGACCGGGCCGGCTGGCAGATGCACGCGCACGCCATCGGTGACCGCGCGGTGCGCACCGCGCTGGACGGCTACGAGGCGGCGATACGGGCCAACGGCCGCCGTGGCAACCGGCACACCATCGCCCATCTCCAGTTGGTACACCCGGACGACTTCCGGCGCTTCGCGCCGCTGGGCGTGGTCGCCTGCATGCAGTTGCAGTGGGCGATTCGCGATGTGTGGACGGTGGATTCCCTCCTGCCCTACATCGGCCCGGAGCGCCACCGGCTGATGTATCCGGCGCGCAGCCTGGAGCGGCACGGCGCGGCGCTGTCCGGGGGATCGGACTGGCCGGTGGACCCGCTCGACTCCTTCAACCAGATCCGCACCGCCATCGACCGGAAGGGCGACGACGGGGCGCTGTACCCGGAGCGGGAGAGCATCAGCCGGACCACCAGCCTGCGCATGCACACGGCGGGCTCGGCCCATCAGCTCCGTATCGACGGCGAGACCGGTGTGCTCACCCCGGGCCGGGCCGCCGATGTGATCGTGCTGGACCGGGATGTGACCCGGGTGCCGGTCAAGGACATCACCGGTACGAAGGTGCGGCTGACACTGGCGGGCGGCAGGCGGATCTGGGACGCGGATCAGCCGGACGCGCGGACCTCCGCCACCTCGTTCGGGGCCCGGCCCGCCTCCCTCGCCTCCGTGCACGGCCGCCATGCCGCCTGCGGCTGCCAGGGCTGACGGCCTGGCCACCTGACCACCCGCCGTACCCGCCCTGGCCACGCCGCGCCTCATGGCCGACGGTGAAGTGTTCGTCCTCGCTCGGGCTCTCGAGCTCGTCGAGGACGGCCACGGCGGGTGCGCGGCGGAAGCTGTCCCGCGACGATCGCGGCCGGTGAGAGCGCGAAGCCCACGAGTTGGACCGGGCCGAGTGTCTGGCCGAGCAGGACGGCGCCGGGAACGGCGGCGACCAGCGGCGAGAGCAGGGCGAGAACCACGACCGAGGAGACGGGCAGGGCGGCGACGCCCTGGACCCACAGGGCGTAGGTGATGCCCTGGAACCACAGGGTGTAGGTGATCAGGCCGCCGACCAGCCCCAGCCACAGGCAGCCGAGGGCGGCGGCCGGGTCGATCGCGGGCGGCGATCCCTCGACGAGGAAGGCGAGCGGCAGCAGAAACAGCCCTCCCGCGGTGAGTTGCCAGCCCGCGAACAGTGGGTGGCCGTGTCGTCGGCTTCGAAGTGACCAGCGCGGACTTCATCGCCCGGCTCGTCCGGCCGGGCTTCGGCGTGGCCATGCTGCCCGCCGCCTACGTGCCCCATCTCGCCGGTGTCGTCACCATCGAGGTGGCCGACGCCCCGGCCCGCGTCGAGTACGTCATCTGGAGCCGCTTCGGCCGCACCCCGGCGGCGACCGCCTCCTCGCCGCGCTCGACATCCCGGCAGCGGATGGCTGACCCGCGTGGCGCGGCGCATCCGTCATGACGCGTCCCGGCGGGACCGGCGCATCGAGGAGGACCGGACCTCCAGACGGGTCTCGATCACCACGGGCGGCGGTGTGTGCGGCGGGTTCTCCACCAGGCTCACCAGTGCGTCGACGGCCGCCGCACCGGCCTGCTCCGGGGCCAGCGACACCGTGGACACGGGCGGGTCGGTGCGCCCGTAGGCCGGGTCCTCGCTGCTGCACACCACCATCAGGTCGTCCGGCACCGCGAGACCGCACCGCGCGGCCGCCGCCAGGACCTGGCGGCCACAGGGGTCGTACAGGGCGAACACCGCGTCCGGCCTGCCGACCCGCCCGCCGTCCCCGGTCAGCAGGGCGTCCAGCAGCGGTTCCTCGGAACCGTCCTCGGCGAACGGGACCACACACGGCCGCACACCGGTGCCCGAGCACCACCGCCGGTAGGCCGTCACGCTCGCGCGGGTGTAGTACTCCTGGGTGGGCCCGGCGATCAGTGCGATCCGCTCCGCGCCCTGTCCGGCCAGATGTTCCAGGACACGGCGGGTCATGGCCTCGTGGTCGGTGTCGACCCAGGTCTCCCGCGCCCGCAGCTCGCCGGGACGGCCGTCGAACACCAACGGCAGGCCGCGAGCGCGCAGCAGCCGCACCACGGGGTCGCTGGGCGGACTGTCCACCAGCACCACCCCGGCGGCCGGCAGGGTGCGCCACATGTGCTCGGCGGGCCCCGAGGGCATCGCCATCAGCGCGTAGCCATGGCGATGGGCGGCGATGGTGGCCGCGCTGATGGCCTGGGCGAAGTACGGCACGCTCGCGAAGTCCCACGCACTCTCACCATGAGCGGTCACCGCGAGCCCCAGGGTGCGCCCGCCGCCGCCCGCCGGGCCGTAGCCGAGCGCACCGGCCACCGCCTTCACCCGGGCCCGCGTCGGCTCCGAGACCCGGCCCGTGCCGTTGAGCACGTTGGACACCGTCGCGGTCGACACCTCCGCCGCCCGTGCCACATCCGCGATCGTCACCTTGGACACGCCCGGCAGAATACGCTCCCGCGCCACCCCCGACCGACCCCGGCGCAAGGGGACCGCCGACCTGCGGGTGGGTGCGGCGCACCCACTTACGGTTCCCTTGTCCTGATCAGCCTGGCCGTCGTGGAAAGCGAACCCCAGCTCACCCATGGCGAACCGGCCCAGGCGGCGGACCCGCTGGACCAGGACCCGGCCGCGCTGCGCACCCTCGGCGTCCCGGCCGTGGTGGGCGTCGGCGAGCGCGACATGCCCGACTTCTTCGAGGGCGGCGGGAGTCTGGCGCATGAGCTGGGCGCGGATGGCGTGGTGGTCATCCCGGGCGCGGGAGATCTGGCACCGCTGGAACAGCCCGCGGCCTTCTGCGACCTGGTCGTGAACGTCATGAAGGGTGAGTAGCCCCGCGGCCCAGACCGGGACCGCGCCCGGTGTCCCGGCGGCTCACACCTGGGTTTCGGAGGTCGGCGCGAGCTGGTGACGGCCGGTCAGCCAGTCGCGGCGCAGGAGCAGCAGGGTGCTCTCCACGTCCCGGACATCGGTGGCCGGCAGCCGTACCTCGAAGCGGGTGCCGGGCCGCCCGTCGGGCCGGTCCAGTACGGCGATCCGGCCGCGGTGCAGGTCGATCTGCTGGGCGACCAGCGTCAGGCCGAGGCCCGAGCCGGGGCTGTCCGAGCCCCGCCGGAACCGCTGGAAGACCTCCTCGCGGCGCTCGGGAGGGATGCCGGGGCCGTGGTCGTCCACCGTGAGCACCGCGACCGGCTCACGCGGGTCGCGGGACGCGCGCAGGGTGACCTCGATACGGGCCGTGCCGTCGGCGGCGCGGCCATGGGTCCAGGCGTTGGTCAGCAGGTTGTCCACCGCCGAGCGCAACCCCTCCTCCCAGCCGTGCACCAGCAGCCCCGTGGTGGTGCCTACGGACACCTCGGCGCCCGCGTGGGTGCGCCGCAGATCGGAGACCGACGCGTCCACCACCTCCGCCAGGTCCAGCGACGCGAACGCGTCCGCCTCGACCAGATCGCCCTGCGCGAGGGCCCTGAGCATCACCAGCAACCCGAGCAGCCGGGCATGCTCGCGCCCCAGGTCCTCCAGCACCTCCGCCCGGTCGCCGGGATCCAGACCGGGGTGGTCGGTGAGGATGTCGATGCTGGTGCGCATGCTCATCAGCGGGGTGCGCAGCTCATGGGACGCGGTCGCGGCGAACGCGCGGGCGGTGGCCAGCGCCTCCCCGGTGCGTCCGACCTGCTCGTCGTAGCGGGCGAGCACCGTCTGCACGGTGTACGCAAGGTCGTCGACCTCGGCGATCCGGGTCGCGGTGTGCTCCAGGCGCGCGGCGCTGGTCCTGGGGTCCAGGCCGCTGGTACGCCGCTGCAACCGCCGCAGCGGCAGGACCGCCCGGGTGGCGATGGCCCAGGTGGTGGCCCCGGCCAGGGGCGCGGCCAGCAGCGCCCCGAGCACCACCCGCCGGCGCACCAGCGCCAGTTCCTCCTCGGCGGTGTCCGGCGAGAACAGCCACAGATTCGGCGGCGCGTTGCCCTTCTTCGCGGCACCGACCCGCAGCGACAGGGCCAGCCAGTCCGTGTCGCCCGAGGTCACGGTGACCGGCTTCGGCGCGCTGCGGGGCAGCGAGGGAAACGGATCGGGCTGCGCACCGGCCGTGATCACGCCCCCGGGGCCCCGGGCACGGTCAGCCGGACGCCCACGTCCCGCGCGGAGTTGACCAGCCGCCGCTGCCGGGCCTGCTCCATGACCGGGCGGTCGGCCCCGGCCACCTCCAGGTACGCCTTGGCGTTCTTGGCCAGGACCGTCGCGCGGGCGCGCAACTGGGAGTCCTGGCGCGCCCGCAGATCATCGGTGACCAGACGCAGCAGCAGCCAGCCGGAGGCCAGCACCAGCAGGGGCACGCTCAGGCCGACCGCGAGGGCGATACGGGTGGACAGCTTCACGGCGCCTCCCCGGCAGGCAGACGCTCGCCGTCCGTGTGCCGCGGCCACCGCCGTATGGCCGCGTCGTCGTCCACCCTGGGCACTCGCCCGTCCCTGCCCGCCATGCTCACCCCTGTCTCGCGGCGTCCCTGTCTCGCGGCGTCCCTGTCTCGCGGCGTCCGAACGAGTCCGTCCGAGGAGACCGATCAAATCATCGTCATGACCCGTGTCTCCATACCGAGCGGACCGCCCGGAGGGACGTAGGCGGAGCACCCGCCCGCGCGACCATCCGCCCGCGCGACCACCACGCCGCGCCCTCACCCGGGCGCGGCCATCCCCGTCCGATCGGCGGAGCAGCGGCTGAGCCGGGGGCGAGGGTCGGCGGTCGGCCCGCTCGTTCCCGGCTCAGATGTGCGGGAACGGTTCGGTCAGCGAGGTGAGCACATGGTCGGCCTCGGCGGCCCGTAGCTCCTCGGCGGTGTAGTGGCCGCTGGCGACCCCGACCGCGGTCGCGTTCGCCGCCCGCGCGGCCTCGATGTCACGAGGGGTGTCCCCGATCACGTAGACGTCGGAACGGGCCAGATCGTGTCCGTGCAGCCGGGCGGCCTTGGCCATCGCCAGCCGGGTGATCTCGGCCCGGTCCGGGGAGTCCGAGCCGTAGGCGCCGAAGACGAAATAGCGGCCCAGTTGACCCGGTTCCATCTTGATCCTGGCCGCACCCTCCATCGCGCCGGAGATCAGCCCGAGGATGATCCCCGCGTCCGTGATCCGCCGCAGGGTGTCCTCGACGCCGTCCAGGACGCGATACCCCTCCGACATCCGGATGTCCTCCGACAGATGCCAGAGATACGCGGCGTAGAGGCGGGCCATCTCATCGTGACTGGGCTCGCGGCCGAGCACGGCCCGGAAGGTCTTCCGGCCGACCTGTGGATCGGTCTCCCCGGCCGAGGTGTGGTCCCCGATATCGGCGGCCACACCGTGCAGCCGGTCGAACGCCCAGGCCCAACTCCGTTTTCCCGAGCCTCCGGTGTGCACCAGCGTTTCATCGATGTCGAAGAGCGCTGCTATCGGTCCGGCCATGGCATTCTCCTCCGGCTCCGCCTGCTTCCAGGGTGCGTGATGGCGCCGGGGGCGGCCAGTTGCGTCGCCGCGGTGTTGGTGGTGCGGTTGACGTGACGGAGGTAGCGCCCCCGAACCGATTCCAGCTCCATGGCGAGGAGATTCCGCCTCGAGATTCCATCTCCATGGCGAGCTCCATGGCGAGAAGGGGAGCGAACATGGGCACCACGAACCGAAACCTGCGAGCCGACGTGCTCGTGCTCGGTTTTGGCAAGGGCGGCAAGACGGTGGCCGCGACGCTGGGCAAGCTCGGCCGGCGCGTGGTGATGGTCGAGCGGTCGGCGAGGATGTACGGCGGCACCTGCCCGAATGTCGGCTGTGTGCCGAGCAAGGCACTGGTCCACCACTCCCACAAGCGCCGTCCGCAGGACGTGCCACAGGAGTGGTACGAGCGCTCCGTCGCCGAGGTACAGGCCCTGACCAAGTTGTTCCGCGGCGAGAACTACGACGCGCTGGACGGCCTGGACACCGTCACGGTGCTCACCGGAGCCGCGGCGTTCACCGATCCGCACACCGTGCGGGTCGGATGCGCCGACGGACCCCTCACGATCACCGCCGAGACGATCCTGATCAACACCGGATCGGAGCCGATCGTCCTCGACATCCCCGGCCTGCGGTCCAGCCAGTACACCGTGACCAGCACCGATCTGATCGACACCACCATCCTTCCGGGACGGCTGGCGATCATCGGCGGAGGCTATCTCGGCATGGAATTCGCCTCCATCTACCGGCGGTTCGGATCCCAGGTCACCGTCATCGAGGCGGCCCCGAAGGTCTTCGGCCTGGTGGACGACGACGTTGCCGCCGTCGCCGAGGGCATCCTGGTGGACGAGGGCATCGAGATCGTCACCGGTGCGCACACCACGGAAGTCCGGGACGGCGAAAGCTCGGCGACCGTCGGCTACGAAAAGGACGGCCGACAGCACACGGTGGAGGCCGACGCGGTCCTGGCCGCCACCGGCCGCGCACCGGTCATCGGCGATCTGGCGCTGGAGGCCGCCGGTGTGCGCGTCACCGAGCGCGGGGCGGTCGAGGTCGATGAGCATCTGCGCACCAGCAGGCCGCATATCTTCGCCCTCGGCGACGTCAACGGGGGGCCGGAGTTCACCTATGTCTCCCTCGACGACAGCCGTATCGTCCTCGATCAGCTTCTCGGCGAGGGCAAGCGCTCCACCGACGACCGGGTCGCCATCCCGCACACCGTGTTCATCACCCCGCCACTGGCCTCCGTCGGGCTCACCGAGAAACAGGCCCGGGCCGCGGGGCACCAGGTGAGGATCGCGAGCCAGCCGGTCGCCGAGATCGCAGCGATGCCGCGTGCGTACATCGTCGAGGACACCCGGGGGATGATGAAGTTCGTGCTCGACGCCGAGACCGACGAGATCCTGGGCGCCGCCCTGCTCAGCGTGGACGCACAGGAGATGATCAACACCGTCGCGCTCGCCATGCGGCACGGCATCAGGGCGGCCGAACTCCGCAACGCCGTCTACACCCACCCCAGCTCCACCGAAGCCTTCAACGACGTCCTCGCGACCATCGTCCGATCCGACATCTGACCAGGCTGCCGACGCCTACCGGCGTGCGGCCGTCCCGGGGACGTGAGCGTGCGCGGCCGCTGGTGGAGGGGGCGCGACGGCGGCCATGCGGCACTGCGGCGAGCGGGCCGGACGGCGGTCGTGGTGGCCGCCCGCAGGCGCGGCTGGTGGCAACGTCTCCTGGGCCACCACCCGGGCACGATGGGGCCACCGCTCGCCGCCGCGCGGGCACGCCTCGGCGCACACGCCGAGCGGCATTCGGTATGGACTGGTACGAGCGGACGGCGCGAGCGCTCGCGGGGGACGCGGATGGCATCGCGGCGGACGCGAGCGGAGCCGCGGCGGACCCAGGCGGAGCCTCGGCGGCGCTCGGAATGTGCTGAACCTCCGACCACATCGACGCCGTCCAGCGCCGCCAAGCCGTGCTCCCGGAGCCCGCACGAGCGGCCGTGGAGCAGCACCGCCCCGGTCGTGGCGCACCGGACACGTCTCCGGACACGTCTCCGGACACGTCTCCGGACGTGCCTCCGGACACACGGGAGCCCCGGCGGCCGAAGTTGAGGGTGGATACGGGCGAGCCTACGCTGGTGGAAGCGGGCGAACGAGATGGCCCACACTCGGCCGAACGCCCCACCATCGTGTCTGGCACGGCGGTCCCTCCCCAACCGGACCCGCCCCATCACACGGCCGCCGCTCAGCTCCGGCCCTTATGGCCAGGCCCGTGGACGCAGTGCACAAGCGCAGAGAGCCATCGAGCGCGCAGACATCCATCGAGCGCACGGAGGGCGGCGTAGCCATGACCGACCTGGACACGCTGTCGGTGAACACGATCCGCGGACTGTGCATGGACGCGGTGCAGAAGGCGAATTCGGGGCACCCGGGCACGCCGATGGGGATGGCGCCCCTCGCGTACACCCTGTGGCAGCGGTTCCTTCGCTTCGACCCCGCCGATCCGATCTGGCCGAACCGCGACCGTTTCGTGCTCTCCGAGGGCCACGCCTCCGCCCTGCTCTGGTCGCTCCTCTATCTGACCGGCGTGCGTACGGTCGACCCCGAGTACGAGGTGCTGGGCCGTCCGGCGGTGACCCTCGACGATCTCAAGTCCTTCCGGCAGCTCGACTCGCGCTGCCCCGGCCACCCCGAGTACCGGTGGACGAGCGGCGTCGAGACCACCACCGGCCCGCTCGGCCAGGGAGTCGCCACCTCCGTGGGCATGGCCATCGCAGGCCGGTGGCTGGCGGCGCGGTTCAACCGCCCGGACTTCCCGCTCTTCGACTTCGATGTGTACGCCCTCGCCGGGGACGGCTGCATGATGGAGGGCGTCTCCTCCGAGGCGGCCTCGCTGGCCGGACATCTGCGGCTGTCCAACCTGTGCTGGATCTACGATTCCAACCGGGTCACCATCGAGGGCCACACCGACATCACCTTCACCGAGGATGTCGCCGCCCGCTTCCTGGCCTACGGCTGGAACGTGACCACCGTCGCCGACGCCAACGACCTCGACCGGATCGGCCGGGCCTTCCACACCTTCCACGCCGAGGCGGCCCGCCCGACCCTGATTCTCGTCCACAGCCACATCGGCTACGGCTCACCGGTCGAGGACTCGCCGAAGGCACATGGAGCGCCGTTCGGGCCGGAGGGGGTCAGAGCCACCAAGCGCGTCCTCGGTATTCCGCCGGATGCCGACTTCCACGTACCCGACGGTGTGCCCGACTGGTTCGCCCGGGGCATCGGCGCCCGGGGCGCCGAACTGCGCACCGGCTGGGAGAAGATGTTCGACGCCTACCGCGGTGCGTACCCCGATTTCGCCGACGAGCTGGAGCGCATCCAGCGCCGTGAGCTCCCGGACGGCTGGGACACCGCGCTGCCCACCTTCCCGGCCGACCCGAAGGGCCTGGCCAGCCGCGACTCATCGGGCCAGGTGCTGAACGCGGTGGCCAAGGCGGTGCCCTGGGTCCTCGGCGGGTCCGCCGACCTGACGCCGTCGACCAAGACCCGGCTGACCTTCGGGGGAACGGGCGACTTCCAGCCCGGGGCCCGGTCCGGGCGCAATCTGCACTTCGGTGTCCGGGAACACGCGTCCGCCGCCATCGCCAACGGAATGGCGCTCACGAAGCTCCGCCCGTACTGGTCCGGTTTCCTGATCTTCTCCGACTACGCCAAGGCGGCCATCCGCCTCTCCGCGCTGATGGAGATCCCCACCGTGCACATCTTCACCCACGACTCCATCGGGGTCGGCGAGGACGGCCCCACCCACCAGCCCGTCGAGCAGCTCGCGGGGCTGCGCGCCACGCCCGGGCTGCTGGTCTTCCGCCCGGCCGACGCCAACGAGGTCGTCGAGACCTGGCGGGTGGTCGCCGCCCTCCGCCGGGAACCGGCCGCGCTGGTCCTCTCCCGCCAGCCCCTGCCCACCCTGGACCGCGATCGGCTCGCGGCGGCCAGTGGTGTCGCGTGGGGTGCCTATGTGCTGGCGGACACGGACCGGGGCGAGCCCGAGGTGATCCTGCTCGCCACCGGCTCCGAGGTGGCGCTGGCCCTGGCCGCGCACGAGGAACTCACCGCCGAGGGCATCGCCGCCCGGGTGGTGAGCATGCCGTGCTGGGAGCTGTTCGACCGTCAGCCGAGGGAGTACCGCGACCAGGTGCTGCCACCCGCGGTGACCCGGAGGGTCGCGGTGGAAGAGGGCTCCACCTTCGGCTGGGACCGGTATGTCGGCCCCGGCGGGGCCATCGTCGGAATGCACACCTTCGGCGCCTCCGCACCCCTCAGACAACTGCTCACGAAGTTCGGATTCACCCCCGAGCGCGTCGCGCAGGTGGCGCGCGAGCTGGTGGCCTCGGGCTGAGCGGGCCATGACGTGACAGGAGAGCACATGGCTACCGACACCCCCATGCAGCTCGGCATGATCGGGCTCGGCCGGATGGGCGCGAACCTCGTACGCCGGCTGACGCGCGACGGCCACCACTGTGTGGTCTATGACGTCAACGAGAGCGCGGTCAGGGAGCTGGAGGGCGAGGGCGCCGTCGCCGCCCGCTCACTCGGCGACCTGGTGGCGAAGCTGGAGCGGCCACGTGCCGTCTGGCTGATGCTGCCCGCCGCCGTCGTACAGTCCACCCTCGATCAGCTCACCGACCTCCTCGACCCGGACGACGCCGTCATCGACGGTGGCAACTCCTACTACCGCGACGACATCACCCGCGCGGCCCAGCTCGCGCCGCACCGGCTGCACTATCTGGACTGCGGAACATCGGGCGGTGTCTGGGGACTTGACCGCGGCTACTGCCTCATGATCGGCGGTGAGCAGGAGCCCGTCTCGCGGCTCGACCCCATCTTCCGCACCATCGCGCCCGGCACCGGCACCGCCGAGCCGACACCGAGCAGACACGCCGACGGGTCGGCGCCGGAGGGCTATCTGCACTGCGGTCCGAGCGGGGCCGGCCACTTCGTGAAGATGGTCCACAACGGGGTCGAGTACGGAATGATGGCCGCGATCGCCGAGGGGCTCAGCATCATCGAGCACGCGGACGCCGGGCTGCGCAAGCGTTCCGCGGACGCGGAGACCACCCCGCTGCGCGAGCCGGAGGCGTATCAGTACGAGATCGATGTCGGCGAGGTCGCCGAGGTGTGGCGGCGCGGCTCGGTCGTGGGCTCCTGGCTCGTCGACCTCACCGCGGACGCGCTGGCCCGGTCACCGAAGCTGGACGAGTTCACCGGGCGCGTCTCGGACTCCGGTGAAGGGCGATGGACGGTACGGGCCGCGGTCGACGAGGGCGTACCCGCCGCCGTGATCACCACGGCGCTCACCGACCGGTTCGCGTCCCGGGGCCTCGGCGAGTTCGCCGGCCGGGTGCTGTCCGCCATGCGCAGCGAGTTCGGCGGACACGCCGAGAAGCGGGGCGGGCGATGAGCGGCCCGGACGACCATGTGATCGTGCTCTTCGGCGCCACGGGGGACCTCGCCAAGCGCAAACTCCTGCCCGGGCTGTTCCACCTCGCCACGGCGGGCCTCCTGCCCGACAACTACCGCATCGTGGGCTCGACACCGGCCCGCTCGGCCATGAGCGACGACGCGTTCCGCACCCTCGCGCATGACGCGGTCGCCACCTTCGGCCGGTCCAAGCCGACCGGGCCGGTGTGGAAGACCTTCGAGGAGTCGCTGTCCTTCGGCGCCGCCGACCCGCAGGACCCGGGCCCGCTGCTCGCCGCCGTACGGGCCGCCGAGGACTCCCTCGGCGGGCCGTCACGCCGACTGTTCCACCTGGCCATTCCGCCCTCGGCGTTCGCGTCCATCATCGGCATGCTCGGCGACACGGACCTGGCAAAGGACGCGAAGGTGATCGTGGAGAAGCCCTTCGGCACCGATCTCGCGTCGGCACAAGCGCTCAACGAGACGATCCACACCGTGTTCGACGAAACCCGGGTCTTCCGCATCGATCACTTCCTCGGCAAGGAGTCGGTGGACAACATCCTCGCCCTCCGCTTCGCCAATGGGATGTTCGAACCCATCTGGAACCGGGACCACATCAGCTATGTGCAGATCGACGTGCCCGAGACGCTCGGCCTCGAAGGCCGTGCCCACTTCTACGAAGGCACCGGGGCCTTCCGGGACATGATCGTCACGCATCTGATCCAGGTGCTCGGCATTGTGGCGATGGACCCACCGGTCTCGCTCGCCGCCCAGCCGCTGCGCGACGAGAAGGACAAGGTCTTCGAGGCGCTGCGCCCCATCGAACCCGCGCATGTCGTGCGCGGCCAGTACGAGGGCTACCGCGACGAACCGGGGGTCGCCCCCGACTCGTCGACCGAGACGTTCGCCGCGCTGCGGATGGAGGTGGACAACTGGCGGTGGGCCGGAGTCCCGTTCCATCTGCGCTCCGGCAAGAACCTCGCCCAGCGCCGCCAGGTGATCACCCTCGGACTGCGCGAACCGCCCCTGCGGATGTTCGCCACCGACCTCGCCGCTTAGCGGCAGGACCGCGGTAACAAGATCGTGATCGACTTCGGGGACCCCGGGTGGATCGCCGTCGCCTTCCTCGCCAAGGAGCCCGGCCCCGCCATGCGGCTCGAACCGGCGACGATGTCCTTCGGCTACGCCGGCTCCTTCTGCGAGGAGAACGGACTCGAAGGCTATGAACGCCTGATCCTGGACGCCATGCTGGGCGACCAGTCGCTGTTCACCCGTTCCGACGGCATCGAACACATCTGGCGTGCGTCCACGCCCCTCCTCGAGAACCCACCGCCGGTCCAGCCGTACGCCCCCGGCTCATGGGGCCCGGAATCGGCCATCACCGACCTGATCGCACCACACCCGTGGCATCTGCCGGAAGCCGTCCAGATGTTCCCCGGCACCGGCACTGGCACGGGCACCGGCACTGGCACGGGCACCGGAACCGGCACATGACCGACCGCCGCGGCGCAAGGGTGCGCCACCGCGCCCAGTTTCGTCCGATCGCGAGCGGCCATCCGCGGGGCTACGGTGAAACGGGGGTCCCGCCGACACCCGGAGCCGCATGGTGCGTGCCATCGTGATCGAGAAGTTCGGTGGACCGGACAGCCTCGTCTACACGGAGCTACCGGATCCTGAGCCCGAGGCCGGTCATGTCGTGATCGACATCAAGTCGTTCGGCCGCCGTCAACCTCGCGGTGAACGCCGGTGCCCGCGTCATCGGCACCTCGCGCAACCGTGAGCGCTTCGCCCTGCTGGAGGAACTCGGCGTGGAGCGGGCCGAGTTGGAGGAACCGCGCCTCTCCGAGCGGATCCCCGAGGCCAAGCGGCTCGACGCCGTGCTCGACCTGGTGGGCAACACCACCATCCTCGACTCCCTGGCCATGCTGCGCCGAGGCGGCCGCGCCTGCCTGGCGGGCCGGCTCGGCGGGCTCGAGCACCTTTCCGCCGAGCCGAGCCGGTCGCCGCTGCGCCCGCTGGTTCGACGGTTGTCGCCGGAGGACCGGGACCCACCTCCTCGAGGCGACTCCCGGGTGGCGAGAATCGGGAGCTATTTGGCATTCTCGCCGCTGTTTGACTCGACGGCGCAATTCATAGGCTCTCGGCATCAACCGCTGACGAGAAAGCTCCTCACATGACCGACGAGAACAAGAGCACAAAGAAATTCGCCCGGCGCACGGTGCTGCAACACGGCGCCGGTATCGCCGCGGTGGGAGCGATATCCGCGCTCGCCACCGCGGCATCCGCCACGCCAGCCGCCGCACGCACCACGGGGAGGAAGTCGACAGCGGGCACCCTGCCCTCGACCGTGGCCGGAGTCCGCATCCCCGACAGCGGACTGGCCCGGGAAGCCGTGACCTACGCACAAGGCGTGTGCTCCGAGACAATCTTCAACCATTCCCTGCGGACATATCTCTTCGCCTCTTTGATATTCGACCGACGCGGCGTCACCTATGACCGGGAACTCGTATTCCTCGCCGCGGTATTGCATGACCTCGGACTGATCGAGGCGTTCCAGACCCCGACCGAGCGCTTCGAGGTCGACGGCGCCGACGCCGCGCGGAAGTTCCTGACGGAACGGCATGTGTCCGCCGAACGAGCGGAAGTGGTCTGGGACGCCATCGCCCTGCACACCAGCGTCGGCATCGCGACGCGGAAGAGGCCGGAGATCGCCATGATCTCCGTCGGCTCCGGTATGGATTTCGCCGGAAACGACCTGAAGCAGATCCCGTCCGACGCTCTTGCGGACGTGCTCACCACCTTCCCCAGGAAGGGCTTCAAGAAGGACGCGGTCGACAAGATGATCTCGCTGTGCCGCACCAAGCCCATGGCGGAGCTGATGCATCCCTTCGCCGAGGTCGGCCGCCGTCATATCCCCGATTTCGCGGTGCCCACCGTGGAGGATCTGGTGCTCGCCGCGCCCTTCACGGAGTGATGGAGCCGTCCCGGTACGCCGTACGGGCAACCGCGCGCCGTGGTCCGGCTCGCGTGTACGACGGTGGCGGACGCCCTCGCCCGGACCACGGGCGAGGGCGCCGCGCGAGGTTGGCGCGGCGCCCCCTGCGCCTGGGTCCACCAGCCGGATGAGGGTCGGGCGCTACGCGTACGCGTACGCCGTGCCGCGACCGTTCGGCTGCTACGCCGCGATGACGGCCGCCGTGGTGCGACCGCCGTCGACGTCCAGCACGATGCCGTGGACGAACGCGGCCTCGTCACCGGCGAGGTAGACCGCGGCGTGCGCGATGGCCTCAGGACTTCCGACGCCCCCGGCCGGGGTGCCGTTCATCATGACGTCGCCCGGGTGCACCTCGCCGGGTACGGGGGTGTGGACCACTCCGGGAGAGATCGCGTTCACCCGCACCCCGCGCGGGCCGAACTCGGCGGCCCAGGCGCGCGTCAGGGTCTCCATCGCACCCTTGGAGGAGCTGTAGAGCGCGCCGACGGGGATGCCCAGCCGGGCGACCCAGGACCCCAGATTGATGATCGCCCCGCCACCGGCCCCGGCCATGGCCGGGGCGACCGCGGCCGTTAGGAGGAACGGCGCCTTCACATTCACCGCGTAGACGCGGTCGAAGGTCTGCTCATCGGTGTCCGCGGTGCTCTCACCGGGGTAGACGCCGGCGTTGTTGACCAGGATGTCGATGCCCCCGCCCAAGGCGGACGTCGCCGCCTCGGCCAGGGCGCGGGACGCCTCGGCGCTTCCGTCCAGATCCGCCTGTACGAAGTCGGCCCGGCCGCCCCGCGCGCGAATGGCGCCGACGACCTCGGCGCCGCGCTCGGCGCTGCGCCCGGACACGATCACATGCGCGCCCTCCGCGGCGAACATCTCCGCGATCGCCCGTCCGATGTTGCTGGTCGCACCGGTGACCAGCGCCCTCTTGTCCTTCAGCCGTCCACTCATCACGCGCTCCTGCCGCTCGTTACCCGCACCATCGGTATCCCGCGGGGCACGACCTCGATCTCGGTCACGCCGGGTGCGCGGGCACCGCCCGGATCCGCCCGGGGGCCATGCCACTGTGCGAAGAAAAAAATGGACTTGCAAGTCCATTCGCCGCCGTCGCGACCGGACCGACCTGCCCGCCCGCCGCCACCCCGGTCAGGCCGCGGCGCGCCGCAGATCCCCGATGCCCTGATCGAGCGCGGCCCGCAGATGCTCGGCCCGGCCGGTCGACTGGAGAATCGCCACGCCGCCCTGGATACCCGCCAGCAGGGCGGCCGCGCGGTGCTCGACGTCCAGATCGGCGGGCAGGTGTCCGGCCGTCTGGAGGGCCCGGATGCCGGTGGCAAGGCTCTCCTGCCACTGGCGCATCAACGCCACCACCACATCCCGGGCGCCCGGGGTGGAACGGCCCAGATGCAGGACCAGCGAGCCCAGCGGACACTCCTCGCCCTGCTCCTCGTAGCGCTCGACCACCACATCGCGCCAGCGCTGCCACGCCTCCCAGGAGTCCAGGCATCCGAGATACGGCTGCTGGTCCGCCAGGACCTGGTCGGCCTCGTGATGCGCGACCGCCAGCAGCAGCTCGTCCTTCCCGGTGGGGAAGTAGTGGAACAACTGGCTCTTGCTGGTGCGGGTGCGCGCCATGACGTCATCGAGGGTGGCGATCGACACGTCCTTCTCGCGCAGCACCGCGGCCGCGCCCTCGATGATCCGGTTCCGGGTGGCCTTCCCCTTTGCCGTCAGCTCCTTGCGCATGACGTCCCCTCTCGACTGGACTGGCTGGTCCAGCCTACTGAGCGAGGTTCCTGGTCAGGGCCGCGCCGGGCCCCTCATCGGTGGTCGGCCAGTGCGGCATTGAGCTGGACGACGTTCACCCGCCGCTCGCCCAGGAAGCCGAGGACGCGGTCCTCGACATGGGCGGTGACCAGCGCGTGCACGGTTGCCGGTCGCAGACCGCGGGTCTTGGCGACCCGGTTCACCTGCTCATAGGCGTACCCCGGGGAGATATGCGGATCGAGGCCGGAGCCGGAGGCGGTGACCGCGTCGGCCGGGACGTCCCTGGGGGCGACACCGTCGAACCTCGCGACCGCGGCCCGCCGCGCCTCGACCGACCGCACCAGGACCGGGTTGTTGGGGCCGAGGTTGGAGGCGCCGGTGGCCAGGGGGTCGTAGCCGCCGGCGGACGGGCGGGGCTGGAACCAGGCGGGATCGGGCCTGAGCGGCTCGCCCGGATCCCCCGGGTGTGCCTTGGGGAGGGCGAAGTTCTGGCCGATCAGGCTGGAGCCCATGACCGTGCCGTGCCGGGTGATCCGTGATCCGTTGGCCTCGTGCGGGAAGGCGCCCTGGGCCACTCCGGTGACGGCGAGCGGATAGAGGACGCCGGTGACGACGGTGAACACGAGCAGGATCCGCAGCGCGGACAGGTGGGTACGGACCGCGGTGGGAAGCGAGCGGGTCATGGCGTTGCCTTCTTCCGGGTCGTCCTGGCGGGGCGTCCTGACGGGTCGTCCTGGCGGGCAGTCGGTCAGCGGAGTCCGGGAATGAACTGGACGACCAGGTCGATGAGTTTGATGCCGAGGAAGGGCAGTACGAGCCCGCCGAGGCCGTAGACCCCGATGTTGCGGCCGAGCAGGACCGCCGCCGAGGAAGGCCGGTAGCGGACACCGCGCAGGGCGAGCGGGATCAGCGCGACGATGATCAGCGCGTTGAAGATGATCGCGGAGGCGATGGCCGACGTCGGGCTGTGCAGCCGCATGACGTTGAGCTTCTCCAGGCCCGGATAGACCACGGTGAACATCGCGGGGATGATGGCGAAGTACTTCGCCACGTCGTTGGCGATGGAGAAGGTGGTCAACGCACCGCGTGTGATGAGCAGTTGCTTGCCGATCTCCACGATCTCGATGAGCTTGGTGGGGTCGGAGTCCAGGTCGACCATGTTCCCGGCCTCCTTGGCGGCCGATGTACCGGTGTTCATCGCCACCCCGACGTCCGCCTGCGCCAGCGCCGGGGCGTCGTTGGTGCCGTCGCCGGTCATCGCCACCAGCTTGCCGCCCGCCTGCTCCCGCCGGATGAGCGCCATCTTGTCCTCGGGCGCGGCCTCCGCCAGGAAGTCGTCCACCCCGGCCTCCTCCGCGATGGCCCGAGCGGTCAGCGGATTGTCGCCGGTGATCATGATCGTGCGGATGCCCATCCGCCGCAGCTCATCGAACCGCTCCCGCATCCCGTGTTTGACCACGTCCTTGAGGTGGATGACGCCGAGCACCCGGGCGGCCGCGCCGTCGGCGCGTTCGGCCACCACCAGCGGGGTGCCGCCCTCCTGCGAGATCCGGTCCACGACCGCCTGGACATCGGCGCCGGACCGGCCACCGTGCCCGGCCACCCAGCCGGCGACGGCCGAGGCGGCGCCCTTGCGCACCTGACGGCCGCCGATGTCCACCCCGCTCATCCGGGTCTGGGCGGTGAAGGGCACGAACCGGGCCTCGCCCAGCTCACCCTCGTCCCGTGCCCGCAGCCCGGACGTCTCCTTCGCCAGGACCACGACCGAACGGCCCTCCGGCGTCTCATCGGACAGCGACGACAACTGGGCGGCGTCCGCCAGCTCTTCGACCGCCGTTCCGCCCACCGGCAGGAACTCGGCGGCCTGCCGGTTGCCGAAGGTGACGGTGCCGGTCTTGTCCAGCAGCAGGGTGTTGACGTCCCCGGCGGCCTCGACGGCGCGGCCGGACAGGGCGAGGACATTGCGCTGGACGAGGCGGTCCATACCGGCGATGCCGATCGCGGACAGCAGTGCGCCGATGGTGGTGGGGATGAGCGCGACCACCAGCGCGACCAGGACCACGATGGACTGCTCGGCCCGGGCGTAGATCGCGAACGGCTGAAGGGTGACCACGGCGAGCAGGAAGACGATGGTGAGCGAGGCGAGGAGGATGTTCAGCGCGATCTCGTTCGGCGTCTTCTGCCGCGCCGCGCCCTCCACCAGCGCGATCATCCGGTCGATGAAGGTCTCGCCGGGCTTGGAGGTGATCTTCACGACGATCCGGTCCGACAGCACCTTCGTACCGCCGGTGACCGCCGAACGGTCGCCGCCGGACTCGCGGATGACCGGCGCCGACTCGCCGGTGATCGCCGACTCGTCGACCGAGGCGACGCCCTCGACCACATCCCCGTCCCCGGGGATGAGCTGCCCCGCCTCGACCAGCACATGGTCGCCCAGCCGCAGTTCGGCGGCCGGTACCTCCTCCTCCGCCGCATCCGTCGCCCCCGGCCGCCAGTCCACGAGCCGGCGGGCGACCGTGGCGGTCTTCGTCCGCCGCAGCGTCTCCGCCTGGGCCTTGCCCCGCCCCTCGGCGACGGCCTCCGACAGCGTGGCGAAGAGGACGGTCAGCCAGAGCCATACGGTGATGACCCAGGCGAAGACGCCGGGACTGCGGCAGGCCAGCGCGGTGGTGAGCAGCGCGCCGACCTCCACCACGAACATCACCGGGTTTCTGACCATGCCCCGCGGGTCCAGCTTCCTGGCGGCGTCGGGGAGGGAGGCGATGAGCTGTTTCGGGTCGAGCAGACCGCCGGAGACGGGGCGGGACGGTGAGGACACTACTGGAGCCCTTCCGCGAGCGGTCCCAGCGAGAGTGCGGGGAAGTAGGTGAGGCCGACGACGATGAGGACCACGGCGGTCAGCAGACCGACGAACTGCGGCCGGTGGGTGGGCAGCGTCCCGGCCGTGACCGGCACCGGGGCCTGCCCGGCGAGCGACCCGGCCAGCGCCAGCACGAACACCATCGGCAGGAAGCGGCCGAAGAGCATGACGAGGCCGAGCGCGGTGTTGTACCAGACGGTGTCGACGCCGAGTCCGGCGAAGGCGGAGCCGTTGTTGTTGGCGGCCGAGGTGAAGGCGTACAGCACCTCGGAGAAGCCGTGCGGCCCGGGGTTGAGCATCCCCGCACGCTCACCGGGCAGCGCCATCGCCAGGCCCGCACCGACCAGCACGACCGCGGGGGTGGTCAGGATGTACAGCGAGGCGAACTTCATCTCCCGCCCGCGCAGCTTCTTGCCCAGATACTCGGGTGTACGTCCCACCATGAGCCCGGCCACGAAGACCGCGACGACCGCCAGGATGAGGATGCCGTAGAGGCCGGATCCGGTGCCGCCGGGCGCGATCTCGCCCAGCATCATGTTGAAGATCGTCATCCCGCCGCCGAACGGCGCGTACGAGTCGTGGGCGGAGTCGACCGCGCCGGTGGAGGTGAGGGTGGTCGAGGCGGCGAAGAGGGCCGAGGCCCAGATGCCGAATCGCCGCTCCTTGCCCTCCGTCATACCGCCCGCCGCGTGACCCGCCTGGCTGCTGACGCTGTGCAGTTCGGTGACGGTGACGACGGCGACCGAGGCGGCCCAGATCAGCGCCATGACCGCCACGATCGCGTAGCCCTGGCGGTGGTCCCCGGCCATCCGGCCGAAGGTGCGCGGCAGCGCGGCGGAGATCACCAGCAGGAGGTAGATCTCCAGCCAGTTGGTGAAGGCGTTGGGGTTCTCGAAGGGGTGGGCGGAGTTGGCGTTGTAGAAGCCGCCGCCGTTGGTGCCCAGCTCCTTGATGACCTCCTGGGAGGCCACCGGGCCCCCGGTGACGCTCTGGTGGCCCCCGGCGACGGCCGGGATGGATTCGGCGCCGTGGAAGTTCTGGATCACACCGCCCGCCGCCAGCACGATCGCGAAGACGAACGCGAGGGGGAGCAGGACCCGCAGCACGATCCGCGTCAGATCCACCCAGAAGTTGCCGACCCGGTCGGTCTCCTTACGGGTGAAGCCGCGGATCAGGGCGGCGACGACGGCGATGCCCACCGCCGCCGACACGAAGTTCTGCACCGCGAGCCCGGCCATCTGCACCAGATGCCCCAGGGCCGCCTCGCCGGAGTACGACTGCCAGTTGGTGTTGGTGACGAAGGAGGCGGCGGTGTTGAAGGACTGGGCCGGAGGCATCGGCGGCCTGCCGAGCGACAGCAGCAGATGGTTCTGGAGCCGCAGGAATCCGTACAGGAACAGCACCGAGACCGCGGAGAACGCGAGTACCCCGCGCAGATAGGCGCTCCACCGCTGATCCGCGTCCCCGTCCACCCCCGCCAGCCGGTGGACCAGCCGCTCGGCGCGCAGATGCCGGGGCGCGGTGAGGACGTGGGCGATGTAGTCGCCCAGCGGCCGGTAGGAGAGGGCCAGCGCCGCCACCAGCGCCAGCACCTGGAGCCAGCCCGCGAGGGTGCCGCTCACTAGAACCTCTCCGGGAAGATCAGGGCCAGCACCAGATAGCCGAGCAGGGCCGCGGCCACGATCAGCCCCACGAGGTTGTCGGCGCTCACAGCCGGCCCGCCCCCTTCGCGACCGCGCCGATGACGGCGAACACGGCGATGGTCAGGACGATGAACACCACATCTGACATGCGGACGACTCCCCGGCGGGTCGGGTCGTAAGGGCCGCCGTGACCGCGTACCACCTCGGCCACCGACGCCCCTTGTTAGCGCGCCCCCGACGCCCCGCCCGACGACGTCGACGGTGTTTTGGCGCAAATCGGGCCGATGGAGTGAACGGGCGGTGCCGGATCCCGGTCATCGGGCGACGTGGTCCTGACGTTCTCCTGACGGCGGCCACACGGTCCATCAGGGCCGCGTCAAACCCCGAGGGCATGGCGTCAGGGTGGCGACAAGGCCCATGGATCGCCCCTCCGCGCCGTGCGAGGTTGAGGTCCGGCGGCGGAGAGAGCCGCGGAACGGCCGCTCAGCGGTGTGTCGGTATCAGCGCGATGCCCAGCACCGTCGCCGCTGACACCGCGGGCCGGCGCGTACACGGTGCACGGCACCGTTACCTGAGTGGGCGTCGGTTCCCGTGGGGGCACCGCCTTCCGCCCTCCCCGCTCTCTCCGCCGCATGCCAAGGCCCCGAGGGGATGGCGCGATCGCCGCCCCCGCGGGGCCCTTGGTGCGGGGCGGTGGCCGCTCCGGGCGGTCACCGCCCCCCGTGGCTACAACCCGACGTCGCGGCTGCGGATGTCGTCCAGCGACTCGCGCCGTACCAGCAGCCGCGCCCTCCCGTCGGCCACGGCGACCACCGGCGGGCGGCCGACCAGGTTGTAGCCGGAGGCCATGGACAGGTGGTACGCGCCCGCCACCGGCACCGCGAGCAGGTCGCCGGGGCGGATGTCGCCGGGCAGCTCCGCCTCGCCCGCCAGTACGTCCCCGGCCTCGCAGTGGCGTCCGGCCACGGTGGCGGTGGCGAGCGGCGCCGTGCTGGTGCGGCCCACGAGCCGGGGCGCGTAGCGCACTCCGTACAGCGCCGGGCGGGGGTTGTCGCTCATCCCGCCGTCCACCGCGACGAAGGTGCGGTGCCCGGTGCGCTTGACGGCCAGGACCCGGTACAGCGCGATCCCGGCCGGTCCTACGACGGCGCGGCCGGGTTCGACGATCAGCCGGGGCACGGGCAGTCCGGCCGCCGCGCAACTGTCGGCCAGTTCGGCGCGCACCCGGGGCCCGAGCGCCGCGATGTCCAGGGCGGGCTCGCCGGGGCGGTAGGCGATGCCGTAGCCGCCGCCCAGATCCAGCTCGGGGAGGGTGATCCCGTGCTGGTCACGGACCCGGGCCAGCAGGCCGACCATGCGCCGTACGGCCGCCAGATAGGGCTTGGCGGAGGTGATCTGGGAGCCCAGATGGCAGTGGAGGCCGACCAGTTCCAGATGTGGCTGGTCCAGGATGCGGGCGATGGCGTGGTGTGCCGAGCCATCGGCCAGCGACAGGCCGAACTTCTGGTCGTCGGTGCCGGTACGGATCTTGGCGTGGCCGCCCGCGGCGATGCCCGGGGCGACCCGGGCCATCACCTTCTGGCGGCTGCCCTCGGGCACCGCGACGGCCAGCCGGGCGATCTCCGAGGGGCTGTCGATGACGATGCGCCCGATCCCGAAGCGCAGGGCGGCCTGGAGGTCGTACGGGCTCTTGGCGTTGCCATGCAGCACGATGTGCTCGGGCGGGAAACCGGTGGTGACGGCGAGCTCCAGCTCGCCGGCCGAGCACACGTCCAGACCCATGCCCTCCTCCTCCACCCAGTGCGCCATGGCGCGGCACAGGAACGCCTTGGCGGCGTAGAGGACGGCGGCCTCGGGGAAGGCGTCGTGGTAGGCGCGGCAGCGGGCCCGGACCTCGCCCTCGTCGAGGAGGTACACGGGGGTGCCGAAGCGGTCCGCGACCTCGGTGAGCGACACTCCGCCGACGGCCAGGTCCCCGTGGGCGAGCGGGGTGGTCGAGGCGGGCCAGACGGACAGCGCGCCGTCCAGGGCCGGCGGGGTGTGGGGCGGGCGGGGCCCGGTGCCGGCGATCAGTGGAGTGATCATGGCGTCCTCCCTCAACCGAGCCATCCGCCGAGGAACCCGACGAGGGCCGCGGCCCCCGCCACCCGCAGGGCGCCGACGGTCCGCGG